>PLYU01000325.1 GCA_003153495.1 Myxococcales bacterium
CGAGGTCGGCCAGCGCGAACGCGCCCTTCGCGTCGGCGCGCGCCCGCCGCACCCCGATGTCCGTGTAGAGAGTGACCTCCGCGCCGGCGATCGCGTCCCCGCCCCGCGCCGCCACCACCTCGCCCGTCGCGCCCTCGCCCGGCAGAAGCTCGACCCGCAGAGACTCGCGCGTCCCGTCGGTCGTGACGACGCGCGGCGCGCGGTGGGGCGCGCGCACCTCGACCCGCAGCGGGAGGCCGCGGGCGCGCGGGATGGTCGCCTCGCCGTTCGCGTCGGTGAAGGTGGTCGCCCGGAGCGGCGAGTCGGCGGAGAGCGAGCTCGTCGTGATCTGCGCGGCGCCGACCGCCGCCCCTCGATCGTCCACGACCGTCACGGGGAGCGGCTCGTGCGGGTCGGGCAGGTGGATCGTGATCTCTTTCCTGCCGCCCTCGGGGACCGAGACGGCGAGGCGCACGTCGGGCTGGGCGTCGTCGGCGGCGCTCGCAGTGAGGCTGACCGCGTCCGGCAACGCGGCGAACGCGAACGCACCGTCGCCCGCGGTGCGGGTCGTGCGCTCGAGCGTGCCGAGCGTCGCCGACACCGTCACGCGCGCGCCCTCGACCGGCCGGTCGTGCGCGTCGAGCACCCGCCCCTCGAGCGAGCCGCCCTCGTGCATCACGACGTCGACGTGCTGCTCGCCGCCGGGCGCAAGCGTCACGACCTCGCTCTCTGCCTCGACGTGCTGCGGGTGGTGCACGATGGCTCTGATGCGTCCCGGCGTCGCGGGGGCGGCGCGGAAGGTGCCGTCGGCCCTCGTCACCCACGGCTCGACCTCCGGAGACGGGCGCGCCGCTCCCCGGGAGGGCGCGACGTCCCCGCCGCCCGCTCCCTGGTGCGGGATGGGAGTGACCGGACCGGGCATGACGCCCAGCTCGCCCGCCGGCACGAGCGCGGCCGGACCGGCGAGCATCGCGTCGAACGTCGTCGCGCGGAACCTCGCGCGGCGAGGGTCGTCGAAGATCGGCCCGCCGCTCGCGTCCGTACCGGCGATCTCGATCGTCGCGCCGTCGATCGGCCTGCCCCGAGAGTCGACGACGCGCCCGGTGAGCGTGCCCGCTCGCAAGAGCGCGACGCGAGTCTCCGCTGGCGGCGGGGCGGACACGGAGACCGCGCCGCGCGAAACGAAGCCGTCGGCGTGCGCGTCGAGCGTCGCGGAGCCCGCCGAGATCGGGCCGAGGCGCGCGCGGCCCCGCGCGTCGGTCGTCGCCTCGAGCGGGAAGGGGGAGAGCCCCGCCTCCGCGAGGGAGACCTGGGCGCCCGCGAGGGGCTCCGCGTCTTCTGCCTCGCCGTCGGTCACGCGGACGCCGACGAATGCCCCGGCGGCGAGCCGGAGCGTGACGGTCTTCTCCTGTCCGCGGCCCACCTGCGCTCCAAGCTCGGTCGGCGACACCAGATCGCCCTTGGAGGCCCTGAGCGCGTACGAGCCGGCGGACAGCCCCCCGATGCGCATGTCTCCCCTGGCGTCCGTCTCACCGGCCCGCGGCGGCCACAGCGTGGCCCCGGCCACCGCCACCCTGGCGCCGGCGGTCGCTCGGTCGTCCGGACCGACCACGTGGACCAGGATCGCGCTCAGCCTCCGCAGCACGAGCGCGACGACCTCGCCGTCCCGAGACGCCCGGCCCGCGGCCTCTTCGTACCCGGCGGCCCGCGCCGCGAGGCGCCACGGCCCCGGCCCCAGGCGGGTCACGTGCGCGATGCCGTCCTCGCCGGCGCGCGCCCCGATCGGGAGCGGGTCGCCGGGCTCCGCGGCTTCGATCTCCGCGCCGGCGATCGCCGCCCCGAGCTCGTCGGTCACGGCCACGTCGATCGTGTGCTCGGGGCCGAGGTCGAGCGTGATGGCGCGCGGATCCACGTCGATCACGACGCGGGCGGAGCCGCGCGCGCGACCGGGCGCGTCGGCGACGAGCCAGATCTCGCCGCGCGGGAGCCTCGCGAAGCGCGCGTGTCCCGCGGCGTCGGTCTCTCGCGAGTCGGCGAGGTAGCCGCGCTCGTCGACGAGCGCGATCGCGCGGACCCGCGCCCCGAAGACCGGTGCGCCCGCTTCGCCGCGCACCGTGACGTCGGCCGCCCCGTCGCGGTCCGGGGCGTCGGGCAGCGCCGCCGTCGTGGAGTCGACCGCCAGGGACCGGAGCGCTGCCCCCGGCACACCCCCCAGGGCCAGCACGACGCCCAGCGCCGCGAGGGTGCGGGTCACTGTCCGGCCGGCGGGGAGCACGCGCCAAGGATTGCACCTCGCGGGGCTGCCGAGGCGCCCGTTTTTCGGCTTCTTGAGCTACGATTGATCGATCATGGGCAATCCGCGCCGCCCTCGCTCCGCCGCGGTGGCGACCTGGGGCCTCTTGGGCGCCCTCGCGGCGGTGGGCGCCTGCGGCTCGCCGGGCCGTCCCCCGTGGCTCCTCGACGTCGTTCCCCCCGGCGTGCTCGACGGCGGCGAGTCGTTCAACTTCGACGCCCAGCTCACCGCCCCGACGTGCAACCTCGGCCCCGAGGGGGGCGTGTGCGCCTGCGTGGACCAGCAGCTGCTCGGCGCCGTGCCGAACCTCTACTTCGTGCTCGACCGATCGGCGAGCATGCTCGAGTCCAACAAGTGGGGTCTGGTCAAGAGCGCTCTGGCCGATCTCGTCGTCGCCCTCGGCCCGCGGGTGAACGTCGGCGTGGCGGTCTTCCCGGATCCCGCCCGCGACTCGTGCGCGCCTGGCGTCGAGGAGTTCGCCACGCAGCACGGCGACGCTCCGGCCGGTCGGCCGGGGCCCGTCGTCAACAGCATGCTGGCGGCGCTCCGGTACGTCTCCGCCAGTGGCGGCACCCCCACGGCCGCGACCCTCCAGGCGCTCGCCCCCAGGATACAGTCGCTGCCGGGGCAGACCTACGTGATCCTCGCCACCGACGGGGGTCCCAACTGCAACCCGAGCGCGACCTGCGGGATGGACCCGAACGGGGCAGGCCAGTGTCAGGTGAACATCGAGAGCGCGGATCCGGGCTGCACTCCGGGCGGTCCGGTCAACTGCTGCACTGGCACGATCTACGGTGGTGCGCAGTCTTGCCTCGACTCGGCGCCGACCATCGACGCGGTGACGGCGCTCGCCAAGAGCGTCCCGGTCTACGTGCTCGGCGTGCCCGGCAGCGCGCCCTACGCCACGCTGCTCGACCAGCTCGCACAGGCTGGCGGCACGGCGAGGACGGGCGAGCCGCAGTACTACGCCGTCGACATGGCGGATCAGTCGGTCCTGCTGGCGGCCCTCAAGAAGATCGCGGCGAGCATCGCCGGCACCTGCACCCTCAAGCTCGACGGCGTGCCGCCCGACCCCACGCTGGTGAACGTGTTCCTCGACGAGCGGGTGCTCCCGCAGTCGGGCGCCGACGGCTGGACGCTCGCCGATGACACGGTGACCATCCTCGGCGCGAGCTGCCAGGCGATCCAGGGCGGCGACGTGCTGGACGTGCGGATCGTCGCCGGGTGCCCGACGGTGCTGCTCTGAGCCGACGAGACGCCCGGCGCCCCGCGCGCGCGCCTCGATCCGAGATACGCTTCCACGGTGCCTGACACGGAGCCGGGTGGCGAGACGAGAAAGCAGCGCGTCGATCGCGAGCTCAACGAGCTGCTCGGCGAGCTGAGGATCGCTCTCCCGGGCGTCCAGATGCTCTTCGCCTTCCTGCTGACAGTGCCCTTCTATGCGCGCTTCGAGATGCTCACCGCGGCGTCGCGCGCCGTGTTCTTCTCGACGTTCACCTTCACGACGATCGCCGCGGTGTTCATGATCGCCCCGTCGTCGAACCACAGAATCTCGTTTCGCGCGCAGGACAAGGAACGGCTGCTGCTGCGAGCGAACGGCTTCGCCATCATCGGGGTCGCGTTCCTGGCTCTGGCCATCTGCGGGGTCATGTTCTTCATGTCGGGCATGGTCCTGGGGCCCGGCTGGGCTCCCTATGCCGCCGGCGCGACCGGGACCCTCATCGCGCTGACGTGGTACGTGGCGCCGCTCGCGCGCAAGCTCGGCCGCCGCGGCGAGGGGTGAGAGCGTCCGGCACGACGCGCCCGGCAGCTCATCCGCGGACGGGTCGTAACGCCTTTCGCGCCCGGCGCATCGAATCCCGTCATGACCACCGCCGTTACCAGCCACCCGGTGTCGACCGCACCGGGCCCGGCCAAGTGGAAGCTCTGGACCGGTCGAGCTCTGAGCGCGCTGCCCATCGCCGCCATGGTGCTCAGCGCGACCGGCAAGCTGTCGCACGCGCCCGGCGTGGTCGAGCAGATGACGGCCAAGTTCGGGTACCCCGAGCGGCTCATGACGCCGATCGGCCTGCTCGAGGTCCTCTGCGCCGTTCTCTACGCCGTGCCGCGCACGGCAGTCCTCGGCGCCGTGCTCGTCACCGGCTACCTCGGCGGAGCGATCGCCACGCACGTGCGCGTCGAGGACCCCGCCTTCGCGATGCCCTTTCTCCTCGGCGTCATCGCCTGGGGCGGCCTGTACCTGCGCGACCCGCGCGTCAGCGCCATCCTTCCGCTTCGCAGCAAGTAGACGGAGGCTCGATCAGGGCGTCTCCGGCCGTCAGTGCACCGTGTACCAGCGGCCCTCGTGCTCCACGACCGGGGCGTGCGGTCCGCTCGCAGGCAGCTCGTCCTCGGCTGGCTCGAGCTCGGCTTGCTTGCGCGACGCCTCGGCCGCCGCGATCGCGGCGTCCAGCGCGGCCTCCTCGCGGGCCCACTGAGCGAGCTTCGCCCGCGCCCGGGCGCGCTTCTTCAGCCACGCCGCGAACGCGAGCCCGACGATGATCGCCCAGAGGACGCCGCCTCCCGTCAGCATGGGGACCATGCCGAAATGACGGCCGACCTCTTCTTTCCATTCGTACTCCAGCTTGCGAACGCTCGTTCCGTACGCGTCCTCGAGGGCGCGGTCGAACGACGCTCCGGCGCGCACGCGCTGGACGAGCGAGCCGAAGCGCGCGCGGTCTGCGCTTCGCATCAGGAAGCGGACGAAGTCTGCCGACTCGGCGTAGGCGATGTTCACGTCGTACCGGTCGCTCGGGAATCCCCGGTCGAGCTCTGCCAGCGGTAGGAGGCGATTGCCCAGCGAAGCGTTCCACAGCGCCTCCCAGCGCTTCATCCACGCCTCGCCCGACTCGCGGATCGCCAGCCCCTCGTCGAACCAGCGCGGGACGTGGTGCCCCGCCACGGCGTCGGCGAGCGCCAGGTGCGCCAGCTCGTGGCGCAGCAGCTCCGCGGCGTCGGGCGCCTCCCACGTGTCGGGCGCCTGCAGGGCGAGAAGAGCGAGGTGCAGCGACGAGTACGCAACCCCCGCGGCGTACGCCGGGGGCGGGGCGCCGCGGGGGGCGAGCTCCGCCATCTGCTCGGGGGTGCGGGCGACGCGCACGAGCGCATGGTCCAGGACCGGCTGTCCCATGTCCTCCGACAGTCCCGCGCGCAGGTCGTCGGCCGCGCGGGCCAGAGGCTCGATCCGGTCGCGGACGCTCGACGGGAACTCGAGCGTGAGCCAGCCGTTCTCGATCCTCTCGAAGTCCGCGGGCATGGGCGCGAGCTCGGCGGCCGACGGCTGGACGAACACGCTGACGTCACGCGGCGGCATCTCGCCCGGGCCGTCGGGCTCGACCCCGGCGAGCGACCACCGCGTCCACGCGAGCGCGAAGGCCATGACCGCCGCGAGGAGGGCGAGCTTGCCACTACGCATCAGTGCGGCACCTG
Source organism: Myxococcales bacterium (assembly GCA_003153495.1). Taxonomy (GTDB): domain Bacteria; phylum Myxococcota_A; class Polyangia; order Polyangiales; family Polyangiaceae; genus Palsa-1150. Next base: position 5,741 of record PLYU01000325.1, read on the forward strand.
CATCTCAAGATGGATCGTCTGCGAGCCGTTGTCGCGTGAGACCAGATAGAGCGCACCCCCGGCGAAGGCCATGGCGCCGATGGCGCCCCAGAACCAGGTGGATTGGTAGAACGGCCTGGACGGGGTGGGCGGAGTGTCGAGCGGAGGAGGGGGATGGGTGGCGAGAGAGGGGGGAGTCGAGGTCGAGGTCGGGGTCGAGGTCGAGGGATCCGCCGCGGCGCGGGACGCGACTCCTGTCACCAGGAGGACCAGGCCAATCATCGCCACCGCTCGCCGCATGCTGCCCTCGCCACCGTACGATGCCCGGAAGCCCCGAAGCATCGCTCTAGCACGCGCCCGGGGGCCTCAGCGAACCCGCAGGACCGACACGGCCGGCGCGAAGGTCGGCGCGTACTCTGCGATGGCGTCGCAGAGCCGCGTGTCGCGCATGGTCGACAGGCCCGCCGCCGCGATGACGACCGCGATCGGAGGTCCCACGAGCGCCAGCCAGCGTCGTGCGACCAGGGAGCGGTTCGTCGTCAACACGGCCGCCAGCGCGAAGGCCAGCAGGTCCAGGACCGTGCTCGCCGCCGTGGAGGGCGCAGCGTCGTGCGAAACGGCCCGCGCGAAGCGCGCGAGCGTCCAGGCCACCGCGAGCACGGCGACCCCACCCAGTACTCCGACGAGCGCGCGCCGAGTGCCTGCCGAGGAGTCACCCAGGATCGCGACGACGCGCGCGCAGAACGCCGCTGCCCCCAGCGCGAGCGCGACGGCGCCGAACGCGAACGTGACGCCCGCGAGCGCGTGGTTGTGCGTCGTGGCCCGCAGCATGCCCCCGAGCATGGCGAGCCCGACGAAGAGAGACGCGAGCCACAGCACGGCCCCGACCGCACGGAGCTCGGCGCCGGAACCGCCGAACGCCCTCAGCCCCTCGCGCGCCCCTCGCAGGACGACGACCGCGGCGAGCATGGGTCCGAGTGCGGCCGTCGCGACGGCCGTCCATACTCGCAGCGTCGACTCCGCCCCCGCGAGCGCGCCCGCGACGCGCGTCGCCGCCGGGAAAGTGCTGGCGAGCGCCGCGGCCGCCGCGAGGCCGAGGGCGGTGCCGAACCGGAGCACCAGCACGCCGCTGGGCTCGGGTGGGCGGCTCGGCGGAGTCGACTCGGACGCGGGCATGACGGGCGCCCGCGCGAATGTAGCAGGGGCCCTTGCCTCAGGCAGCCTGCATACGCGCCTGCATCATGTCGTTCATCAGACCCGAGACGATGCGCGGGTCCTGGAACACGTTCAGGCGCGGCGCGAGGAGCTTGGCGTATCGGTCGAAGTAGAGCATCTGCTTGACGACCAGGACGAAGTCGCGCGGCAGGCGCATCCCGTGGCGGACGCCCGCGCTCATGATGGCCGGGATGACGTCCGCGTACTTGATGGCCGAGAGCTCGCTGGCCAGCATCGGCCCGTATGCAGCCTCCAGGTCGCCGGCGAGCGCGTCGAGATCGACCTCGCCGTCCTCGATCGAGCCCATCGCGACCATGACCTCTGCCAGTCGGCGGAAGTCGCCCGACGCGAACGCCATCAGGTAATCCGTCACCTGCTCGCGCCGCTCGCGCGCGAAGCGGCCCACGATGCCGAAGTCGAGGAATCCGATGCGCCCGTCGTCGAGCGCCATCAGGTTGCCTGCGTGGACGTCGCCGTGGAAGAAGCCGTGCAGGATCATGCACTGTAACCAGGCGCGCATACCGAGCAGGAGCTTCGCCTCGGCGTCGACGTTGCCCGCGCGGAGCTTCTCGACGTCGTCGACCCGGCAGCCGAAGAATCGCTCCATGACCAGCACGCACCCGCCCGAGAGCTCACTGATCACGCGCGGGGCGACCACCTGGTCTTGCCCCTGCGAGGCCATGATCCGGTTGAACTCGGCCATGTTCCCGGCCTCCAGGCGAAAGTCGAGCTCCTCGCGGATGTTGGCCTCGAAGTCCTCGACGACGCCCGCAGGGTTGGCGAGCTCCCCGTGCGGCAGCATGCCCACGGCGCGCGCCCCGAGCTTCAGGACGCGCAGGTCGGCCTCGACCACCTTGCCGATCCTGGGCCGCTGCACCTTGATGACGACCTCCTGGCCGTCGAGCAGCCTCGCCGCGTGCACCTGTGCGATCGACGCGGACGCGAGCGGCTCGCGGTCGATCCAGGCGAACACCTCCGCGGGGTCTCGCCCGAGCTCCTCCCGGAGCGTCCGCTCGACGTCCGCGAACTCGAACGGTCGGACCTGGTCGAGGCACTTGCGGAACTCCTGGCAGTAACGCTCGGGGAACATCCCCTGGCTCGAGGCGATCAGCTGACCGAGCTTGATGTACGTAGGTCCGAGGTCCTCGAACGCGTGGCGAACGATGGCTGGACCCTCGTCCGGTCGGCCCTGCAGGCGCGCCCAGGCGGCCTTGCCCGACGCCTTGAGGACGACCCAGCCGGTGGCGAGGAGGCGACGGCCGGTGCGCGACGTAACGAGCGCAGCGACGCCCACCAGGCCTACCGCGATCCAGACGGCCAGCGAGCCGCGGCGCATGCCCGCCGTGTCGAAGGCAGCCGGTGCCGACGTCGCGACGAGCGCCGCGGCGGTCGTCTGCTTGCGCGCCGCCAGGTCCTCCGGGGTGCAGCGGCTGCACAGGACGTAGCGTGCGTGCGTGCCTCGCGTCACGCCGATACGCGCGACCTCGCCCGGCGCGAGCGCCGCGCCACACGCGTCGCAGGGGCGCGGGCGGTGCATCGTCGCCTCCACGAAGTCCAGGTTGTCTTCCCGCCGGGCTCGAGGGTGTCGTCGCCTGAACCGCATGGCTCATCTATAACTGTGACAGTAACGAATGTCAACGATAGCGGGTACTGTCAGCGTCGGCGCCGCCAGCAGCCGTGCGTGAAGTTACGCACCCGCACGGCGTGCGCGCGCGGAAAAGAGCCTCGCCTGAACTCCGGATCCTTCTCTCCGGACTCTCGTCTTCTGATGGCCTCGCGAGCCTCGCCCGTGCTAGGCGGCTCTTGCCGTGAATCGCTTCGCGTCGGCGTTGCTCGTATCGCTGGCGCTCGCGCCGGTGTGCTCGTGCAAGCGGGCGTCGAGCGATGCGCCGGGCGCGCCGCCCGTCGCCGAGACGCCGGCACCGGGCGCTTCCGCGCGAGCCGTCGTGCTGGACGTGGTCCGCGGACTCGACGGATGCTCGTTCGGACATCGCGGGGTATTGCTCGACTTCGGGGACGGCTCGATGCACTCGAGCCTGCACCCCGGGTGGCTGGGCCGAGGCGAGGACGAGACGGTGGAGCACGAGGGCGCCACGTGGCTGCGTGTACGCTCCCGGGGGATCACGGCGAGCTTCTACTGGCCGGTCGTGGCGAGCGACGCACCCGACGCGAGCGCGTACGTCGAGGCGCGAATCCGCGGCGTCATGGCCCGCGGGGTCTCGATCACGATCGATGGCAAGTCGGTCGGGAACGCGTCCCTCGTGAGGGGAGAGGCGCAGATCGTCGTGGCGCGGGCGTCGTCGCCCCTCACCCTCGCGCCCGGCGGTCACGAGGTGTCTCTGCGCTTCGTCGGTGGGTCGCACGTCGGCAGCGAGGCCCTCGCCGAGATCGACTGGGTCCACGTCGGCACCGGCGACCCCGGCGAGCCGTACGCCGCGCCGACGAGGGCGGACGTGGCAGTCGACGCCGCCGTGGGAGGTCGATCGATGCGCGCCCTGTCGCTGCGTGGCCCCGGCTTCGTGCGGTGCTCGGGGTGGATTCCCGCGAACGCGACGGTCGAGGTCTCGCTGGCGACCGCCGGCGGCGGCGAGGCAGACGTCGAGGCCCGCTTGCTGCGCGACAGGCGGGCGCCCGTGGTGCTCGGGGTGGCGCGGGCGGGCAGCGGCGACTCGGGCTGGGCGCCGTGGTCCGTCCCGGTGACTGGTCTCGAGGGAGACGGGGCGCTCGCGTCGATCGAACTGGTCGTCAAGCGCGCGACCAAGGGCACCCGCGTGCTGCTCGGCGAGCCTCGCGTCGTGGCCGCCGCAGCGGTCTCGGGGACCGCGCCCCCCGCGGCCCGCGGCGTCGTGCTCGTCGTGCTGGGGAGCATCTCGGCGAACGCGATGGCCCCGTGGGGCGGGCCGCACGCCGTCCCCGAGCTCGCGCGCTTTGCGGCGGCCGGCACGACGTTCCTGGCGAACCGCGCGGTCAGCTCGCTCTCGAGCAGCGTCCTGGCGTCCATGCTCACCGGGTTGCCACCGCTCGCCCACCGCCTCGACGACCCGGACGCGCGCTTGCCCGGCGGGCCGATCACGATCCAGGAGGCGTGCCGCCAGGCCGGCATCGCGACGGCCATGTTCACGGCGAACCCCACGACGGGCGCCGCCTTCGGCTTCTCGCGCGGCTGGGACGACTTCGTAGCGCGCGACCCGATCGAGGACGTGAGCTCGACGCGCGTGTTCGACGACGCCGCCGCGTGGCTCGACGCGCACAAGTCCTCGCGCTTCCTCCTCGTGGTGCACGCGCGCGGCGGCCACCCGCCCTGGGACGCGACGCCCGAGGATCTGAAGGCGATGCCGCCCGAAGGCTACCTCGGCATCATCGAGCCGCGGCGCGCCGCCGAGGCGCTCACCAAGGTGCGCAAGCACCCGGGTCGCTTCAAGGACGAAGACCGCGTCCGTGCATGGGCGCTCTACGACCGCGCGGTGGACGTGCACGACGCGGCCCTCGGACGGCTGTTCGGTGCGCTTCGCGCGGCGGGGCGAGAGGACGACACGGCGGTGCTGGTGACCGGCGACGTGGCGACGAGCGAGGCCGCGGTTCCCTTCGGCGACCCGGAGGGGCTCGACGAGTCGCTGCTCGCGACGCCGCTCGCGGTCCGCTGGCCCGCCGCCGGCGCGCTGGGCGGCAGGCGTGTCGACGCGGCCACGAGCCCCGTGGACCTCGCGCGGACGATGCTGGACGCGCTTGGTCTGACGCCGCCGGCCGCCTTCCAGGGGGCGGACCTCGCGAGCGTCGCGCTGGGGGCAGTGGTGCCCGCGCAGCGGCCGCTCGTGGCGACCCGCGCCGCACGGTTCTCCGTGCGATGGGGGCCCAACGTGCTCCTGGGGGCGCGCGACCGCGAGGCGCGCATGTGCGATCTGCTGCTCGACCCCGCCTGTATCGCGGACGTGCGTGCGACGTCTCCGCTGGCGCTGGAGGTGGTGCGTGGCCGTGCGATCGAGGCGTTCGCGACCGCGCCCGGGTACACCAGGGAGCAAGCGGTGCTCGACGAGCACACGATGGCCACGCTGGCGCGGTGGGGGCGGTTCACGAGCGAGCGCGAGGGCGAGGCGCGGTGATGCGCGCCTCGCGCACGCGTCGGGCGCCTTGGCGGAGAGCGTGGGATTCGGCGCGCAGCCAGCTCGAGTGCGCGCGTTCCTCGACCCCGTGCTCCAGGGCCAAGGTGGGAGCACTGGCAGCCCAAGAGCGGCACATCTTCGCGAGCTTGTTCCTGCAGCAGGTGCCGGATTCGTTCCCGCTGTCGAAGTTGCTCGGACATTCGCACCGGCGAGTGACCGAGCTGTACACGCACCTGCTACCAGGCCACTTGGATCAGGCACGAAATGCTGTACAACTGGCGCCCCCGTCCAGACTCTGGCGGCCGACTCTGGCGAAGGACGCAAGACAGCAAGAAACGCCGAAGAAACTACACTAGCGCCACTAGCTCAGCTGGATAGAGCGACGGCCTCCGGAGCCGTAGGTCAGAGGTTCGAATCCTCTGTGGCGCGCCACGACAAAGAGCGAGAGTTGCTCGGTTCGTTCGTGGTCGATCGAAGCGTCCGATCCCGCGTCCTGTGCGTCATGCCGCAAGGATGCAGCAAACGGCGGAGCGTTGGCGACGGCGCGCACCGCTGCGTGCCCGCGCGGGGCGCTATACCCAGCGGGCGAGCACGACCGTGATGTTGTCCGGGCCGCCGCTCTCGTTCGCCCTCGCGATGAGGCGCGCCGCGGCGGTCTTCAGGTCGGCCGAGCTGACCAGGATGGCGAGCATGTCCGCGTGGGTCACCGGACCCGAGAGCCCGTCGGAGCAGAGCAGGTAGACGTCCCCGCCGCGGGGCTGCTCGAGCCTCGTGTCGACCTTGACGGTGTCCTTCATCCCGAGCGCGCGCACGATGACGTTCTTGTGGGGGAAGTTCGCGATCTCGTCGGGCGAGAGCCGCTTCATCTTGATGTAGTCGTTGAGCAGCGAGTGGTCCTCGGTGAGCTGCTCGAGCTTGCCCTCGCGCAGGCGATACACGCGCGAGTCACCCACGTGGGCGAGGTACACGCCGCCCTCCACGGCGAAGAGCGCGACGATGGTCGTCCCCATGCCGCGCTGGCGCGTGTCGCGCTGGGCGCTCTCGTAGATGCGGAGGTTGGCGAGCTTGATGCCGGTGATGAGCCGGTTCTCCTCGTAGCCCTTGGAGCGGTCCATCTTGTACGGCCAGGTGCGCTCGGGGTCGTTCGCGGTGGCCGCGAAGAACTCGCGCAGGGCGTCGACGGCCATCTTGCTGGCGATCTCGCCGGAGGCGTGGCCCCCCATCCCGTCCGCCACGATGTAGAGGCCGCTCTCCTCGATGATGGAGAAGTTGTCCTCATTGTGCGTGCGCTTCATGCCGACGTTCGTTTCGCCGGCGACTTCGATGCGGAGCAGTCCTCCCACGAGGGGGAATCGTTGCAAGGACGCGCACGCGGTGTCAACCGCGACCCTCCCGGGGGGGGCTCCGGTGAGGCGGTGCTGCGCGGCGGGGCAACTTGCGGTAGATCGGTGCTTCAGGATGGACAAGCTGCGAGTGGGCGTCGTGGGCGCCTCGGGCTATTCCGGGGCCGTGGCGTCGCGGCTCGTCGCGACGCACCCGCGGACGCAGCTCGTGGTCTGCACGAGCGACAAGCTGGCCGGGGAGAGCGTCGAGGCCCACCTCGGCGTGCGCGGGGGAGAGGGGCTCAGCTACGTCCCGAATGCCTCCGCCGTCGATCAGGCCGACTCGCTGGACGCCGTGCTGCTCGCGACCTCGGCCGAGGTGTCCATGCGCCTTCTGCCCGCGTTCGCCGAGCGCGGCAAGCAGGTCGTCGACCTTTCCGGCGCCTTCCGCCTGGAGGCGGGGGCGTACCCGAAGTGGTACGGCTTCCCGCACGGCTCGCCGGGGTGGCTCGACCGCGCGCACTACGGGCTGCCCGAGCTCTTCGGCCCCCCGCCCAAGGGGGCGGCGGTCGTGTCCAACCCGGGCTGTTACCCGACGGCTGCGCTGCTGGCGCTCGCCCCCTTGGTCCGCGAGGGGCTCGTCGAGCCCGCGGGGCTCGTCATCGACGCCAAGAGCGGCGTGACGGGCGCCGGGCGTCAGAGCGGCGAGGCCTACTCGTTCGCGGAGGTGGACGAGGACACCCGCGCCTACAGGATCCTGTCCCACCAGCATTCGCCCGAGATCGCACGCGCCCTCGGCCGGCTGAAAGAGGGCGTGAAGCTGACCTTCACGGCGCACCTGCTCCCGGTGAAGCGCGGGCTGCTCGCGACCTGCTACGCGCGACCTCGCCCGGGCACGACCGCGGCGCGGGCGGCCGAGTGCCTGGCGGACGCCTACGGACGCTCGGCCTTCGTGAGGGCGATGCCCCCCGACCAGGTGGCGCTCAAGCGCGTCGTCGGCACCAACGCCTGTCATGTCGGCGCGACCGCGGACGACGACGTGGTGATCGCCGTCGGGGCGATCGACAATCTCCTCAAGGGAGCCGCGGGACAGGCGATCCAGAACCTCAACCTCCTGAACGGCTGGGACGAGGCTCTCGGCCTCCGCGACCTCCAGCGCAGCTCGCCGTGAGAGGGGCTCCGGAGTGAGGACGCCGCGGGGATTCTCGTACGCCGGGGTCAACTGCGGCATCAAGACGACGCGGAGGGACTTCGCCCTCGTCTACAGCGAGGCTCCGTGCGCGGCGGCGGGCTGCTTCACGGTCAACGCGGCGCGCGCGGGCCCGGTCCGCGACGCCGCCGCGCGCCTGCCGGCGGCCGCTATCCGAGCGATCGTCGCCAACAGCGGGAACGCGAACTCCCTGGTCGGCCCCGAGGGAGAACGCGACGCGCGGGCGGTCTGCGACGCCGTGGCGCGGGCTCTGGGGGTCGCGCCCGAGGCGGTCGTCGGCGCGTCCACGGGGGTGCTCGGGGTGCGCCTCCCGTTGCAGAAGCTGGTCGGCGCGGCGTCCGCGCTGGCGGCGGCCAGAGGCCCCGCCATCGAGCTGGCCGCCGAGGCCGTGATGACGACCGACACGCGGGTGAAGCTCTCTAGCCAGACGGTGTTCGTGGGCGGCGTCGAGGCGACGGTGGCGGCGTTTGCCAAGGGAAGCGGGATGATGGCGCCGGAGCTGGCCACGGTGCTGGCGTTCGTCACGACCGATCTCGTGGTGACGCCGCGCGCGCTCCAGTCGGCGCTCAGGCGTGCGATGAAGCCGAGCTTCGAGATGATCAACGTCGACGGCGACATGAGCACGAACGACGCCGTCTTCGCGCTGGCGAACGGTCTCGCGGGGAACCCCGTCGTGGACGAGGGCGGGGGTGGGGACTACGAGACCCTCGTCGGCGCGCTCGAGCGCGTGTGCACCGACCTCGCGAGACAGATCGCCGAGGACGGCGAGGGTGCCACCAAGGTCGTCGAGGTCCGGGTGTCGGGCGCGCCGAACGAGCTCATCGCGCGCGACCTCGCGCGCTCGGTGGTCGGCTCGAGCCTCGTGAAGGCGGCGATCTTCGGCGCCGACCCGAACTGGGGGCGCGTGCTCGCCTCGGTGGGCGCGCGCGTGGGCGCGAACCGGTGGCCCGTCGACCCGGAGCGCGCGACCGTGCACGTCCAGGGCGCGTGCGTCTACGCCGACGGGGCCCCGACCGGCGCCGACCCGGTGGCTCTGCGCGCGAGGATGCGCGAGCCCGCCGTGCTGCTCGAGGTCCGGCTCGCCGAGGGGTCCGCGCGGGCGACTGCGTGGGGGTGCGACCTCACCTACGACTACGTGAAGATCAACGCGGACTACGCGAGCCTGACGCACGCCGCCGCGGACGGGACGGTCGCCCGCGACGATCGCCTCACGAACTACAGCCCGGGCTTCAAGCGGGCGCTGCTCGTCGAGGCGCTCAGCTACATCTCGCGGTTCACCAACAAGCGGGCCGTCGTGAAATACGGCGGGGCGGCGATGGTGAAGGACTCGCTCAAGGCGAGCTTCGCGAACGACATCAACCTGCTGCGGAGCGCCGGGCTTCTGCCTGTCGTGATCCACGGCGGCGGGCAGGAGATCACCGACACGATGGAGAAGCTCGGCCACGGGCAGGCCGAGTTCGTGGACGGGGTGCGCGTCACCGGGCGGGACGACGTGAAGGTCGTCGAGATGGTCCTGACCGGCAAGGTGAACACCGAGATCGTCTCGCTCCTCAACCAGTCGAGCGCCCACGCGGTCGGCGTCTCGGGGAAGGACGCGGGCCTGCTGCGCGTGCGCAAGGTGGTGGGCGAAGGGGGGCGCGACCTGGGGATGGTCGGGGAGATCACGCACGTCAACCACGAGCTCCTCGAGATGCTCCTCGAGAAGAAGTACGTGCCGGTCGTGTCGCCGGTCGGCCTCGGAGAGGACGGCGAGGGGTACAACATCAACGCCGACGCCGCGGCCGCCGAGATCGCGATCGCGATCAAGGCCGAGAAGCTCATCTACCTCACGGACGTGCCGGGCATCCTGGTCAACGGCGAGCTGGTGAGCGAGATGACGGTGAGCGATCTCCTGAGGCGGATGTCCGACGGAACGATCCGCGGCGGGATGGTGGCCAAGGCGAAGAGCGTCCTGCGCGCGATCGAGGGGGGCGTCGCGAGCGTGCACATCCTGGATGGCCGGTCGCCGCACTCGGTGATCGCCGAGCTCTTCACGGACACCGGCGTCGGAACGCTGGTGCGGCGCGACTGAAGGCGCAGCCGCAGCCCTTCATGTGCCCTCGCCCAGGAGCAGATCGTCCATCGTGCCTGCGCCCCTGCCCAGCGCCTTGGCGAAGTGCAGGAGCAGCTCGCGATTGTCGAGCACGCCGATCGACTGCATCTCCAGCGCGCCGACGCGGTCCTCGGGGGTGAAGGCGCTCGCGGTCTTCTCCATCGAAAGCTTGTCGGGCTCGTACGCGCTCCGCACCGCCTTGGTGTCGAGCAGCGTGTAGTCGTCGCCCCGGCGCAGCTCGAGCGTCACGGTGCCGGAGACCGCGGGGGCCACCCAGCGCGTGAGGGCCTCCTTCAGCATCAACGCCTCGGGGTCGAACCACCGGCCCTCGTAGAGGAAGCGCCCCAGGCGGCGACCGAGGGTGAAGTACAGGTCCGTAGTGTTCTCGTTGTGGGTCGCGCTGAGCAGGCGCTCGTACGCGATGTGGAGCAGCGCCATTCCGGGGGCCTCGTACACGCCGCGGCTCTTGGCGTCGATCACCCGGTTCTCGATCTGGTCGCTCATCCCCAGCCCGTGCCGGCCCCCGGCGGCGTTCAGCGCGCGAAAGCACTCGAACGTCGACGCGAACCGCTGGCCGTCGAGCTCCACGGGCACGCCACGCGCGAGCTCAACGGTCACCTCCTCGCTCTGCACGGCCACGTCGCCGCGCCAGTGCGCGACGCCCATGATCGGGGCGACGATGCGCATGCCCCGGTCGAGGCGCTCGAGGTCCTTTGCCTCGTGGGTCGCGCCCAGGACGTTCGCGTCGGTCGAGTAGGCCTTCTCGGCGGCCATGGTGTACGGCAGGCCGATCGAAGCGAGATACTCGCTCATCTCCTTTCTGCCGCCGAAGGCGTCGACGAACGCGCGGTCGAGCCAGGGCTTGTAGATCTCGAGCGACGGGTTGACCAGGACGCCGTAGCGGAAGAACCGCTGGATGTCGTTGCCCTTGTGCGTGCTGCCGTCGGAGAAGATGTTCACGCCATCCTCGCGCATGGCGCGGATGATGGCCGTGGTGGTCACGGCGCGGCCGAGGGGGGTGGTGTTGAAGTACTTCTTGCCGCCGCTCGACAGGTGGAACGCCCCGCACTGCACGGCCACGACCCCCTCGCGGACCAGCGCTTCACGGCAATCGACGAGCCTCGCGGCCTTCGCTCCGTGCCGCGTCGCGACGCCGGGGATCTCGCCGACGTTCGCCTCGTCTGGCTGCGCGAGATCGGCGGTGTACGCGAAGACATCGAGCCCCTGGCGGGACATCCACGCGACCGCGCAGCGCGTGTCCAGGCCGCCGGAGAAGGCGATTCCGATCCGAGTGTTCTTGGGGGGCAGAGTGCGGTGAATCCGGCTCATGGCGGGCGAGACGGTAGCACGATGGACGCGGCGGCTCGGCTACGCGCGCTTTCTGTCCGCCTTGCCTTTGGACCTGGGCGGACTGGGCGCGACCCGCGCGCGCAGCGCCTTCTCCAGCGACTCGGCGCTCAGACCGACTTGGCGTGCGCTCTCGAGGGCCGCCAGGAGCGCGGGCCGGACGGCGCGCGGAGGCGCGTCGAGCGCATCGGCGGCCGCGCACACGACGACCTCGGCGAGGCGCGCGTCGGCGCCGACGTCGACTTCGGGCGCCTGGACGGCGATGCCGAGGCCCGCAAGCGTCTGCCCATGCCCCAGCGCGATCTTCTCGGCCAGCGCGGCATCGACGGGGTGGAGCGCTCGCGCGAGCGTGAGCAGCCTGCTCGGTGGAAGCGTCGTGCCGCCGCCCCTCGTCCAGCGCACGACGGTGCGCCTGGACACGCCCAGCATCTCGCCGAGGGTCCTCTGGTTCTTGCTCAGCGCCCACTGCGCCTGGACGAGCAGGGATGTGGGCAGTCCCGACCCGAGGGGAGACATGTCCCGGTCGGGATGGCACACCATCGAACAGGTGGCAAGGCTTTTCGACCTGGACTGTCGCTCCGTGGGCGTCATCATGCGCCATTCCGGTCAAAGGAAGCGACATGTGGGTGACATGATGCGTCCGATGCCCTGCTGGCTGGCCGGATGACGGTCGTGGAAGCGCCATCTGGACGCGACAAGGCACCTGCCGCACGCGAGGTGTGGGTCCCTCAGGCGGAGCAAGAGCCATGTCCGAGCGACGGAGAGTCAGTCGACGCGGGACGCGCGTTCGTACGAGGCGAGCCCTGCCCCGCTCATGGCGACGGCGCGCCGATACGCCGCGGATTGGCGCCTCCTCGCGGCGACTGCGCGCCACTACGCCGCGAGGCGGGCCTGCGCTCCCTCTGGCGTCCCGCGTCGGGAGGCACTAAACGTGGGGGGTCTGATGGCTGGCATCGCCCGCACCGGCGCGACGGGAGCCGGCGGGATGCTCCCCGAGCTCCTCGCATGGTCGTCGTCTCTCCAGCACGACCGCGCGTTGATGCTGGAGGATCTCGTGGGCAGCGCGGCCCACGTCACGATGCTCGCGCGCACGCGGATCATCTCGGTGGAAGACGCGCGGGCCCTGCGCGATACGCTGCGCGCGCTCTACGACGAAGCCCGCGCGGGGACCCTCCACGTCCCGGACGACGAGGAAGACGTGCACATGGCCGTCGAGGCCGAGCTGGGGAGGCGCGTCGGGGCGGTCGCGGCGCGCCTGCACACGGCCCGCTCGCGCAACGACCAGGTCGCGCTCGACCTTCGCCTGCACGTGCGCGATCAGGCGGCGGGCCTCGTGCGGGAGGTCGCTGCGCTGGTGGAGCTTCTGGCCGGGCGGGCCGAGGCCGAGAAGGACGTGCTGATCCCCGCGTACACGCACCGCCAGCGGGCGCAGCCCGTGAGCGCGGCGTTCCTGGTCGCGTCCTGGGGCGTCGGCCTGGCGCGCGCGGCCGAGACGCTGCTCTTCGCCCTCGACCGGCTCGAGATGCCGCTCGGCAGCGGCGCGTGCTCGGGGACGTCGTTGCCGATCGACCGCGCCCTGGTGGCCCGGCTGTTCGCCCCGTGGGAGCCGACGCGCAATGCGCTGCACACTGTGGGCGATCGCGACTTCGCCCTCGACTGGACGTGGGCCGCCGCGCGCGTGGTGCTGGCCCTCGGACGGATCTCGACGGACATCGTGGACTTCTCGACGAGCGAGTTCGCTCTGGTGAGCCTCGACGGGGCGATCGCCGCGGGGTCGAGCATGATGCCGCAGAAGAAGAACCCCGATGTCTTCGAGCTCGTGCGGGGCAAGAGCGCCCGGGCGACGGGGAACGTGGTCGCCCTGCTGGCGCTCATGAAGGGCCTCGCGAGCGGGTACAGCCGCGACCAGCAGGAGGACCGCCTGCCGCTGCTCGAGGCGGGCCCCCTGGCGAGGGGCTGCGCGCGAGTCGTGTCCGTCGCTCTGCCGCATGTCCGCTTCGACGCAGAGCGGGGCCGGCGGGGGCTCGAGGAAGGGTTCACGCAGGCGACCGACCTGGCCGAGGCCCTGGTGCGACGCGGCATACCTTTCCGCGAGGCGTACAAGGCCGTGGGCGCGCTGGTGGCCATGGCGGTCGACGCCGGCGCGCCGCTCCGATCCATCGACGCAGCGCGGGCCCGCGCCGTCCACCCTGCCCTCGACGCCGAGGCGCTGCGCGCGCTCGACCCGGCGGCGGCGGTGGCGGCCAAGGAGAGCGTCGGGGGCACGGGGCCGCACGCGGTGGACGCGCAGATCGCGTGGCTCAAGGCGCGTTCGAAGGCGCTGGCGAGCGCGGGCGCGGCGCACGGCACGCTCGAGCTCCTGGCGGAGCGAGTGTTCGCAGAACCGCTGGAGGTTTCATGAAGGACAAACGCGACTTCCTGAAGGTCACCGACCTCTCCCTGGTGGAGGCGCGCGAGCTGCTCGCGCTCGCGGCCAGGCTCAAGAGCGAGCCGAAGGGCCTGCGCACGCAACTGCTCCCCGGCAGATCGGTCGCCATCGTCCTCGAGAAGGCGAGCACGCGGACGCGCGTCTCGTTCGAGGTTGGCTGCGCGCAGCTCGGCATGCACCCGGTCGTCCTCGGCATCCAGGGCAGCCAGCTGGGGCGGGGCGAGCCGATCCGGGACACGGCCCGCGTGCTCTCGCGGTACTGCGACGCGATCGTGTACCGGACGTCGGCCGCGACGAAGCTGGCCGAGATGGCGACGGCGAGCGTCCCCGTCGTGAACGCTCTGTCCGACGACGGACACCCGGTGCAGGTCCTCTGCGACGTGTTCACGGCAGAGGAGCACCTGCGGGGCGGCATCGCCGGCAAGCGCGTCGCGTTCGTGGGCGACTGCGGATGCAACATGGCTCGCTCCTGGGTCGAGGCGGCCACCCTGTTCGACTTCCACCTGGTGCTCGCCGGGCCGCGGTCGTACTTGCCACCGCCGGCGGAGCTCACCGCCGCGGGCTCGCACGTGTCTCTGGTTCACGACCCTGCGACGGCGGTCGCGGGCTGTGACGTCGTGAACACGGACGTCTGGACGAGCATGGGCCAGGAGGCCGAAGTGAGCGAGCGCACCGAGGCGTTCGCGGGCTGGACAGTGAACGAGCGGATGCTCCGTCCCGCGAAGCCGGGGGCCATCGTGCTGCACTGCCTGCCGGCGCACCGCGGCGAGGAGATCGACGACGCGACCCTCGAGGGGCCGCGCTCACGGGTGTGGGACCAGGCAGAGAACCGCTTGCACGTGCAGAAGGCGCTGCTCGTGTGGCTCCTCGGCGCGGCGGCCCGGATCGCCTAGGCCCGGTGGCGGCGCGCACGCGGTTCGCCCCGTCGCCGACTGGCGACCTTCACCTGGGCGGAGCGTGGACTGCCCTAGCGTCTTGGGTCGTCGCGCGGGTGACCGAGGGCGGCCGCTGCGCCTTGCGGATCGAGGATCTCGACCGGCCTCGGGTGGTCCCGGGCGCGCAAGCCCGCATCGAGGAGGACCTCCTCTGGCTCGGGCTGGCGTGGGACGAAGGGCCCATGCTCCAGAGCGAGCGCGGCGAGCTGTACGAGGCGTCGATCGCCCGGCTCGCGCAGCAGGGGCTGGTCTACCCGTGCGATTGCTCCCGCGCGGAGATCGCGCGCGTCGCGAGCGCGCCCCACGCCGGGGAGGACGTCGTCTACCCGGGCTTCTGTCGCGACCGCGACCCTGCCCGGCCGATGCGACGGCCGCCGGCGCTGCGAGCGCGGCTACCCGACGAGACGGTCGAGTACGAAGACGGCGCCGCCGGCCGCGTGGTGCAAAGCCTCGCCCGCGAGGCCGGGGACTTCGTCCTGAGGCGGGGCGACGGCGTCTTCGCCTACCAGCTGGCCGTCGTGGTCGACGACGTGGCGCAGGGGATCACCGATGTCGTGCGAGGGGCCGACCTCCTTGCGTCGACCGGGCGTCAGATGTGGCTCGCGCGCGCGCTGGGCGCGGCCCCTCCGCGCTACACCCACGTGCCCCTCGTCGTCGGGCCGGAAGGCGCCAGGCTGGAGAAGCGGATGCGCGGGGTGAGCGTCCGGGAGCTCCGGGAGGCCGGGCTGTCCCCGGCGCGGGTCGTGGGCGCGCTCGCGCACGGCCTCGGCCTCGTCCAGGCAGACAGGCCCCTGACGGCGACCCAGGTCGTACGCGCGTGCGCCGGGCGTCCCTTCGTGTGGGCCCGGAGCGGGTGGTCGGTCCCCCGGGAATGGTGACGCGTCGGATCAGTGCGCGTCGCACGCCGCCCGTACCTTGGGCGAGACGCGCACCGGATCGAGAACGGCGCCAGGGTCGTTCGATTTCCACGCGGCGCAGGCCGCCCCCGCCGCGCCGAGGGCGTCGACCGCGACGTACGCCTCGAGGAGCGAGCGATGGACCACGGCGAGCTGCGGGTGCGTCAGCGCCCCGCCGCCGAGCAGTCGGTTCCCCCGCGCGATCGCCTCGGCATACCTGCCGTAACGCAGGTCCGCGAGCAACTGCGGGAGCTCGGCCTCGCCCTTGCGCTGCTGCTCGAGGGCCGTCCCGCCGCCCGCGCCGTCGCGCTCGGCGGCTGTCCGCGCCTCGGCCTTTCCAGTCTCCGTCAGCTTGAGGCCCATCAAGGGCACGAGGACCACCTCGCCCCGCCGGACGAAGACGCCCTCGCGCCGGTTGTACGAATTGAGCTCCCACCCTCGGTTCGCGTTGCCCCAGAAGCGCTGGGCGATTGCGTTGATCGTCTCGCCGTCACCGGCGATGTAGCTCACGATCGCCGGTATCTCGATCTCCTCCCCCGCGACCGGCGCGACCCACGGAACGCCCTTGTTCGCGCGCGCGAGGAGCGCGGCGCGCGGCATCTCGTTCGAGCCGAGCCACGACAGCGACAGCTCGGCCCAGGTCTCCCCCTCCATGATCGTGTGGTGCCCGGGCGCCGGCACCTCGAGGCGCATTCCGGCGCTGATGATGGTGCCCCCTTGCACGTCGAGCGCGTTCGCGCCGACGAGCACTGCCTCGGCCTTCGAGTCGCCGTACAGCCGGCTTGCGATCTGCGCAAGCGTCTCGCCTGGCTTCACGATGTGAGTGAAGGCCAGGGCGTCGGCCGATGTCGACGTGATCAGAGCGGCCAGCAGGCAGGTGGCGAGTGAGCGGTTCATGGTCGCTTCTCCGTTGCGGCGCCGAGCTGCTCGGCGGCCGGGTCATCCTTGGGAGCGAGCTCGGGGACGAGCATGACGGCGTCGATCGTCCTGGTCTCCCCGGGGGTGATAGCGACGGTGCGCTTCTCCGCTGGGGCGTTCGGATGCGTGAGGGTCACGTAGTGCGTGCCCGCGGGGAGAGGGATCGCTCGGGCGAACGGGGTGACATCGACGCGCTGACCGTCGACCCACACCTCCGCCCAGGGAGAGGCGAGGACGCGAAGGAAGCCCGGCGAGGGCGGGACGAGCTCGAGCGGGCGGGCGCCCGCGGCCTCGCCGGAGCGGTGAGCCGTGCTCTGGACGACGCCGCCGCCTGCCGCAGCGGCCATGCCGATGGCCGCGAGGCCCGCGATAGCCCGGCGCACGGAGGCCCGCTTGCTCCGAGTCGGCGCCGCCGCCCCCGACGCATCCGGAGCGCGGGTGAGGCCGGCGTGCTCGAGGGCCTGGACGACGATGTCGTCGCCGCGAAGGTCCGACCGCGCGCTCAGCAGGGCCTCGAGCTCCACGGCGAGCGCCTCGGCTGTCTGGAAGCGGTTGGCGGGGAGCTTCTCGATCGCCCGCATCACGATTCGCTCGATCGCCGGGGGCACGTCGGGCGCGCGGCGGTGCAGCGGAATCGGGGGCTCGCGCCGGATGCGGTGCGCCGCGGATCGGCGATCGGTCTCGTCGCCGCGCTCGAACGGGCGGGCCCCGCAGACGAGCTGGTAGAGGACGACGCCCAGGGAGAAGACGTCGCTTCGGGCGTCGACGCTCTCGCCCAGGATCTGTTCGGGGGACATGTAAGCGGGCGTTCCGAAGGCGGCCACGTCCTCGAGCCGGAGAGGCGACAGACCGACCGGCTCCTCGCCGGCGGAGGCCCGCTGCGCGATGCCGAAGTCGAAGATCTTCACTTCGCCGCTCCTGCTCACCAGGATGTTCGCAGGCTTGACGTCGCGGTGAACGATCCCGCGGTGGTGGGCGTGGGCGAGGCCGCGCGCGACCGCTGCGCCTATCGCGGCGACGGAGTCGGTCGGCGTGGCGGGGCTCTTCTTGATCAACGTCGCGAGGCTGAAGCCGTCGACGAACTCGAGCACGAGATGCATGCGTGGGTGGCCCCTGGAGAACGCATGGAGCTGCCCGATGTTGGGGTGACTGAGCGAGGCCAGCACGCGCGCTTCGCGCTCGAGCTGCGCGGCCAGAGGCGAGGTCAGCGCGATGGCGCTCCGGAGGACCTTGAGCGCGACGGTGCGCCCCAGCGCCTCTTCGATCGCCTTGTACACGCACGAGATCGAGCCGGAGCCGAGCGCCTCGAGCACGCGGAACCCTTCGATGGCCGGTAGCTCCGGTTCCACGCCAGACCCCTCAACCGCGCGACAGGAGCGATCGCCCCGTCATCTCGGCCGGCTGCGGCACCGAGAGAAGCTGGAGGATCGTGGGCGCGACGTCGCAGAGGCGGCCGCCGCTGCGAACGTGCGCCCCACGGTCCGCGTCGTTCACGTACAGCAGCGGGACGGGATTGAGCGTGTGCGCCGTGTGTGGCTGCCCCGTGGCCGGGTCTCTCATCAGCTCGCAGTTGCCGTGATCCGCGGTGACGAGGACGACTCCCCCGGCGGAGCGCGCAGCGTCGACGATCTTGCCCAGCCCGGCGTCGACCGCCTCCACCGCGTGTATCGCGGCGTCGAGCACGCCCGTGTGACCCACCATGTCGGGGTTGGCGAAGTTCACGAGGACGAAGTCGTACTTGCCGCTCCGGATCGCGCCCTCGGTCGCCAGGGCCACGGCGGCGGCGGACATCTCCGGCTTCTGGTCGTAGGTGGCGACGTCCTTCGGCGACGGGATCATGGTCCGGTCCTCGCCGTCGAAGGGGTTCTCGCGACCCCCGTTGAAGAAATACGTCACGTGCGCGAACTTCTCCGTCTCGGCCACGCGCAGATTGCGCAGATTGTGCTGGGAAAGCACATTGGCAAGAATGTTATCCAGCGACTCCGGCGGCA
>PLYU01000350.1 GCA_003153495.1 Myxococcales bacterium
ACGCCCCGCCGGGCCAAGCGGCGACGGTCTACGCGCGCCCCGTCGTCCTGGTCGTCGGCCACGAGCGCGAGGGCCTCGGCGCGCGCGTGCGCACCCAGTGCGACGCCCTCGTGGCCATCCGCGGCGGCGGGCGCGTCGAGTCGCTCAACGTCGCCGTCGCCTCCGGCGTGCTCATGTCCCGGATGGTCGGCGGCGTCTGAGGGCCGGGCGGCTACATCTCGCCGCTCTTCATCCACTCGCCGAAGCGCTCGCCGATCATGATGGTCGTCAGGTTGGTGTGCGCGCCGGGGATCGTCGGCATGATGCTCGCGTCGGCGACCCAGAGCCCCTCGACGCCTCTCACCCGCCCGCGCCCGTCGACGGCGGCCTCCAGGTCGCTCGCGTCGTCGGCGCCCATCGGCACCGTCCCGCACGGGTGGTAGCCCGAGTCGCAGATGCGCCCGATCCACGCGGCCAGGCCCCCCTTCCTGAGCACGACGCGCGGCGACGGCCAGAAGAACGTGCCCAGCCCCCTCATGGCGGGCGTCTGCGCGAGCTCCGCGGCCAGCTCCATCGCCTCGACCGCGACCGCCCGGTCCCCGTCGTCGAGCAGCAGGCGCGACTCGATCCGCGGCCGCACGCGCGGGCTGGGCGAGGTGTACTCGATCGTCCCGTGTCCGCGCGGCTTGAGGACGCTGCACATGATGCTCACCAGCGGGAGCGTCCCCACCGGCAATGCGACGACCGACCCCGCCTGCAGGACCACGTCGTTGCGCGTGCCGCCCCTCGACGTGAAGCGAAGGGCGGTCTGGATGAGCGGGTCGGCGGGCTTCTGCACGCCACGCCGGGGGCAGAAGAAGATCGCCGTGCCGGGGTGGTCGAGCAGGCGCGCGCCGACCGACGGCAGGTGCGCGACCAGGTCGACCCCGAGGCGCTCGACGGCCGCGCGGGGCCCGACGCCCGAGCGCAGCAGGATGCCCGGGGTCATCGTGGCCCCCGCCGCGAGCACCACGCGGCGCGTCTCGATCACCTGCACGACCCCCTGCGTCTCGACCTCGAGGCCGACGACCTTGCGGTCGGTGAAGAGCACGCGGCGCACGAGCGTGTCCGGGCGGATGCGAAGATTGCGACGGGAGCGCACCGGCGCGGTCAGGTAGCAGCGCGCGACGCTCATCCGCTGGCCGTCGATCTTGTTCATGGCGTGCGGCCCGAACCCGGTCGTCGTCGGGTCGTTCGAGTCGTCGCAGCGCGGGAAGCCGAGCGTGGAGCAGGCCTCGAGGAACGCCGCCTGCCACGGGGTCAGCTCTTCCGGGCGATGGCGGCGCAGGGGCACGGGGCCGTCCTGCGAGTGCCACTCGCTGCTCACGTCGAGATCGTTCTCGAGGCGCTTGAAGGCGGGCAGGCACCTGTCCCAGCTCCAGTCGACGAGCCCCATCGAGGCCCACTCGTCGTAGTCGCCCGGGCGGCCGCGCAGGGCGATGCAGGTGTTCACGGCGGATGAGCCGCCGGTGACCTTGCCGCGCGGGAACCAGTAGAGGAGGAGATCGTCGGGGCGGGGGCGGTGCTTCTGGCCCCAGTCGTGGCGGCGCATCGAGTTGCGCGTTCCGTCCCGGAGGTCATCGGGCAGGCTGGCTGGATCGGCGTAGTCGGGCCCGGCCTCGAGCAGGAGCACCTCGCGTTCGTCTCGCTCGGTGGCTCGCGCGGCGATGACCGCGCCCGAAGAACCTGCGCCAACGACGACCGTGTCTGCATGCATCGGGGGTGGCGGGGATGCTACGATGGTTGCTCCTCTCATAGGAGGCCATGACCCATGTCACGCCGTTCGGTTCCCCCGCGGGGCAGAAAGACGCGCAACCCGAATTCGATCGTGCCGCCCGGCGACGCCGCGGCCGCGAGCGTCGCTCCCCCGCCGCCCCAGCCCGTCGTCGAGGTGCGCCATCGACCGGCGGCGCCGCTCGACGAGGCGGCCGCCGTGGACGCCGGGTGGGACGAGCTGCTCGGCTGACCCGTTGCGAGAGGGGGTGATGCCGCGCGGCTCGCGGTCCGAGATCGGCGTTCCGAGCCTGCGGGCGCAGTTCATGATTCGCGAGATCGACGCCGCGCACGTGGTGGTGATCGACTACGCCCTGATGAGCCGCCCGCCGCTGGCGAGGGGTGTCTCCGGCGGTACACTGGAGGCAGGAGAAGATCTGAGCCTTCTCCCCTCCCCTCTCGCTCAGAGCACGACTTCGATGAGCGACGGCCCCTGCGTGGCGAACGAGCGCCTCAGCTGCGCGGCGAGGTCGTCGGCGGTGCGGACCGAGCACGAGGGCACGCCCATCGACCGCCCGAGCGCCACGAAGTCGATGACGGGAGGGGCGATCGCCAGCATCTGCTTCGCCACAGGGCCGGCGTCGCCGAGGCCCATCCGCATCATCTCGAGGTTGAGGATGGCGTACGAGCGGTTGGCGAGGATGACACTGGTCACGTCGAGGCCCTCGCGGGCCTGCGTCCAGAGCGCCTGGATCGTGTACATGGCGCTGCCGTCGCCCTCGAGGGCGACGACGCGCCGGCCAGGGCACGCGAGGGCGGCGCCGGTGGCGGCGGGCAGGCCCATGCCGATCGACCCGCCGGTCAGGCAGAGCCAGTCGTGCGGGCGGCAGCCTGCCGTCGACATCGGAACGGCGTAGCCCGCGGTGTTCGCCTCGTCGACGACGATCGCGCCGTCGGGTAGCGTGGCGGCGAGGGCGACGCCCAGGGAGACCGGATCGACGGCGCCGCCGGTGGGCGCGGAAGGCACGTGAAGGGACTGCAGCTCGGGCGCGTCCGTCGCGCCGAGGGCGTCCGCGAGGGCCTGAAGCGCCGCGACGCAGTCGTCCGACTCGGTCGCGAGCGTGTGCACGCGGCAGGTCTCGGGCACGAGCACGCTCGGCCTGCCGGGGAACGCGAAGAACGCCGTCGGCTCCTTCGCGCCCACCAGGACCAGGTGGCGCACGCCCGCGAGCGCGCCCTGGATCATCTCGCCGAAGTACGGCAGGCGCTCGACGGCGAAGCGCCCGGCGCCGCGCTCCAGGCGCGCGGGGAACGTGTCACACAGTACGCGGGCCGAGGCGCGCTTGCCGATGCGCCCAGCGAGCACGAGCTGAGGCTCGCGCAGAGCGCGGCCGTTGAGCAGGAGGGCCGCCGGCTCGCCCGACCGGAGGACGGCGGCGATGGCGTCGATCGTCGAGACAGCCACCGGCGAGGGCGGGATGGGGTCGACCAGAGCCGGCTCGCCTCCGGCCTCGCTCCAGGCGACGTCGGCCGGGAGGATCAAGGTGGCAATCTGCCCGGGGGCGCCGCGCGCGGCGGCGATGGCGGCGGCGGTGTCGGCGCCGATCTCGGCGGCCGACGTGCTGGTCTTCATCCACGCCGAGACCGTGTGCGCGACCGAGGCGATGTCCGAGTTGAGGGGGGCGTCGTACTGCTTGTGGAAGGTCGCGTGATCGCCGACGACGTTGACGATGGACGTCCGGGCCCGGCGCGCGTTGTGCAGGTTGGCCAGCCCGTTGCCGAGCCCGGGGCCGAGGTGCAGCAGGGTCGCCGCAGGGCGGTCGGCCATGCGCCCGTAGCCGTCGGCCGCGCCGGTGACCACGCCCTCGAAGAGGCCCAGGACGGCCCGCATGCGGGGGACGGCGTCGAGCGCCGAGACGAACTGCATCTCGGAGGTGCCCGGGTTACCGATGACGAGGTCGACCCCGCCGGAGAGGAGCGTCTGGATGAGTCGCTGCGCGCCGTTCATGTCCGGGTCACCCCGTCACCTTCCGGACGACGGCGCGCCCGATGAACCTGAGCTTCTCCCCCAGCGGGAAGCGCATGAGATTGGTCTGCACGATGCCCTTGGTGAAGCGCGTTCGCTTCGAGTAGTCGACGCGCACGTCGACGACGACGGGCTGGCCCTTCGCCGCCGTGGCGAGGGCCTCCTGGACGCCCTGGGCGATGCCCGCGTTGCTCTGGATGGCTACGTAGCGGGCGCCGGTGGCCATAGCGATGCCCTCGAGGCGGATGGTGCCGAGCACCGTGCAGGTCTTGCGGTTGTACGGGATCTCCTGCCCCTGCGAGATCTGCGAGAGCTCGCCGTCGCTGAAGACGAAGTAGGCCACGCCCGCTCCCTGCGTCGAGGCGGTGAGGATCTCCAGGCCGGTCATGAGGAACGCGCCGTCGCCGACGATCCCGACCACCTGGCGGGTGGGGTTGACCAGCTTGGCGCCGATGGCGGCGGGCACGCAGTAGCCCATGCAGTTGAAGTCGGTCGGAGAGATGAACGACCGGGGCCGGCGCACCTCCCAGAGCTCGGCGGCGAGGAAGGTGTGGTTGCCGTCGTCCACGACGCAGATGGCGTCGTCGGCGAGGCGGTTGCGCAGCTCGTCGAAGAAGAGGGCCGGGCTGACGCGGTCGTTGGTGTGCGCGTACCACTCGGCGCGGTAGGCCTTCTCGTCCTTCGCGATGCGCACCGACACGCGCTCGCTGCGCGCCGGGTCGCCGGCGCCCTTCTCCTTCAGGCGAGCGAGGAGCTGCGAGAGCACGACCCTGGCGTCGCCGACGATGCCCACCCGGGCCTTGTAGTTGCGGCCGATGACCTTCGGATCGATGTCGACGTGAATGAGGTCGTCGGGCACGCGGACGCCGAAGCTGCCGGTGGGGATCTCGCCGAAGCGCGTGCCGACGGCGAGCAGGACGTCGCAGTCCTTGAACGCGTTCTCGGCGGCGGGGACGGCGGCGCGGCCGAAGCCCATCCCGGTGTGCAGCGGGTGGTCTCCGGGGAAGGCGCTGAGGCCCTGAAGGGTGGTCGACACCGGGGCGCCCAGCATCTCGGCGATCTGCCGGGTCTCGTCCGCGGCGTCGACGGCGCCCCAGCCGACGAACAGCCCCGGGGACCTGGCGGCCATGAGCATACTGACGGCCTGCTCGATCGTGGACTCAGCGGCACCGGGGGGTGGTGGCGGCCCCTCGAACGCCGGCACGTCGCCCACCTCGCCCTGGAAGAGCTGGACGTTCACCGGCAGCTCGATGAAGACCGGACCGGGGCACCCGCTCACCGCGATGCGGTACGCCTCGAAGAACGTGGGGACGATGTCCTCGTGGGTCAGGACCTTGTACGAGGCCTTGGTCAGGCCTGCGACGATCCGGTGCTGGTCGAGCTCGTGCAGCTGGTGGCCGTAGGGGACGTCGGTGCGGATGCCGCCGGAGACGACGAGGAGCGGGATACCGTCGAGGTAGGCCTCGCCGATGCCGCTCATCGCGTGCGTGAGGCCGGCGGCGGGCACGATGAGGAGGACGCCGATCTCGCCGCTGGACGTGCGGCTGATGGCGTCGCCCATGAACGCGGCGCCCGCCTCGTGGGTGACGAGCACCGGCTGGATCTTCTCGGACTTGTTCAGCTCGTCGTAGAGCTCCGTCGTGTGCACGCCGGGAATGCCGAAGACGTGCGAGACGGGGAGTTGCTCGAGGGCGTACCGGGCGAGCCACGCGCCGCTGCGCTTCGCGCCGATGCGCGCGGTCCTGGTCGCGGTCGCGGGATGAGCGGCGGTGGTCATCGGTGAGCTCCTTCGTTCGAGGGGGCGCGCAGCGTCTTGCCGGCGATCGCCTGGGCGGTGACCCTCCCGGTGAGCACGCAGCCGCCGAGGAACGTGCCCTCGAGCGACCCGAGGCCGTGGATGCCGCCGCCGCCGAAGCCCGCGCACTCGCCGACGGCGCGCAGGCCGTCGAGCGGACTCCCGTCGGGGCGCAGCACGCGGCCCTCGAGGTCAGTCTGGATACCGCCGAGGCTCTTGCGCGAGAGGATGAACTCGCGGATGGCCATCAGCGGCATGGCCTTCGGATCGAGGATCTTCTGGAAGTTGCAGGTGCGGACCTTGTCGCCGCGGTAGCTCATGTAGACGGTGATGCGGCGCAGCTGGTCGTCGTTGTAGTACGCGGGGCCGCGGTCGATCTGGTCGTCGTACTCGCGGACGTGGTGCTCGACCGCCGCGAGGTCGACCTTGCAGCCGTGCAGGCTGCGCTCGTTCATCCGGTCGACCAGCTCGGGCAGCGACCCGGCGACGACGACGTCGTCGGGGCACTCGGCGACGAGCCGGTCGACGAGCTCTCGGTTGCCGAACAGCAGCTGTCTGGCGAGCAGGAGCTTCTTCTTGTGGCGGAAGGCGGTCATGTAGTCGCACCCTGAGACGCCGAGCTCCTTGAGGGCGATCTTGCGGTTGAGCACCTGCCACGAGTACTGGCCCGGCTCCTTGCAGATCTGCTCCACGAGGAACCGCGTGTCGGTGTAGCTGACGAGCGGCGTCGGCCCGATGCGTTCGCCGTTGGCGTTCATCCAGAGGGCAGAACGCGGCGGAACGAGGCTGATGCCGTCGTCGGGGCGGCGGCCCCCGGGCTTGTGGATGCCGGCGGGGTAGTGCCACTGCTTGTCCATGTGAGTCAGGTTGCCGCCGAGCGCCTGCACCCGGTCGTGCAGCAGGCCGTCGCCGTAGTCGTGCGCTCCGTTGAGGAGCACTCGGGGGGCCTCGCCCCAGGGCGCGTACCAGTTCGCGCGGACCTTGCTCAGGTCGCCGCCGCAGATGCCGCCGGACGCGACGACGAGCTGCTCGCCCCGGGCGGTGTAGGGGGCGCCGTCGCTCATCGTCCGGCCGCTGAAGGCCACGGCGCGGCCGCCGGTCATCTCGATGGCGTTGACCTCGTGCCCGAAGTGAATCTGTAGCTTCCCGCGGCTCGGGTGCGCGTCGAGGGCGGCGAGGACGCGCGTGACGATCTCCCAGCCGGTGCCCCAGGTGACGTGCCAGCGGGGCACGGTGTTGAGCGGGCGGAAGAGGCCCCGCTCGACCCAGTTCACGATGGGAAGAAAGGTGACCCTCTTCTGCGCCAGGAAGTCCCAGATGTACGCCGCGGACCTCTCGCAGTAGAGCCGCGCCCACGCCCGGGGCCAGCGGTCACCGGGGCCGAAGTGCGCGCACTCCTGCCAGTCCTTCCACGCCAGCTCGGGGCTGTCGCGGATGCCCGAGCGGCGCTGCAGCGGCGTGTCGATCATGTGCACGCCGCCGAAGGACTCCTTGGCGAGGCCGCCGAGCTTCTCGGGCACGTCCTTGTCGAGCAAGACGACGCTCTTGCCGTGGTCGAGCAGCTCGTACGCCGTCACGATACCGGCGAGGCCCGCTCCCGCGATGACAACGTCGGCTTGGTAGGTGCGCTCGGCCATCCGCCACCGAATGAACTACCTCAACAACGTACCACGCCAGGGCTCCTGGCGCGGCGTGGCAAGCAATTGGCGCCGCGGGCTACCTCACGACCGGTTCTTGCGGGCCCGGTGGGCGCGGGCAGGGATCTTCGCCATCGTGCCGGACTCGTAGAGCTTGCGCAGGTAGTGCTCGACCGCGCGGCCGAAGATGACGCGCACCGCTTCCATGCCGAGCGGGCGCAGCGCCTCGAGGCCCTTGCCCAGATCGCGCGCGGAGATCTCGCCGTCGCCCGCCCGGCGGACGATGACGTCGACCAGCTCGCTCGCTGCGCGCCGGATGTGCTTGCGGATGAGCTCCTCGGCCTGCGCCGCGGTGCGCAGGTCGATCCCGGCCGCTTCGAGCTTGATGGCGATCGTCAGCAGCGCGGGGCTCTGCAGCAGGTACACGTCGCCGTGTCGCTCGACCAGGCCCACGCGCAAGAGGTCGGACAGCAGCCCGGGGCGGCGCGTGCCCGTGAGCTCGTAGAGCTCTTCCTCGGTGACGGTCCTGGGCTGGTCGTTGGTCCAGGGGGCCTGCACCTGCTGCTCGACGCCGAGCCACTCGGCGAGGTCCACCTCGCCGCGGTCGATGCTCACGAGCAGGTCGCGGATGGCGTCGATCCGCAGGCCCCGGTCCTGCAGCTGCGCGATGAGCTTGAGCCGGTCGAGGTGGGCGCGCGTGTAGTAGGCGACGCGCCCGCGGATCTCGGGCGCCATCAGGGCGGCGCGCGATTGGTAGAAGCGGATGGTGCGGCTCGGCACGCTGGCCGCGGCGGCCAGCTCGTCGATCGTGTACTCGGTCGGCTCGGTGTCGGCGGTCGGGGTGCTCATCGGGGGGACGTACCCTGCTTCTAACAGCATCATGCCATCTCCCGCACCATCGCGTGCAGCCGTCCGGAGCGGCCCAGGTGCCGGATGTGGGCGAGCGCCTTGCGCAGCGTCCGGCCCCAGGTGTCCGTCTTGTACTCGACACCCCAGCGCTCGCAGACGGCGCGGACCTCGGGGGCGATCTCGCGGAGGCGCGGCGGCGGCAGCGTGGGGAAGAGGTGGTGCTCGATCTGGCGGTCGAGGCCCCCGCAGAGGATCGACACGGGCCGGCTCACCTCGAAGTTGTTCGCCGACTCGACCTGCATCGCGGGGATGGCATGCGTGCGGACAGGCGCGCGCGGAATGACTCGGCGAGCATCGACGCCTCCTCACGGGAAGGACGCGCTCGTCGACCGCGAGAGGGTCTCGCACGGGCCGGAGCACGTCTCTAGGTTGTGCTCCATCTATAACTGTGACACCAAAAACTGTCAATATTGAAGGAGGGATTTCTCGCCTCGACGCCCGGGGGGGAGTATCTGGCTCCCCCGGTGATGCCCCGCCCCGTTCGCCGCGCCGCGCCGCTCGCGCCCGCGCTCATGCTCGCCGCCGCGTGCAGCGGCGACGCGCAGTTCTCCACGAACTTCGCTCCCGGCTTCGTGCCGGCGCACCACAAGGTGTCGGTGCTCGGGGTGTACCGCGACGGGCACATGAGCTCCGAGTCGTGGGACGCGATCTCCACGCGCATCGCCCCGGCGCTCGGCCGGGCGAGCTGCGAGGTGGGGTACGACGCGAAGCTCGCCGCGACCCACCCGGCGCTGGCGTCGGCGATCGACGACTACGCGCAGGCGAACGGCCCGACCGACGATCTGGTGACGCAGCTCGCCCCGGCGTCCAGGGGGGACCTGGTGCTGGTGCTCACCCTGGCCGGGCACCCGCCGCGCCAGCAGAGCGATCTGGTGGGGGCAGCCCAGGCGGCCGGCGTCCAGAACCCCGCCACCGGGGGCAGCCGCGGGGCGATGGGAGGCGGGATGCAGGCAGGCGGGCGCTCCGCTGCGCCCCGGGGGGATCGAACGCCGCGGGACACCAACGTGGTCGAGATGTCCGCGTCCCTCTTCTCGGTGGCCGAGGCCCGCTCGGTCGGCGTCCTCTCGCTCGAGTACTCCGGCGCCACGGTGGAGGACGCGGTCGCGCGCTTCGCTACGAGGCTCGCGCAGGCCCTGCCGGGCGCGGAGTGCATGGGGTGGGAGCTTTACGGCAAGGTGGATCCCGAGCGCATCCGCAAGAGCATCGAGCAGTAGCCGGGGCGCATGTTCTCCGGGCGCTCGTCCTTCGACCTCTCCCCGAACGCGCTGGCCGCGGCGCTCGCCCGGGCGCGGGCGGCCTCGCGCCCCGTGCTCGATCTGACCGAGTCCAACCCGACGCGCGCGTCGCTCCCGTACGACTGCGAGGGCATCCTGTCGGCGCTCTCCGCGCCGTCGTCCCTGGTTTACGAGCCCTGGCCCTTCGGTCTACCGTCGGCGCGGGAGGCCGTCGCCCGGGAGCTCTCGGCGCACGGCACACCCGTCGACGCGTCGCGCATCGTCCTGACCGCGAGCACCAGCGAGGCGTACGCCTTCCTCTTCAAGCTCCTCTGCGACCCGGGCGACGAGGTGCTCGTGGCGCGCCCGAGCTACCCGCTCTTCGAGCACCTCGCCAAGCTCGAGTGCGTCGGCGCCGCCGCCTACCGCGTGGCCTACGACGGCGCGTGGCACGTAGACCTGCCCACGGTGCGCGCGGCGGTGTCCGCCCGGTCGCGCGCGATCGTCACGGTCAGCCCCAACAACCCCACCGGCTCGTACCTGAAGAGGGAGGAGCTCGACGCCCTGGCCTCCGTCGGGCTTCCGATCATCAGCGACGAGGTCTTCGCGCGCTACTCGCTGCGCGACGATCCCGCGCGCGCGACGTCCGCGCTGGAGGCGCGCGCGGCGCCGCTGGTCTTCGCGCTCGGGGGTCTGTCCAAGCTGGCCGCGCTGCCGCAGATGAAGCTCGCGTGGATCGCCGTGGGCGGCGAGCCGTCGCGGGTCGACGCCGCGCTGGCTCGCCTCGAGGTGATCGCGGACGCGTTCCTCTCCGTCGGGACGCCCGTGCAGCAGGCGCTTCCGTCCCTTCTGGCCTCGCGAGGCGTGATCGAGCGGAGAATCCGCGAGCGCGCGCGCGCCAACCTGGCTTCGCTCGCCGCCGAGATCGCCGGCTCGGCGGTGTCCCTCCTGGACGTCGAGGGCGGCTGGTACGCGACCCTTCGCCTCCCGCGAACGCGCACCGAGGAGGAGTGGGCTCTCGCGCTCCTCGAAGAGGACGGCGTCCACGTTCACCCCGGCCACTTCTTCGACTTCGCCGACGAAGCCTACGTCGTCGTCAGCCTGCTCACGCCGGAGGACATCTTCCGGGAGGGAACGAAGAGGCTAGTCGGGCGCGTGCGCGCAGCCTGAAGAGCCTCAGCCCGGCCATGGATCCATCCGCGCGGTCCCCTGGGCGCGGTCGTGCATGGCGTCGACGGCGCAGCGCGCCGAGTCGCGGAGCTCTTCGTCCATGACGAACTGCGGCGCGGGCACGCCGGGCTTGAGCATCACGTCGAACTTGAGCACCGTCCAGCCGCCGTCGACCGCTCGCATGGTCCAGACGACGTCGAGCGCGTCGATGTTCCCCTTGCCCGGGACCATCCGGCCTCTGACCACCTCGGTGCCGGGCGAGACCGTCTCGAGGGGCGAGAAGTGCGTGACGTCCCAAAGGGTGACCATGCCGCCCAGGACCAGGATCTGGAGGTACACGTCGGCCGAGCCGTCCGGCCCGTGGGCGACGACTCTCGAGGTCTTGAACTTGTCCGGCAGGATGTCGCGATAACGCCGGAAGTCGAGCACGTGCTGGCGGACGACCTCGAGCGGAGCGTGAATGAGCGTCTCGGCGTGGCCGAAGCGGTTGCCCTCGCCCGGCGGCGTCCAGTTCCACTCGAGCGAGTGTCCGGCGCCCGCGATGCGCGCGGCGTCGGCGTCGTCCGCGTGGGCTCGAGCGGAACGCAACGGCAGCACCAGAGAGGCCAGCGCTGCAAGGACGGCGGATACCAGTCGAAAGGTTCTCATTGTCCGTGCCTCGAGCGCGAAGATAGCACGCGCGCGGAGGCCGGGCTCGAGGGACCCGGGAGAGCCCGTTTGACTGTAGCGTCAGGTACGCGGGAACCGCGTACGCCCCTCCACGCTCCACCAGTCCCGGTACCGCTGCTGCACGCGCTGGCGATCGAGCGTCGGCAAATCGCTGGCATACCCGAAATACTCACGCGCGAGCGTGCGAAGCTCCTCGCCGGCGGCTCGCCGGATGTCCAGCCGGTCGTGCGTGAGCGCGTCGATCAGCCACTCGACGCGATGTCGCCCCCGGTTCTCCTCCCACCAGCGGACCCACGGCCACGCGCCGGGGCCGAAGTCCTGGCGAGCCACGTGCACCAGCGCCGCGTGCGCCGCAGCGACGACCCACTCGTCGCCGTCGCCCAGGGCGCGGACGAGCTCCGGGACCAGCGTGGCGTCGCGCAGCACCGCCACCACGGGCATCGCCGAGCTCCGCTGCTCGGGATCCGGCCCGCGCACGAGCGCGAGCAGCGTGGCCCGCACCTCGTCGCGGAAGATCCGTGCGATGGCCGCCAGCGCGTGCGCCGCAGAGGCGCGCGTCACCGCGTCGGTGTCGCGCAGCCGCGGGACCAGGCGCGGAATGAGCTCGGCGTACGGCAGCTC
This sequence comes from Myxococcales bacterium, assembly GCA_003153495.1. Classification (GTDB taxonomy): domain Bacteria; phylum Myxococcota_A; class Polyangia; order Polyangiales; family Polyangiaceae; genus Palsa-1150. The sequence continues at coordinate 11,773 of PLYU01000350.1, forward strand.
GCACGCGAGGTACGTCGCCCAGCCGCGAATTTCGGGATCGGAGTCGTCGATCCGCTCGATCACGAACGGAAGCGCGGCCTTGCGCGCCCGGGCGACGAACCTCAGCAGCGGCCCGCACTCGCTGGGCCGCGGCGGGCTCGGGAGCGTGGCGGCCCGCGTGCGCGGGAAGGTCAGGGGCCCCGGGAAGTGCGCCATGACCAGGCGCATCGCCATGTCCCCCTGCCGCAGCAGGGATGCCTCGTCGAGCTCGGTGGCCTCCCCGGCGAGGACGCGATCCACGAGCGGGGCGAGGTCGTAGTCCGGCGGCACCGACGGAAGCGGCGGCGAAGAACGCCCGGGGGGCACGGAGCGCGGGGGAGGCACCGAGCGGATGGGCGCGCGCGGCCGCTCGGGGGCCACCGAGCGGACGGGCGCACACGGGGCCTCGGGGGGCATCGAGCGGGCGGGACGCGCCGAACGGATCGGAGCCGCCGGGGGCGGATCGGGGCGCGGGGCGGGCGGTGTCAGCGGCTCTTCCCGGGAGATGGGCGGTCCGGCGATGGGACGGACCGACGCGATGTTGGCGCTCGGCGGGGGGGGCCCGGACGACAGCGTGTTGAATGCGCTCTGCTGGGGTCGCGAGGGCCGGAACGGGGGGCGCTTGCGCGTCATCATCGCCCCGTCGACGCGCCCGGGTGCGCTCTCCGGGTTGCCTGCGCCGAATCCCTCGAGCTTGCGCCTCGCGATCATCCGCTCGAAGCCCGTCGCCACGACGGCGCAGAGCTTGGTGACCTGCCCGATGGCCTCGCGGTCGATGCCGGCGCCCTCGCAGTCGCCGAGGAGCAGGGCGACGGCTCGCGTGCGGACGACCAGCGGCACCACCGCGATCTCGGCGCTCAAGGGGCGCAGAAGATCGGTCCGTAGCTCGGCGTCGAGGCCGCCGGCGGGGGGCTTGCCGACGATCGGCGCGCGACCGTCGCGGGCTTCGCGCATCATGCTGGGCACGTCGAGCGGGATGCCGACGGTCTGCACGTGGTCGCGCGTCGCGCCGCTGCCGAACGCCTCTCGCCCCTCGGCGACCTCGCCGTGCACGAGAAAGAGCGCGGAGTAGTCGAAGAACTGCCGCGAGAAGTCGAAGAAGAGGTCGAGCAGGGCGTCGCGCTCGCTCTCTTCGCCCGCCAGGAGGCTGGCCTCTTCGAGGGTGAGCGGCCCGCGGCGGCGCCGCCCCGGGCGCCCGCTGGCGACGGAGTCGCGCCTGAGCAGCACCGGCGAGCGCTCGGCGGCGGCCGGCGCCGGCTGCGGGGGCAAGCTGGACTGGTGGGGCAGCGTCGCCGTGAGGCTCGGCAACATCGGCATGCGGGGCACCTCGGGGATGGCTCCCAGGGGGGCCGGCATGGATCCGGGCGTCCACGGCTGCCCCGAGAGGCGCGCGACGAGGCGCTGGACCCGCCGCTCCAGGGGCAGCTCGTAGGCGCTCGCGATCGCCTGCCGCACGCGCACGGCGAGCGCCGCGCGCTGCTCGATGTGCATCCCGAACGCGAACGCGAGCTCCTGCTCCACTTCGCGGGGGAGCGGCTCGGCGACGGCGAGCACCAGCGTGTCGCCGCGCGCTTCGATGGGGACGATGGACCGCTGCGCCGCCATCTCGGGGGGCACGAGAGTGCGCAGCCGGCCCGGCGCGCGCGGCAGCTCACCCACCGGCGCGGGCTCGAGCACGACCGACTCGGCGAACAGCCTTGCCACCTCGGTCTCGTCGACGGAGGCGACCTCCAGGAGGTTGGTCACCAGATCGCTGCCGTAGATCACCTGATGAGCGAGCGCCTCCTCGACCTGCCGCATGGTCGCCAGCCCGCGCTGAACGATGAGGGAGCTCAGAGACATGAAACCCTAGCCGTAGCTCTCCGCGAGCGCTTCTACCAGCCCCGACACCGTATACTCCCTCGCGGTGACGTCGACCCGCAACCCGCGGGCGCGGGCGGACCCGGTCGTGACCGGCCCGATGCTGGCGACGCGAGCTCGCCCGAGCAGGTCGACCGCCCGGGCGCCGAGCAGGTCGCAGAGGTTGTCGACCGTGCTGCTCGACGTGAACAGCACGGCGTCGACCCGGCCGAGATCGAGGTCCCGCGCGAGGGCGGCGACCGTCGCCGGCGGGGGCGGATGCGTCTCGTACGCGGCCACGACGTCGACCGGGCACCCCGCCGCGCGCAGCGCATCGGGCAAGACGTCTCGCGCCCGGGCGGCGCGCGCGAGCAGCACCCTGGGGGGCGGCCCG
>PLYU01000239.1 GCA_003153495.1 Myxococcales bacterium
CGGAAGTCGTCCTTCCGGTTCTCGGGGATCTCGATCTTCTCCTCGATCGACCGCATCAGGCGCTCGTCCGGATCCTCGTCCTGCCCGGTGTAGCGGTTCTTGACCCGCTCCTTGAGGGTGTAGGCCTTGATGTTGTCGATGTAGTTCGCGGCCAGCTTGCTGATCGCGTCCTCGTCCGCGCTGATCGCGCGCTGGACCTCGTTCTTCACGATCTCTTCGTACTCGCGCTTCACCACGCCGATGATCTCGCCGAAGCGCTTGCGCTGGTCCTCGCCGGTGATGAGCGAGTGGTGCCGGAGGCCCTTCTCCAGCTCGTTCAGCACCATGAACGGGTTGATCGTCCCCTCGCCCGACTCGTTGACGAGCGCGTTCGAGATCTTGTCCTGCACGTAGCGCGGGGAGATCCCCTCCATGCCTTCGCGCTTCGACTCCTTGCGGAGCTCCTTCACCGTGTCCTGCGTGTAACCCGGCAGCACCTTGCCGTCGTACAGCTTCATCTTCTGCAGGAGCGACAGGTTGTGCTTCTTCGGGTCCTCGAGGCGGGTCAGCGCCGCCCACATCGCCGCCACCTCGAGCGTGTGCGGCGCGATGTGCTTGCCCTTGATCTTCACCGAGTTGAAGTCCTTCTCGTAGATGCGGATCTCCTCGGTGAGCTTCGTGATGTACGGGATGTCGATCTTGATCGTGCGATCGCGCAAGGCCTCCATGAACTCGTTGTTCAGGAGCTTCTTATACTCCGCTTCGTTCGTGTGGCCGATGATCACTTCGTCGATGTCGGTCTGCGCGAACTTCTTCGGCTTGATCCGGTGCTCCTGCGTCGCCCCGAGCAGGTCGTAGAGGAAGGCCACGTCGAGCTTGAGGATCTCGATGAACTCGAGCAGGCCCCGGTTGGCGACGTTGAACTCGCCGTCGAAGTTGAACGCGCGCGGGTCCGAGTCGGACCCGTACTCGGCGATCTTGCGGTAGTTGATGTCCCCCGTCAGCTCGGTCGAGTCCTGGTTCTTCTCGTCCTTCGGCTGGAACGTGCCGATGCCGATGCGGTCCTTTTCGCTGAGCACGAGGCGGCGCACCCGGATGTGGTTGCGCACCACCTTGGACCAGTCGCCCTCGTGCCTCTGCATGAGGGCCTTGAAGATGAAGCGGCTGGCCGGGTCCATGTCCCCGTCGACCTTCACCTTGAGCTTGTCGCTCGAGAGCCCCAGCTGCTCGATGGCCTGGGCGCGCCACTCCGGAGGGATGAGGCGCAGCGGGTCCTCGTTCATCGGGCTCGGGAAGCGGTCCTGGTCGCCGCTGTTGATGCCCGTGCCCGCGAGGCCCACCCAGTCGAACGTGAAGAGCGCGCCGTCGGGCGAGCGCGAGTACTGCTCGCACCCCTGCTTGAGCAGGCGCGCGATCGTGCTCTTCGACGAGCCCACCGGCCCGTGCAGGAGGATGACGCGCCGCTCCGGTCCGTAGCCCTCCGAGGCGGCCTTGAGCACGTGCACGAGCCGCATGAGCGGGATGTCGAGCCCGAAGATCGCGTTGACGCCGCCGTTGTGCTCATCCTTGAAGAAGTTGTAGCGGACGAGCTTCTTCTTGCTGTCGATGTACTCCTCGGTCCCGTAGCTGATGATCATGTCGTAGAGCCGCTGGTACGCGTTGCGCGTCACCTGCGGCTTCTCGCGCACGACGCCCAGGTACTCCTCGAAGCTGCCCTCCCAATGGAGCTCTCGATACAGCTTGAAGTCCTGCATCGCCGCGATGCGGTCGGTCATGTTCGAAAGGCGGGTTTCGGGCATCGGATCCCTCGGAGCTCGATCTTACCATGGGCGAACACGAGGGGGCGGAGGCGCCCGCCTCCTCCCGCTCGCCGTCCGGCGCGCCGCCGCGCCCCCCCCGCCCGGGCATCATGCCCCGCCCCGGCGGGGTGCGCGGCTGGACAAGTCGCCAGGGCGTGGCTTGATTCGTATTGGGTACGCGACGTTGGGTGTGCCCGTTGCCGCCGGGCTCGGGGCTTGCACCCAGAACGGTCGGAAGGAGTGGTCCAATGAAGTCCTCTGCCAGGCTCCTTTCAGTCGCCACGGTCCTGGTCGCGCTCCCGTTCGCTCCGGCGTGCGCCGCGAACGAGGCGGCCATGGCGGACGTCGCCTATCCCCCGCCGGTCGCTTCCGGGCCCATCGGCTACACGCCGCCCGACGAGCGAGTCGAGCTAGCCCAGGCGGGTCCGACGCTCCAGCCCGGCGAGCCAGCTCGGTTCCCCACCATGACGCTCGGCGGCGGCGGCGAAATGGTCATCGGCGCCGACGACGCCAACGACGAGTACGCAGACACCGATCCCGCCGCCCTCCAGGACTTCCGCGCCACGCTCGACCCCTACGGCTCGTGGCAGGAAGACCCGACGTACGGCACCGTCTGGGTGCCCTCGCCCACGGTCGTCGGCGCCGACTTCTCCCCCTACGTATCGTCCGGGCACTGGGTCTACGACGACGACTACACGTGGGTGAGCGACTACGACTGGGGCTGGGCGCCGTTCCACTACGGCCGGTGGGTCTACGGTCCCGAGCTCGGCTGGGGGTGGATCCCCGGTCGCGTGTACGCCGGCGCCTGGGTGTCCTGGCGCTACGGCTGGGGCGACTGGGGGTACGTCGGCTGGGCGCCGCTGCCGCCGACCTGGTGCTGGCACCGGGGAGTCGCCGTCGGCATCGGCTTCGTGCCGCGCGCGCCGTACGCGTTCGTGGGAGCGGGCCAGCTCTTCGCTCCCGGCGTGTCTGGCCACGTCGTGGTGGGCGCCGGAGCCGTGGGGATCGCCGCGCATACGCGACCGTGGGTGCCAGCGACGGCGGGCGTCCAGGGGCGCGTCGCTGCCCGACCTGCGGCGGGAGGTCCGCCTCCCGCGTCGCTGCACATTCCTCCCACGGCCGTCACGCGCGCTCCCCTGACCGAGCGCGGCCTGGCGCAGGCGCGGGCCTTCGCGCGACCGAGCACTGCGACGACGCTGGGCGCGCGCGCTCCGCAAGCCGCCACGATGCGAATGGCGCCCGCGTGGTCGGGCAGCTCGCCGGCGGTCGCCTCCTCGCGCTTGCCTGCGTACGGCGCGAGCGCGCGTCCCTACTTCGGGTCCCCTCGCGCCGTGGCGTCCGCGCCCGCGTACCGACCGATGCCGGCCTACGCGCCTGCCTACCGCGCGCCGTCGTCCTATCCGGGCAGCGGCGCGTACCACGTCGGCGCGCCCGGCGGGTATCACCCTGGCTACTATGCCCCGAGCGTCGGCGCCCAGAGCCACGGGCTCGCGGGTGGGGGGGTCCACGGCACCTACGGCCCGTCCGGGGGCGGCGGATATCATGGTGGCTACGGCGGCGGGGCGGTCGGCGGGGGCTTCCACGGCGGCGGAGGAGGCGGTTCCCGAGGAGGCGGCGGGCACGGTGGGGGCCACCGCTGAAGGCGCGGGCCGAGCAGCGAACAAGGGAGTGACGCGATGTCGACGACGAGGGCTGGCAAGGGTGGATGGTCGATCGTCGCCGGCGCTTCGGTCGCGGCGGCCGTCGCGGGCTGCGTCATCGACACGCGCTCGCAGCGGGACGGCGAGATGCGCCGCGTCGGCTCGGCGGGCCCTCCGGCCGGCGTGGCGCCCATGCTGGTCGTGGTCGACGCGGACCGGACGCTGATCGCGAGCCCGGGCGCCGGGGTCGGCGTGTTCACGGAGTACCAGACCGGGGGGCACTGGCACGTGTGGTGGACCTGCGACACGAGCGTCACGGGCCTGCCCTGCAGCTTCCAGGTCGCCGTCTCGGTGTCGAGCGGGGCGCTGTCGGGCCTCGCCGGTCAGCTCCTCGAGCCGAGCGACACGCTCGTTCAGCCGACCGCGGCGCAGGCGCAGGTCACCACGACGACCACGACCGGCGTCGACGGGATCGCCTTCGACGCCGCGCCCGGCGTCGCGATCACGGTGGACGCGCAGGTCGACGGGCTGAAGGACGGTTCGCTGATGTTCTTCGTCCAGAACGGCGTGGCGAACGGCAACTACCAGGGCGCGCTGACCGACCCGCTCGTCTTCGAGCCGGCGTCGCCGTGAGCTTGCGAGTCGTCATCGGGCTGGGGGCGAACCTCGGCGATCCGCTGGAGACGATGCGAACGGCCGTGAGCGACCTGTCGACCGTGGCGCGCGTGGAGAAGACGTCGCACGTCTACCGGACGGCGCCCGTCGGCGGGCCGCCGCAGCTCGCGTTCCTCAACGCGGCGGCGCTCGTCGCGTACGACGGCTCGCCGTCGTCGCTGCTCGACGACCTGCTGGCGATCGAGGCCCGCCTCGGTCGCGTGCGGCGCGAGCGCTGGGGCCCTCGCGTGATCGACCTGGATCTGCTCTGGATCGACGGCGTGGCGTGGGAGAGCGCCCGGCTCGTCGTTCCTCACCGGCACCTGCGAGAGCGAGCCTTCGCGCTCGTCCCCCTCCTCGAGCTCGTGCCGGACGCGTCCGATCCCCGGACGGGCGAGCCGTTCGCCGTGCCCGCCGGCGACGTGCAGAGTACAGGCGACGTGCTGTAAGTTAGGCACGAAAGGCCGTAAAATAGAGTGCG
>PLYU01000173.1 GCA_003153495.1 Myxococcales bacterium
CTACGCGCTCGACCGCCCCGGCGGCGGGCCGTCGGAGGCCGTGCTCGCGGTCCCGCTCCCTGCGGGGGACGAGGCTGCGCGCTCGCTGGCCGCGTGGCTCGCGGCGACGCTCGACGGCCCCGGCGGGCTCCTGGCGCACGCCCTCTCGGGAGAGCTGGCGGAACTGCCGGACGTTCCGCTCGCCCGCTCCTTCGGCGCCGCGGTGACGGGAGCGCCGAGAGCTTCCGCACTCGTCATCCGCCTGGTGACCTCGGACGCCTCGCTCGACGCGGCGGTCGCCCAGACTCGCGCCCTGCTCGACCGGGTGAGGCGCGGGACGTTGCGCGAGGAGGATCTCGCGCGCGCCGCGGCGTGGACGGCCCGCGGCCGGCTGAGCGCCACGCTCGACCCGCGCGAGCGCACCATCGCGCTGTGGCGCGGAGAGCTCCCCTCCCCCGCACCGACCCTCGAGAGCCTGCGCTCGTTCGCGGCCGCCGCCCTGCGCGACGAGCAGCTCGTGATCGTCGCGGCTCGACCGCAGCGCCCCGATCCGTCGACCCACCCTTTCCCAGGCCGCGATCCGCGAGCCAAGCCTCGGGAATGAGGGCGCGTTGACGGACATCGCACCGGACGGCACGGGCCCCGGGCTCGACCCCGCGAGCCCGCCCTGGTTCCGCGTGGGCGCCGATTCGGTGCGCCTGCTGCGGGACGGCGCGCACGCGTTTCCGGTCATGCTCGAAGCCATCGCGCGCGCCGAGCGCGAGATCCTGCTCGAGATGTACTGGGTCGGGATGGACCGGGTGGGCGAGCGCTTCCGCCACGCCCTCGCCGCCCGCGCGCGCGCCGGCGTGAAGGTGCTCGTCGTCTACGACGCGCTCGGGAGCCGCGCCCTGGTGCCGTCCTGGTGGGGCCCCCTCCGCGCGAGCGGCGGCCAGGTGGCCGAGTACCACTCGATCTCGCCGCTCGACCCGCGGTTCCGCCTGGCGCGCGTCGAGCAGCGCGACCACCGCAAGATGCTGGTGGTGGACGGCGTCCACGCGTACGTCGGCGGTCTCAACCTCGCCGCGCAGTGGCTCCCGGCGGAGGACGGCGGGCAAGGCTGGCGCGACGACCTCATCGAGCTGCACGGCGGCGCGTCGCAGGAGCTTCGCACCCTCTTCTATCGCACCTGGCGCCAGCTGACCGACGACCCCCTGCCGCCCGACGTGCGCCCACTCTCCCGCAAGCGCACCGGCCCGGTCTGGGCGCTGGCGAGCCAGTGGCGTACGCGCCGGAGCCTGCACCGCGAGTACGTCAAGCGGATCAAAGGCGCGCGCGAGCGGATCGACATCGCCAACCCTTACTTCGTCCCCGATCGCGCCGTGCGCCGCGCGCTCTTCCACGCAGTGAACCGCGGGGTGCGCGTGAGGGTCTTGGTGCCCGAGACAGGGGACGTGCCCGTCGTGCAGTACGCCGTCGAGGCCCTCTTCGACACGCTGCTGCGCCACGGCGTCGAGATCCGGCTGCTCGCCGGCGGGATGCTGCACTCGAAGACCGCCATCATCGACGACACGTTCACGACGATCGGCAGCTACAACCTCGACGAGCGCTCGTGGCTCAAGAACCTCGAGGTGAACCTGGCGGTCGAGGACGTCGCCTTCGCGCGGCACGTGCGGGCGTCGTACGAGCGTGACCTCGAGGTGGCCCGGCGGGTCGACCTGGCGGCGTGGCGCGAGAGGTCGCTGGTGCGGCGGGGGCTCGAGTGGGCGGCCTTTGGCCTGAGGAGGCTGTGGTGATCGCGCCGCGCGGGCTGCGCCGGGCGACCCGGATCGCGGGCTTCGGCGCCGTGACGGCGGCCATGCTCCCCGGCTTTCTCGCCCACGAGGCGCTCTCGGGCAGGGGCGAGCGAGAGGCGGTGCGCGAGCGCTGGGTCGGGGCGTGGTGCTCCACGCTGCTGGCTATCTTCGGCGTGGCGGTCGTCGCGCGCGGCGCTCGCCCCGACCGCGAGCGCGGTCACCTGGTGGTGGCCAACCACCGTTCCACGGCCGACATCCTGGTGCTGCTGCGCGCCTTCGGGGGGCTCATGGTCAGCCGCGCGGACCTGGCGCACTGGCCCCTGGTCGGGGTGGCGGCGCGCTCGGTCGGCACGCTCTTCGTCGACCGCTCGGACAAGGCGAGCGGCGCGGCGGCGGTCCGCGCCATCCGGACGCAGCTCGCGCGGGGCTCGACGGTGATCGTCTTCCCGGAGGGGACGACCTTCCCCGGCGACGAGGTCCGCCGCTTCCACGCGGGGGCGTTCGCGGCGGCGCTGCACTCGGGCGCCGACGTCGTCCCGGTGGGGCTGGCGTACGAGACCGGATCGGGCGCGCAGTTCGTCAACGAGTCGTTCCCTGCGCACCTGAAGAGGATGGCGGGGGCCGATCCGTCGAGGGTCGCCGTCTGCGTCGGAGCGCCCATCCCCGTGACGCGCGGAGGGCGAGCGGCCTCCCTGCGCGACGCGGCGCAGGCAGAGGTGCAGCGGCTCGTGCACGACGCGCGGCGTGTTGTGGACGCCCCGTCATCCTGAGCGAAGCGAAGGACCCCCCGGACGCCTCCCGCGTGCGCAGGTCGGGTACGGGCGTGATACGGCGCGGTCTGGGGCCACGCGAGCCCGGCTCGCGCGGGAGGCTTCCGGGGGGTCCCTCGCTTCGCTCGGGATGACAAGGGGGGCCTCACTTCACGTCGAGATCCGGCGGGATGTCCGCGCGCTTCACGCAGCCGCGGTCGGCGAGCATCCGCAGCGCTCGGACGGCGCGCATGCGGCGAGGCCTCGGCTGGCCCGCGGCGCGCGCCAGCACCAGGAGCGAGCGGCAGCCCTCGCCCAGCTCGCTCGCGTCCTCCGGGTCCACCGGGCGCCGCTCCCGGGCGGCCTGCTGCACGATCGCGTCCAGGGCGAGGACGGCGTCGGCGTCGGTCCCCGACGAGGCGACGTCCGCGAGCCACGGCAGCTCCGAGAAGTCCCGGCAGAACCCCATCGTCCTCAGCGCGGTCGGCCGCAGCGCCGCGTCGTCGGCCCTCGCGCGCAGGACGTCGCACCCCACCTGCTCCGCCAGGCGCATTCCGTCGGTCTCGTCGCCGTCCTTCGCCCGCCGCCAGGCGTCGGCCTCGCGCGCATCCATCGGTCCGACGGCCGCGACGGCCGCGGGCGCCTCCTCCGCGGCGGCCCCGGGCGCGGCGTGCCTGCCGCACTGGACGGCCGCCACCACCAGAGAGAGGGCGGCGAGAGACTCGAGCCCCCTCCCTCTCACGGGGTGAACAGATCGAGCGTGCGGCGGCCGGCCTTCTTGTCCTCCTCGACCTTCTTGTTGAAGTCCTCGACCGCCCGGTTGATGTGCATGCTGCAGAACTTCGGGCCGCACATCGAGCAGAACTCGGCGCTCTTGAAGTACTCGTCGGGGAGCGTCTCGTCGTGCATCGCCTGGGCCGTCTCCGGGTCGAGCGAGAGGCGGAACTGCTCCTTCCAGTCGAACGCGTAGCGCGCGCGGCTGAGCGCGTCGTCCCGGTCGCGGGCGCCGGGTCGGTGGCGCGCGATGTCCGCCGCGTGCGCGGCGATCTTGTACGCGATGAGGCCCTGGCGGACGTCGTCCTCGTTCGGGAGGCCCAGGTGCTCCTTGGGGGTCACGTAGCAGAGCATCGCCGCGCCGGCCGTGCCGGCCATCGTCGCGCCGATCGCGCTCGTGATGTGGTCGTAGCCGGGGGCGATGTCGGTGACGAGCGGGCCCAGGACGTAGAACGGCGCCTCGTGGCAGAGCTCCATCTCCTTCTTCACGTTCATCTCGATCTGATCGAACGGCACGTGCCCGGGCCCCTCGATCATCACCTGGACGTTCTTCTCCCACGCCCGGGTCGTCAGCTCGCCCAGCGTCTTCAGCTCGGCGAACTGCGCGGCGTCGCTCGCGTCCGCGAGGCACCCGGGGCGCAGCCCGTCGCCCGCGCTGATCGTCACGTCGTAGCGGGCGCAGATCTCGAGCACCCTGTCCCAGTGGGCGTAAAACGGGTTCTGCTTCTCGTGCTCGATCATCCACTGGGCCATGATCGACCCGCCGCGCGACACGATGCCGGTGATGCGGTGTTGCACCAGGTGCAGGTGCTGCGCCAGCACGCCCGCGTGGATCGTGAAGTAGTCGACGCCCTGCTTCGCCTGGTGCTCGAGCATGTCGAGGAGATCGTCGGCGCGGACGTCCGACACGGTCTTGCGCTCCTTGAGCACCTGGTAGATGGGCACCGTGCCGATCGGCACCGGCGAGCTGCGGATGATCGCGGCGCGGATGCCGTCGATGTCGCCGCCGGTGGAGAGATCCATCACGGTGTCGGCCCCGTGCTTGAGCGACACCTGCAGCTTGCGCAGCTCGCCGTCCACGTCGCTCGTCACCGCGCTGTTGCCGATGTTGGCGTTCACCTTGCACGACAGGGCGATCCCGATGCCCATCGGCTCGAGGTTGGTGTGGCAGACGTTCGCGGGGATGACGAGGCGCCCGCGCGCGACCTCGGCGCGCACGAGCTCCGGCTCGACCCGCTCGCGCGCGGCGACGTGCGACATCTCCTGGGTGACGACGCCCTGGCGGGCGTAGCGCATCTGCGTCTTGCACTGGTCGCTCGACCGCCCGGCCACCCAATCGGTTCGCATGAGACCAGTTGATTAGGACGAAGGGGGGCGACCGGCAAGCCACGGGCCCCGCCGGTAGCGGCCGGTTGTCCTCACCTCAGCGGCTGGCGGGCAGCAGTCCCGGGCGGCCCGGTCGCCATGAGCCCAGCCGCACCGCGGGGCGAATCCCCCTGCATTCCTGCCCGGAGGGCCACCCGGACCTCGTGATGGCCTGGCGCGTGCTTGGAGGCGGGCTTGGACATCCGCCCCCGATCAATCATGTCACGACATTCCCTGCATGCCCTCTCGATGTGCCTGGCGCTCGGCGCCGCGTGCTCGCCCAGCTTCCACTCGAAGGCGTGCCAGACCGACGCCGACTGCGGGAGCTACGTGTGCGAGATACAGGGCGCGCAGTCCGCGTGCGTGCCCCTGACGGAGGCCTCCATCCGCGTCGGCATGAGCGCGCCGGCCACGGGCCCCAACCAGGCGCTGGGCACCGACATGAGGCTCGGCGTGTCGCTCGCGTTCGACGCGCAGAACGCCGCCGGCGGCATCCGCGGGCGCCAGCTCGCGCTCGTGTTCCGCGACGACGCCTACCAGCCCCCCCTCGCCGAGCAGGCCGCACGCGACCTGGTCGACGTGCAGACCTCGGCCGACCCGCCGCGCTGCCCCACGACGAACGACCCCGACGTCTCCGGTCAGCCCGCCGTCTCGGCCACGGCCCTCTACCGCGGACCGAACGCCGTGCTCGCATTCCTCGGCAACGTGGGGACGCCCACGATGGTCCGCGCGGCGCCGGTCTCGCTCGAGACGGGGACGGTGTTCTTCGGCGCGTTCACCGGCGCGACCACGATCCTGCGCGACACGACCGCGGGCACCTGCGAGAAGTACGTCTTCAACGTGCGCGCGAGCTACGCCAGCGAGGCGCGCGCGACGCTCGAGTACTTCCTGCGCGCCGGCGTGCCCGACTACACGCACCTGATGAGCTTCGACCAGAACGACTCGTTCGGTCAGGCGGGCTACGGCGGCCTCGTCGCCGCTTACGCCGCGCTCAAGGGTGACTTCGACCCCTCGGCGGACCCCACCACCCCGATCGCTCGCTTCCGCTACACCCGCAACGACGCGACGAGCGTGCCCGCGCAGGTCCAGGCGGCCACCGATCACCTGGCGCAGCTCCTCGCGGCCGACACGCAGGCCCACACCGTCGGGGTCATGATGACCGACACCTACGGCGCCGCGGCCGACTTCATCATCGGCGTGCGCCAGTGGCAGTACGCGCGAGACGCCCAGCAAGGGACTCTCCAGAAGGCGACGCGGCTCACCCTGCAGTTCAGCAACGTGTCGTTCGTCGGCCCGAACGCGCTCTCGCAGCGCCTCATCGCCGCCGGCAACCTGCAGGGCCCCTCGGGGCCGGTGGCGCTGACCGAGAAGGTCCTGGTCTCGCAGGTGGTGCCCAACTACGAGAGCGACTCCAGCGAGATCGTGAACACGTACCGGAAGCTGGTCGCCGGCGCGCAGCAGTCGCCGACCTTCACCTCGCTCGAGGGGTACATCTCCGCGCGCGTGTTCATCGCGGGCCTGCTCGCGCACCAGGGGCCCTTCACGCCGGACGGGCTCGTATCGACGCTCGAATCGCTGCCCGACTTGAGCCTGGGCATCGGCGCATCGTCCGGCTTCGCCCCGGGCAGACACGATTATTCGAAGTCGGTGTGGGGGACGGCGATCGCGCCCGACGGACACTTCACCAACGTCTACTTCTGGACCGAAGGCACGCCCATCCAGTTCTTCGAGTGAGCACAGCGCGCGATGAACCAGCCCAGCCTCGCCACCCCGACCCCCGAGCCCGCCCTCGAGGCCTTCGAGCCGCGGACGTTCGGACGCTACGTGCTCTACGGGCCGATCGCGCGGGGCGGGATGGCGACGATCCACATCGCCCGCCTCCTCGGGGCCGACGGGTTCAGCCGCATCGTCGCCGCCAAGCGGCTGCACCCGCAGTTCACCGAGGACCCCGAGTTCGTCGCGATGTTCCGCGACGAGGCGCAGATCGCCTCGAAGATCCACCACCCCAACGTCGTCTCGGTGCTCGACGTCGTCCTGTCGGGCGAAGAGGCGATCCTGGTGCAGGAGTACGTCCACGGCGTCCCGCTGCACCGCCTGCTCCGGGTGGCCTCCACCGGCGACGCCCCGGTCCCCGTCGGCATCGTGGTCGCCCTCATGACGGGCGTGCTCGCCGGCCTGCACGCCGCGCACGAGCTCCGCGACGACAACGACAAGCCGCTCCATATCGTTCACCGCGACGTGTCGCCGCACAACGTGCTCCTCGGCTGCGACGGCCGCTCGTACATCACCGACTTCGGCATCGCGAAGGCCGAAGACCGCATCCAGACGACCCGGACCCACGAGGTCAAAGGAAAGCTCGCCTACCTCGCCCCAGAGCGCGTCGACAAGCGGCGGATCTGCACGGTCCAGAGCGACGTCTTCTCGATGGCGGTCGTCTTGTGGGAGTGCTTCGCAGGGCGGAGGCTCTTTCGCGGCGACGAGGCCGTCGACATCTTGCAGCAGGTCATGAGCTCGCCCATCCCGACGCTCGAACAGATCGGCGCGCACGTCCCTCGCGCCCTCGACGACGTCATCGCCCGAGCGCTCTCGCGGGATCTCGACACCCGATACCTCACGGCACGCGCGCTCGCGCAGGCCATCGAGCGCGCGGCCGGCGCCGAGCAGATCGGAACCCACGCCGACGTCGCGCGCCTCATGGAGGCGGTCTTCGGCGCGCGGATGGCGGCGCGTCAGAATCAGGTGCGCGCGTCGATAGGGAGCGAGCTCTCGGAGCTGCTGCGGGAGTCCGGTCTGCGGGCCCGCGACCCGGCGGAGGTCACCGATGCCCCCGAGGGGCAGCTCCTCGCGGAGCTCGCGCCGCCGATGCCAACGGGCAGGTACGCCGTCGGAACGGACTTTCGCGCGGCGATGGCGAGGCTCCGCCGTCGCTCCGTCCCCTGGCGGTCGATCGCGGCCGTGGGCGTCGGGGCCGCCATCGGCGCGGTGGCGACGCTGACCTGGCTCGCGAGCCACACGAAGCCGAGCCCCATCGTCCTTCGAGGGCCTTCGACGGCGGCGGTCAGCGCCGCGCCCGCGGGACCGGCCACCCGGCGGGTGCTCTTGCCGCTACCGTTCGTCGCGAGCCACGCCTCGCTGGACGACGATTCCCGCGACCTCGATCCGCCGGCCGACGTGGCGGCGTTCGACGTGGGAACGGCGGACGGCCTGCGACACCACGTCGTCGCCGTCGCGCCCGACGGGACGCGCGCCGAGGGCTACGCCGTGGAGGAACAGGGAGTCGCGCGCGCGGATGGCGACGGCTACACGCTGGTCGCGCCGGAGACGCCTGCCGGAGACGAGCGCCGCGCCCGCTCGCGACGTCCGGCGCACGCTGTCGGCACCGTTCACGACGGGTTCACCAAGCTGCGGTGACCGACCTCGTCTCAGCTCGCTCTGTCAGCTCGCGGCTTTGAGGAACGGCTCCCATTCTTTGAATCGCCACCCGCTTCCGAGGAGGATCTGGGCCGTCATCGTCCACTTTGGCCGAAACGGACGCCGCGCGAGCCGCATGTTGGCCTCGTCAGGCGTCTTCCAGCCCTTGCGGAGGTTGCAAAGCCGGCACGCGGTCACGAGGTTCTCCCAGGTGTCGTCGCCGCCGCGTGAGCGCGGAACGACGTGGTCGATGTTCAGCTCGCGCAGAGGCGGACGCTTGCCGCAGTACTGGCACTGATGGGCGTCCCGGAACATGAGGTTGCGGCGCGTCAGCCGCACCGTCACGCGTGGTGTGCGGTCGTACCGCAAGAGATGGACCACCCGCGGCACGCGCAGGTGCCCGCCTACGATGGGCAGGGCGTCGTCGCCCTCGCGGGGCGGGAGCTCTCGCCAGAGCGAGAAATCGTGGGAATCACCGTCCTCGTCGAGGGCAAGCGCCGCGCCTCCGTAGAGGAGCACGATCGCGCGCTTCACCGTCGTCACCTGCACGGCGACGAGGTACCGGTTGAGTACGAGGACTGGAAGCGAAAGAACGTCGGTCATCGGTCTGGACCCCGTCGAGGTGCGAACCGTCGCAGCGGAGTGTACACCGACGGACGTGCAACTGCAGCCGCGCGCGTTTGACGCGGTCACGCGTCGGGGTACCCTTCAGTGGAGAACGTCATGGCCGACGACCCCCGAAACGAACCGCTCGACTCCCCGCCGGTGACCGCCGCCACGCGCACGCGCTCGGGCGGCGGCCGGGGCGACGACGGCGTAGAAGGACGGAAGCGCTGGGTGGGGCCGGCGATCGCCAGCGGGCTTGCGATGGTGGCGGCGGCGATCGCGGGGCTCGTCCTCACCGGGATGCAAGACAACGCGATCTACTCGAAGCCGGTCGACCAGCTCCTCGCGGCCAAAGCCAAGTTCGTCGGCCGCCCGGTGCGGGCCGAAGGCAACCTCGCGCACGGATCCCTCGTGAAGCGCGACCAGCCCTGCGAGTACCGGTTCTCGATCACCAAGAACGGCGCCGAGCTTCCCGTTCGCTTCGCGCAGTGCGTGGTGCCCGACACCTTCCGCGACGTTCCGGATCTCGACGTGGGCGTCACGGTCGAGGGCGAGCTCCAGAGCGACGACACGTTCGAAGCGACCAGCGTGCTCGCCAAATGCCCGAGCAAGTACGAGTTGAAGGAGCGGAAGGAGCGCGGCGAGCAGATGCCTCACAGCCCGCTCGCGGCGGCAGCAGGGACTGCGGCCGAAGCGCCCTGAGGGGTAGGCGCCGGGCCCGGTGGCTAGGTGGGCCTAGGTGGCTACATGATTAGCTGCTGGCGCTTAGGTGAAGCGCGCACACCTCTTATGATACGGTGCCGACTCTAGGGCACAATGTTGCGTTCCATCCGTAAGCCGATTCTCGCCGTCGCACTCGCTCTTCCCGCGATCGCGGTCCCTGCCCTGGCGCAGCAGCCGGCCGCCACCTATCCGGCGCCGTGCGACGCGTCGAAGGTCAGCAAGGGCGATGTGGATCGCGCGCACACCGTCTTTCTGAGTGGCAAGCAATATCTCGACGAGTCGAACTACGATAAGGCGATCGGTTACTTCGATGACGCCTATTCGATCGACTGTAGCGTCCACGCGATCCTCCCGATCATAGCGACCGCCTACGAGCGCAAGGGCGACAAGGCCGAAGCGGTGCGCGCCCTCGAGGAGTATCTGCGCCGTGTTCCGAGCTCGCCGGATCGCGAGCGCATCGAGCGCCGGATCAAGAACCTGAGCGACCAGCTGGCGCAAGAGAAGCCGGCGACCGTAGCCGCGAGCGGGTCTTCGACCGCTGCGGCGCTCCCCCCCCCGCCGAGCTCGAGCGTCGAGCCGAGCGCAACGGCGGCGCCCACGGCGCCCCCGCCTCCGGCGCCAAACGACACGGCCGCCAAGGCGTCGCCTGGCCCTGGCCCATGGATTCTCACGGGCGTGGGGGGCGCCGCCGCGATCACGGGCGTCATTCTGTACGTGGTGGGCGCCGGCGACATCTCGAGCGCCGAGAGCGCCTGCAACGGCGGGCGCTCGGACTGCCCAACCGCCGTCGCCGACAAAGGCAACACCGGCCGGAGCCTGGAGAAGGTGGGGGCCGTCGTGGGTGTCGCAGGCGTAGTGACCCTCGGCGCCGGGCTCGTCTGGCTCTTCACGGCCAAGTCCGCGCGCGCCTCGGGCGGGGCCTTCGTGAGCCCCGTCGTGGCTCCCGGGTACGCGGGCATCACGGTCGGCTCGCCGCTTTGACGCCGTCCGCGCCTCCCGGCGACGGAAGGCGGCAGATGTAGCGGATGTGGCGGGCGTGAAGACCGGCGCGTCCGGGAGTCGGGCTCGCGTGTGCCCATCTGCGTATCTGGCAAGCCTAGGGAGGAGCCCGCCGCTTGCCGCCGCCCGTCCGTCATTTGCGGCGGACCCGTGCGCCTTTGTTAAGGACCTACCGGAGCGTAGGCTTGTAATCATGCGGAATAGCGTCTTGGCGGGCGCTTCGAGGGGAACCGTGCGGCAAGGCGGCAAAGAAGAGCTGAGAGCGTCGGTGCTGAAGACGTATCTGCTTCGCATGCGCACCGAGCGCGGCGAGCGAGCCGTCGCGCAGCTCCTCGCGGGCGCGGGGATCGATCCGAGCGCGGTCGACAACGAGACCGGATGGGTCAGTCAGCTCGCGGCGAAGCGAGCGCTCCGCGCCATCTCGGCGCTGCTCGGTCGCGACGCAATCCGGCACCGCGGGAACTGGGTCACCCATCCCGAGGCCCTCGGTGTCCTCGTCAGGATGCTCCGCGTCAGCGAGCACCCCATCGACGCATATCGCTACGTCGCCGAGCACGCGCGCGAGGCGACGCGCGTGGGCACGTGGGCGATCGAGGACGTCGCGGGCGGCAAGCGGCCCGCGACGCACGTCCGCATGACGTACCGATCCCGGACGGACGCCGGAGACGACACCGGAGAGCGCCCCGACATCGAGGGCGAAGAGCTCCTCTGCGCCGCGCGCCTCGGAGAGCTCGGCAGCCTACCGAGGATCTGGGGCCTCCCGGACGCGGACGTCGCCCACGAGACCTGCATCGAGAAGGGCGCCTCGGAGTGCATCTACGACGTTCGTTGGCGCGCCCGGAGCTCGCGAAGAGGCCTCGTCGCGGGCGCCGCGGGCGCGTTCGCCGTCGTCGCCCCCGCCGTGGCCGTCGCCGGCGGCGTCGTCGCGGGAGGGCTCGCGGGGGTCCTGGGCGCGGCCCTCGGAGCGACCACGGGATTCA
>PLYU01000305.1 GCA_003153495.1 Myxococcales bacterium
CGTGCTGCCCGGCGAGATCGTCCAGGCGGCCATGTTCAAGACCGGCAAGAAGGCGACGCTCGACCACCAGGCGATCACGAGCCTGCTGGCCGAGCGAGCCGGCGTCGCCCAGCCCGACCTCGCGTCCATGCGCCTGTACCGGTTCGGCGTGAACGCCTACGTCGAGTCGCCGGCGCGCGACCACGCCCTCGGCGTCGTACGCGGGATGGTGGAGCACCCCGCGCAGGCCACGCCCGAGGCCCTCGTCTCCGCCGTCGGCAGGGGCGCGGACTACCTCTCGCGCGTGCTGAACGACAGCGGCCGCTACGTCTACATCTACCACCCGGTCGACGACCGGGACGACCCGTCGTACGGGTGGCTGCGCCACGCGGGCGCGACCTACGCCATCCTGGAGGCGTACGAAGAGCTGGGGACGCCGCTCTACCTGCAGAAGGCGGAGCGCGCGCTCGAGTACCTGCAGTCGCACCTGCGCGCCGACGCGGCGAGCGAGGGCAAGTACCTGCTCGACACCGACGACGAGGAGCAGCAGAAGGTCGGTGGCGCGGGGCTCGCGCTCCTGGCGTTCGCGAAGCACGCCGCGGTCACCGGCAGCCGGGCGAACCTCGAGACGATGCGCGCCCTGGCGCGGTTCATCGTCGCCCGGCAGTACGAGGACGGGCGCTTCCGCGCGAACGCCGATCTGGAGCGCGAGACGGGCAAGAAGCTCAAGCGCGAGCCCGTCTACTACCCCGGGGAGGCCACCCTGGCGCTGATGCGCCTCTACGCGCTCGACCCGACCGGCGCGTACCTCGCCGCCGCGCGCAGGGCGGCGGACTGGGTGGTGCACGTGCGCGACGCGTACGTCTCGGAGGACAACCAGGAGCACGACCACTGGATGGCCTACGCCTGCAACGATCTCTATCGCGCCACGCGCGACGAGGCGTACGCCGAGCACGCGCTCAAGATCGCCCGGGCGATCATGAAGAAGCAGCACCGGTCGCGGGAGGCGCCCGCGCCCGACTGGTTCGGCACCTTCTACGAGGGGGAGACGACGCCCGCCGCGACCCGTGTCGAGGCCTACGACGCCGACATCGCCCTCTCTCGCTTCGCCGGCCGGCCCGACGCGTGGCTCGTGGAGCCCGCCCGGGAGGTCGCCGCGTCGATGCTGGGCCAGCAGTTCGACCCCGACAACGGCTACTGGCTGCGCAACCCGGCGAAGGCCGACGGCGGCGTCCGCGAGAGCCTCTTCGCGCACGACGTCCGGATCGACTACGTGCAGCACGCGATGAGCGCGTGGCTCCACCTCGCCCGCGTCCTGCGCGATCCGGAGTACGGCAGGTCCGGCGTTCCGTCGCAAGACCCCGTGCGCCCTGCCGCGCTATAAACGGGGCGTCATGTCGCGGCCCGCGGTCGGTGTCATCGGAGGGGGTGCGTGGGGGCTCGCGCTCGCGGCGGCCGCGGCGCGCTCGGGTGGGCCGACGCTGCTGCTCTCGAGGCGCCGCAGCGACGGCGCCCCGGCGTTGCCGCCCGGCGTGTCGGCCGCGCGCGATCTCGCGGAGCTCGGGACCGACGCGAAGCTGATCCTCCTCGCGGTTCCCTCCGAGGTCGCGCGGGAAGTGGCGCGGTCCCTAGGCCCCCACGTCGACGGGCGCCACTTCGTCGTGCACGGGGTGCGCGGCCTCGTCCCGCGCCTCGACCGCGGGCTCGGCGGCGTGTCCGCCGGAGACCTGGAGACGGTGTCGGACATCGTTCGCGACGAGACCCCGGCGCGGCGCGTGGGAGCGCTCGGCGGGCCCGCGCTCGCGTCCGACCTGCTGGCGGGCAGGCCGACCGTCATGGTGTGCGCCTCGCGATACCCCGAGGTCACACGCGCGCTGGGCGACGTGCTCCGTTCGCCGTCGCTGCGGATCGACGCGACGGGCGACCTGCTCGGCCTCGAGTGGGCCAGCGCGCTGGTCGGGTGCCTCGCCATCGGGGTCGGATACGCTCGCGGGCTGGGCATGGGCCCCGGTTTGCTCGCGGCGGTCATCACGCGCGCCATGGAGGAAGGCGCGCGCCTGGCCGCCGCGGCCGGCGGGGACGAGCGAACGCTGCTCGGGCTCGCCGGCTACGGAGACCTCCTCGCGTCGATCGCGCAGACCGAGCGCCCGGAGGTCGTCCTCGGAGAATCCCTCGCGAAGGGCAAGGAGCTGTCGCAGGCGCTCGCCGACGCGGGTCAGCGCGTGGAGGCGGTCGAGCTGGCGGGGCGCGTCGTCGCCTGGGCGCGGGCGCGCGGCGTCCAGGCTCCGGTTCTCGAGGCGCTGGCGTCCAGCATCCTTCGCGGTCCCGCGTCCCGCGCGCCTGCGCAGGACCTCATGCGAGTGCTGATGAGCGGGGCGACGGGCGAGCGGACCTGAGGTATGTTCACGAACACTTGTCCGAGCCGAACCGCCGCCCCAAAGCAGAGACGGACGACCTTCTCGCCCACGCCATCTTCCCCCCCCCCCCCTCGTCGATGGGGGCGGGAAAGCCGGAGGTGCGGGCGGCGAAGGCGCTTTCCGTGGAGGTCCTGGGGACCGTGGGCGAGCGCCCCCTCACGGGGATCTGGCGCGCGAAGACGGGTGACGGTCGCCAGGTCGCGCTCGTGGTCGTCCGCGAGGACGTACCGGCGCCCGAGCGTCACCGCCTCATGGCCGCCGTCGAGCGCTTCCAGAAGGACCCCCTGCCGGGCGTGCTGGCCGTGCTCGCGGTGGCTCCCACCCGTGACGCCTACCTGACGGAGCTGTGGACGACGGGGTGCGCGACGGACCTTCCGGCCCTGGGGTGGCCGTCACGGCGCCGCCTGGACTTCATGCGCACGGTCGCGGAGGCGGTCGGCGGCCTCCATCGCGCGGGCCTCGTCCACGGGTGCCTCTGCGGCGACAACGTTCTGCTCGACGACGACCTGCGTCCGGTCCTCGCCGAGGCCGCGGGCGTGAGCGTGCACGCGCTCAACGCGCGCCAGGGCGAGGCGAGGGAATACGAGACGTTCGCCGCGCCGGAGGTGAACCGCGGCGAGCAGCCGAGCGTGAAGGGCGACGTCTACTCCCTCGGGCGGCTCATGCAGCACGTCCTCGAAGAGGAGACGGCGCCGGGCGTCCTCGACGTCCTGCGGCGCTGCCTCGCCGAGGAGCCCAGCGGCAGGTACGCGACCACCGACGAGCTCATCGCCGCGATCGACGTGGCCGTCGAGTCTCTGCCGATGGGCGACGTTCCTGCGACACCCGCGCTCGCGCCGCCCCCGCCGCCGAAGCCGCCGCCGCGCGACCGCCCCGGTGCTCAGGGCGCGAAGTGGACGCCGGGGGCCGACGAAGAGCCCCTCCCGGGGTGGCTGTCGCCCGCGGGCCTCGGCGCGATGGTCGTCGCGGTGGGGCTCTCCTGGGCGGTCGGTACCTCCAATTTCTTCGTGTGGGGCGTGCTGCTGCTCGGCGCCGCCCTCGCGGGGTGGACCTTCCCGCCGCTCGGGCGCGGACGCGCCGCGTGGCGCGCCATCGCTGCGGCGTCGTGCGTGGCCGGGGTCGTCGCGCTCAACCCGCTCGCCTACACCAACAAGTCCGGGAAGCAGCGCGCGCTCCACGACCCGGTGGCCGCGCGCGCGATGTTCGACGAGATCCTGCACGGGAGCCGTCAGTTCGACGGAATGTCGCTCGTGGGGTGCGACATGAGCGGCCTCGATCTGACCGCCGTCGACCTGAGCAACGTCGACCTGTCCCACGCGAACCTGCAGCGGACGTTCCTCGCTGCCGCGAACCTCAGGGGCGTGAACCTGGAGGGGGCGCAGCTGCAGGGGGCTTTCCTGGGGACCGACCTCTCGGGGACGACGGGCCTCGCGACCGCCACGTGCGACGAGAAGACGACGCTGCAGGACCCCTGGCACTGCGTGGACGGCCGCGTCTCCCGGTAGTGGCCCTCGGTGGCGTAGCGCCTCCGGAGCCAGCGCCAGAGTGATCAGCCCGGGCCTTCGGTCTTCCACCGGAGGGCGTTCTCGAGGATCTTCTGGATGAGGGCCTCGTACCCGATGCCCACCTGGGCCGCGGCCTGGGCGAAGTCGTCGTCCTTGGCGAGCGACGGGTTCGGGTTGGCCTCTATGACCACGACGTCGCCGCTGGCCGTGAGGCGCACGTCGATGCGCCCGAGGCCGCGGATGTTCAGGATGCGATAGACGCGTCGCGCGAGCTCGGCGAGCCGCCTCTCCATGCCCTGGGGGAGCGGGCCGGCGGGGCCGTTGCGGATCTTCCACTTCTTCCTGTACCCCTCGTCCCACTTCGCCTTCGCCGTCGCGAACTTCGGCGCGTCGTCGGCGCTCTGCGGCTCGGCGGCGCCCGAGGGGGCCTGGCCGAAGAAGATCTCCCGCGGGGGGAACACCGTCAGCCGCTTGTTGCCGAGGACGCCCAGGTACAGCTCGCGGCCGTCGACGTACTCCTCGACGAGCGCGTCGCTCTCGAAGCGCTCGTGAAGGAAGCGCGCGCGCTCGAGCACCTCCTCCTCGTTCTTCGCGAGAGACGCGAGCGCGATCCCGTCGCTGGCCTCCTCGCCGATCGGCTTGACGAACGCCGGGTACGAGAAGCGCTTCAGGTGCCGGAGCGGCCGCTCACGCGCCGACACGACGAATCGCGCGACCCTCACCCGGTGAAAAGACAGGAGCTTCTTCGCGAGCGCCTTGTCCTTGCACAGCATGAGCGCGTCCGGCCCCGCGCCGGTGTACGGGACCTTCATCAGCTCGAGGAGCGCAGGGATGTTGGGCTCGTGCGCCCGGTCGGAGAAGAAGGTCTCGCAGAGGTTGAAGACGACGTCGGGCTTGAAGGCGTCGCGCTCCTCGAGGACCGCCTTCACGTCGTCGAACACGGCGAGGGTCTCGACCTCGTGCCCCAGCTTGCGCAGGCAGGCCAGGACGTCGGCCTCCGTCGGCTTCTCTTCCTCGGTGCGCAGCGACCGTACGCTGAACGTCTCGCCCTTGGCGATGCGGCGGTGCACGTCGAAGAGGACCAGGATCCTCATCAGACCGACCTCTTGAAGCGCCCGGTGTGCAGGTGGTTCGTGATGAGCGAGGCGACGTACGCGCCCACGTCGAGGGCCAGCGCCACCTCGTCGCCGGGGGCGTGAAGCCCGAGGCTCGCGCAGCGCTCGACCAGCTTGCGCGCCAGCTCGTCGACCACGTACTTGCGCTGGCCGGTCCAGCTCACGACGCTCGCCACGATGGCCTTGCGCCGGCGCCGCATGAAGGCCGCCGCCGTGCCTCGCCCCGCGGGGGTCGGGGCGAAGATGCGCCGCAGGTCGGCGTCGTAGAAGCCCGGCGAGTCCTGGGCCCAGAGCTTGCGCCGCGCCGCGTAGTAGCGCGCGAGCGTCGTGGCCATCTTCGAGGCGTCCGACCGCCGGCGCCCGCCCCGGCGGCCCGGCGGCTTGCACTGCGCCTCCCGCATCAAGGCGTCGACGTACTCCAGCTTCTCGAGGGCCTTCCAGTCGCAGTATCGCGCGCGCCACTCGTCCGGCGGCGTCGCGAGCCACACGGCGAACGTCTCGGCGAAGTCCTCGTCGGGGTGCGCCTGGGCGTACCAGTTCGGCAGGTGACGGACGAAGCTCCTGCTGTACGGGCGCGGGCGGTAGGTCTCCGGCTCGTAGTCGACGTCGGGGCTCCCGAAGACCTCGCGCCACTTGCGGCGCGACGAGAAGGCGTACGCGTGATCGAGCGCGTGCCCGCACTCGTGCCGCAGCAGCTGCGCGCACCACTCCGGGGTGCCCCCCTCGACCTCCATCATCTGGTGCAGCTCGAGCTGCTTGAGCCTCGGGTGCGCCAGGTAGAACGGGACCGCGATGGCGGGCACGCCGTCGGGGCTGAACCACTCGTCGCCGAGGTAGCACGGCGGGCGCAGGCGCAGGCCCCGTGCCTCGAGC
Organism: Myxococcales bacterium; assembly: GCA_003153495.1. Lineage (GTDB taxonomy): Bacteria > Myxococcota_A > Polyangia > Polyangiales > Polyangiaceae > Palsa-1150. The sequence continues at coordinate 5,890 of PLYU01000305.1, forward strand.
TCTGCATAGAGCTTCGCGACGCGAGGCTCGATCTCGCTCCCGGCGATGCGAACGCCGAGATCGCGTATGCGCAGCCGCAGGAGCTCCTCGTCGCGCAGCGTCGCCCAGGGAGGATCCAACAGGCGGCGATCTTACCCGAAAGAAGAGGGCAGTTGTTCGGCTGCGGCGTCCCGCGCTCCGCTAGCGAGACCCGTCGCGAGGGATCGGCAGCGTCCTGTATCGCTCGAGCAGGAGCGTTTGCCGGGTCACCAGGGTCTCCTCGCGTCCGCGCACGAACACGTGCTCCACGCGCGTACTGGTCTCCAGCGGATCCCCGCTCCACACGACGACGTTCCCGACGGCGCCAGGCTCGAGGCGCCCGTAGCCCCGCAGGCCGAACGCGTCGGCCGGGGCCTCGGTCACGGCCCGGATCGCGGCGTCGTGGTCCATGCCGAGCCTCACGGCGTTGCCCGCGTGCTGCCAGAGCAGCCGGCCCTGGTGAGCGGAGAACGTGGCGATGACCACGGGCACCCCGGCGCGCGACAGGATGGCAGCGTTGTCGGAGCGCGCGTGCAGGCGATCGAAGCGCTCCGGGAGGTTGGCCATGGGATCGATGACGACCGCGACCTTCCGCCGCGCCAGCTCGTCGGCCACGAGCCACGCCTCGCTCGCCCCTTCGATGATCAGCCGCACCTTCAGCTCGTCGCCCAGCCGCAGCGCGGCCTCGATGTCGCTCGCGCGGTGGGCCGTGACGACGAGCGGCTGCTCGCCGCGGAGCACCGGCTGCAAGGCCTCGAGGCTCGCGCGAGGCAGACCGAGGGGGCGAGCCGCGTTGGCGTCGTAGGCCGCCCGGTGCGCGGCGTAGAAGCGGGCTTCGCCGAACGCCTCGCGGAGCATCAGCCAGAGGCCGCCCCGCGTCCCCGCGCTCGCCTGGACGGTGTCCTCGTCGACCCGCGCGTACTCGGCCAGGGTCGGACGCACGACGCTCTCGGCAAGCGTGTCGCCAGCGAGGTCGACGAACGCCGCCTGCCCGGCGAGCACCCCGGAGTGCGGGGCGACGATCACCGACGTCACGCCGGAGCGGCGCGCGAGCAGCACGAGGGCCGAGCGGGGATTGTAGCCGTCCACCATCCGGAGCGCGGGGCTCATGACGCCGTGGACGTCGGTGTCGTCGGACTCCGGCTCGAGCGAGACGTCGACCACGCCCACCGAGCTGTCCGCGTCGATGAGGCCGGGGGTGACCACCTTGCCCTTCGCCTCGATCGTGACGGCCTGAAGGGGCACGGTCACGTCCCGCCCGACCGCCTGCACCTTGCCGCCGGCCAGGAGCACGGTCGCGTAGTCCAGCGGCGCACGCCCGCCCGGCACGTACACCCGCGCGTGGACGATCGCCACCGGCGGACCGTCCGCCGCCCGGGCGGCGCCCGTCCAGGCGAGCGCGCTCGCCATCGCCGCGACGAGCGCGCGTCTCGTGCCGCCCCCCGCCCTCATCGGTCCGTCTCCCTCGCGGTCATGCCGCGAACTCCGAGCTCGAAGTCGCTCCACGGCGCACCGGGGTGGGCCCGGTCGAAGACGAGGTGCCCGTCGACGTAGACGAGCTCGGCGCGGGCGTACGTGCTCAGCGGATTGTCGCTCCACACGGCGACGTCGGCCCGCTTGCCGGTCTCCAGGGTGCCCACCTGATCGTCGATCCCCAGCACCCACGCGGGGTTCGCCGTCAGCCAGCGCAGGGCGTCGTCGTCATCGAGCTTCACGCCCGCGGCGCGCCCCGCCGCGAGGGCCTTGCCGGCGGCCTGGTTGAGCACCTGCCCGGCGATGGGCGAGTCGGAGTGCAGCGCCGCCCGCCCGCCCGCCTCGGTGAAGAGCGCGAGGTTCTCCGGGACGCCGTCGTACGCCTCCATCTTGAAGCCCCACCAGTCGTCCCACGTGGCGATCGCCACGTTCTCGCGCGCGAGCACGTCGCGGATCTTGTAGGCCTCGAGGGCGTGGTGGAACGCGCGCACCTTGAACCCGAACTCGTCGGCCACCTGCAGAGCGGCGAGCATGTCGTCGGCCTGGTAGCAGTGCCACTCGACCAGGATCTCGCCGCGGAGCACCTGCGCCAGGGTCTCCAGCCCGAGGTCGCGGTCCGGCGGCTTCGAGTCCGGGCCGCCCTTGTCGTCCGGCTTCTTCGCGGGGGCAGGCTTGCCCTGCCTGTCGGTCCACTCGACCCAGTCGCGGGTGTACTTCTGCGCCTTGATGAACGCTTCGCGGAGCGCGCGCACGTTGCCCATGCGGGTGGTCGGCGACCTCTTCATCCCGCCGTAGACTCGCTTGGGGTTCTCGCCGCAGGCCATCTTGAGGATCTCGGGAGCGCCGGGGAAGCGCATCGCCCGGGCGCCCTGTCGCGGCGACAGGTGGACGACGACGCCCCGCCCGCCGACGAGGTTCCCGCTGCCGGGGAGCACGCCGAGCGTCGTCACGCCGCCCGCCACGGCGCGCTCGATCGCCGGGTCCTGAGGCCAGAACGAGTGCTCCGCGCGGAGCCCGGCCGTGACCGGATCGGTCAGCTCGTTGCCGTCGTCGTGGCCCGCCGTCTGCGGCGAGGGGTAGACGCCGATGTGCGAGTGCGGGTCGATGATTCCGGGCGTGACGAACTTGCCCTGCGCGTCGACCACGACCGCACCCGCCTCCGGCGCCGGGCCGTCGCCCGCGCCCACCGCGGCGATGGCGCCGCCCTTCATCAGCAGGAAGCCGGGCTCGTAGCGCCTGTGCGCTGCCGTCATGATCGTCGCGTGCCGGATGAGGACCGCCGTGCTTCGCGGGGCCTCGGCCTGGTCCACCGGCATCCGGCTGCGCGCTTCGGCCTCGGCGAAGGGACTCTGACCCGCGGAGCAGGTCGATGCGGGCGCCGGGCCCCCCGCGGCCTCGGCGCCGGCGGGGGCGCGGGCGCCTCTCGGGCTACATGCGCAGAGGCCCACTCCGAGCAAGGCCAGCGCGGTGCGGCGGAACGTCATGGCGGATCGAGGTCGAGTCTATAGTACGGCCCCGATGCAGCCGCTCCGGATCCTCAGCTACAACGTCCGCTACTTCGGCCACGCGACCAGGGGCCTCGCCAGCACCAGGACCGCGATGCAGCGGATAGCGAAGGCGATCGCCGCCCTCGACCCGCTGCCCGCGCTCGTGTGCCTGCAGGAGGTCGAGACGCGCTCGCTGCGCTCGACGGCGATGCACCGCGGGGACGACACGCAGCTCGAGCGATTCGTGAAGATGCTCTCGGCGGCGCTGGCCGAGGCGCGCAGGCCCGACGCGTACAACGCGTATTACTTCCCGGCCCACGCGTACCGCCTCTCGCCGCGGACACACGTGTACACGACGGGGCTGGCCATCCTGGCGCACTCGGACTTCGCGGTGGACCACCACAACGCCGAGATGCCCCACGACATCACGCACCGGCGCCTTCACGTCGTGAAACGCTTCAAGCAGACGCGCATCTGCGCGCACGTGCGCTTCCGGCACCGCACGCAGCCGTCTCACGGTCTGATCGACGTGTTCAACACGCACCTGAGCCTCCCCAGCGCGTGGACGCGCTCCTTCTGGACGCAGCCGCGCCGGCTGGGGTGGGGGCCCAACCAGCTCGAAGAGGCCCGCAACCTGGTGCGCTTCGTCGAGAAGGAGCGCGCGAGCGATCGCTTCGTGGTGGTGGGGGACTTCAACGCGCTGCCGGGGTCGCCGGTGTACCGGTGCCTGGTCGACGATCACGGGTGGATCGACGCGTTCGGGCAGAGCTCCCGGCTCTCGCTCGACGAGCTGGTCGCCTGGCCGACCGCCGGGTTCATGCGGCTTCGCATGCACCTCGATCACGTGTTCACGGGCCGCGGGATCCGCTGGCTGGACTTCGACGACACCCACGCCTTCGGCGACCGGTCGGCGCCCTTCTACGGCCTCTCCGACCACATGCCCATGGTCGCGCGCTGTCGCGTCGCCCGCGGAGACACCATACCCCCGCGGCGTTGAGCAAGGGGAGAAACAAGTGCTAAGACCCTCGCCATGCCCAGCGTACGAGCGTCGACTTCCACCGCGGTGACCGAGGGCATCCGGGTCAGCGTCAAGAGCTCGTACGTCGCCGAGCAGTCACTGCCGCTCGCGCGCCGCTACGTATTCTCGTACACCGTCCGCATCGCCAACGAGGGGACGGAGATGGCCCACCTGAGGACGCGGCACTGGATCATCACCGACGGCATGGGCAAGGTCGAAGAGGTGCGCGGTCCGGGCGTCGTCGGCCACCAGCCGCAGCTCCGTCCCGGCGAGCACTTCGAGTACACGAGCGGCTGCGTGCTCGAGACGCCCCGCGGCGAGATGCGCGGCACCTACCAGATGCACCGCCCGGACGGGCGCGCGTTCGACGCCGTGATCGCTCCCTTCCTGCTCGCCCTGCCTCACTCGCTCAACTGAGCTATGCCCTTGTCGATGCTCGACGAGCCGACGTACCAGAAGCTGGCGGACGCCGCGTTCTCCGCGATCGGCGACGCGTTCGAAGACGTCGACACGGACCTGGTCGACTGCGAGATCGCCGGCGACGTGGTGACGCTCACGCTGCGCGGCGGCAGGAGGTGCATCGTGAACACCCAGCGTCCGACGCGCCAGATCTGGCTCGCCGCGAACGCCCGCGGCTGGCACTTCTCGTGGGACGCCGCCGGCGAGCGCTGGATGGACGACAAGGGGCGCGGCGAGGAGCTCTTCTCGACGATCCGGCGCGTCGTCCACGAGGCGACGGGGCTCGACGTCACTTTCGAATGACGACGCCGTACGAGGCGATCGGCGGCGAGGCCGGGGTGCGGGCGGTGCTGACGGCGCTGTACGACCGGTTGTTCGACGATCCGATCGTCGGGTTTCTCTTCGAGGGGAAGGACAGGGAGCGCATCGTCGGCCAGCAGACGGCGTTCACGTGCGCCTTCCTCGGGGGAAGCGAGCGGTACACCGGCAAGCCTCTGCCCGAGGCGCATGCGGCGCTGCCGCTGCTGCCGGGCCATTTCGACCGCCGCCACTGGCTGCTGAAGCAGGTGCTCGAGGAGCGGGGGGTGCCGGAGGAGGCGCGGGAGGCGTGGCTCAGGGTGGACGAGGGGCTGCGGGGGAGCGTGCTGGGGGCGGGGGAGGGGGCGCGGGAGAGGACGCGGGGTCAGGGGTAGGTCGCCCCGGTCGACCGAGACGATAGGTCACAGAACGTAGCCCCCGAGCCCGAGCCACACCTGCGCGCCGAGGTACTGGCCGTCCGCGTGGGCATCGACCGAGCCATTGCCCCGGGAGGTGGTCGAGCCGCTCGCGGCGAACACGTGATCGTAGGCCACGCCACCGAGCAGGTTGAACGTGCGCGTCAGACGCAGCGCGACCGCGACGTCCACCGAAGCCGCGGCCACGAACAGCGATTCGGAGTCACCCGGGACGGCGGTGCAGGCGGTGGTGGGGACCGCACCGGGAGCGACGAAGGTCGACGAGCAGCTCTGGCCGTCGGGGTTCTGCAGACTTGCGCCCGCCAGAGTGACCCCGGCGCGCGGCCAGAGATCGACGAGCGGCCCGAGCCGGAGCAGATAGCCGACGCGCGGCGAGAGCAACCACGCATTGCCGCTGAAAGCGCCGCCTTGCCCGTTGTCGGTCGACGAGAGCGAGGCGTGCCCGTAGCCCAGCGCACCGCCCAGGGTGAGGCCCACGGGAAGAAGAACGTCCCCCCCGGCGCGCGGCAGCGCGATCGGATTGATCGCAGGGCCCGCAACGCCGAACGTGGTCGCGCCTAAAGACGAGGTCGAGGTCGTCGGCCGGGCGGACCCGTACGCAAACCCGGCGACGCGCTCGATCGAGACCGAGAGACCAACGGGCACGTCATCCGCCCGTGCGGCGGGGGCCAGGAGGGCGACGGAGCCTGCGAGCGCGAGGGCCAGCGTCGATCGAGGGCTCATGCTTCCACGCCTACCGCCGAGTCGCGCCGGCCGTCCATAGTCAATTTGGCCGCCATGACGGCATGCACGCCGATTCTGCGCCAGGCCGGCTTGTAACCGCTTAGACTGCTCCGCGGGCTTACTGCGGGAGGGTGCTGGCATGCTTACGACGTCCAGGCTGATTCGAATCACATCACTGCTGTCGCTGATCGCCGCGGGTTGCGGGGGAAGCGTCGGCTTCCAGCCCGGCCCCGGGCAAGACGCCGCGACCAGCGCCGATTCCGGCCACGCGGACGGTGGCGCCGACGGTGCCGTGGGCTCGGGCCATCCGGACGCTGCCGCCGACACCGGCACCTCGGACGGCGCGGTGAGCTCGGGTCACCCGGACGGCGCCGCGGACACGGGCACCGCCGAGGCCGGCCCCGGCCCTGCGGACAGTGCCGCGGACACCGGCTCTGCGGACGGCGCCGCGGACACCGGCACCGGAGATGCGAGCCCCACGGCGGCCGACGGCGGGAACGGTGCATCCTGCGGCACAGGCACCGACTGCCAGAATGGCCATTGCGTGGGCGGCTTCTGCTGCGCCAGCGCTTGCAACACTCCCCCCACCTGTCAGACCGCCAGCGGCGCCACCTGCACGGATGGCTCGACCTGCGTCTACCCGAGCGCCCCCGACAGCACCTCCTGCGACGACGGCAACCCGTGCACCCAGGGGGACGTGTGCACGAGCGGAACGTGCGCCGGAGACGGCACGGGCGTCGTGATCGCCGGCTGCCAGCCGGCCGATCCGTGCACGAGCTTCCACTGCGCCGGCGACAAGGCAGGGAGCTGCAACGCGGTGCCGCTCGTGGACTGCTCTCCGATGAGCGATCAGTGCAACGTCGGCACCTGCAACTCGACCTCCGGAAGCTGCGTCAAGCAGACGAGGCAAGACGGCGTGTCGTGCCAGACCGATGCCTGCACGACCGGTACGACCTGCCACTCGGGTACGTGCGGCGGCGGGACCGCCCGCAGCTGCAACGACAGCAACCCCTGCACCGATGACAGCTGCGACACCACGCTCGGCTGCATCAACCAGAACAATGCCGCGACATGCGACGACGGCAATCCCTGCACGGTGAGCGACCAGTGCTCGGCCGGCACGTGCCATGGCTCTCCGATGGACTGCTCGGCCCAGAACGACGCGTGCAACCTGGGCGCTTGCACCGGCGGGACCTGCGGCAAGTCTCCCAAGGCCGACGGCACCGCGTGCGACGACGGCCTCGCTTGCACCGTCACCGACGTGTGCACGGCCGGGGCGTGTACGGGCAGCGGAAACTCCTGCGGCCCGAACTCCTCCGCGTGCGCCGAGGGCACGCCCAAGGTCTGCACCTGCAACGCGACGTACGTGAGCACAGGCGGCCAGTGCGTGTCGAACACCAATCAGTGCGCCGCTACCCCGTGCGTCGCGGGCGCCACGTGCACCGGTCCCTCCACCTGCACCTGCCCGACCGGCCTCACGGGCGACGGCACCGTGAGCGGTACGGGATGCACCAACCAGAGCTGCGCCGGTAATCCGTGCGGCGCGGGCCGCGGGACGTGCGTGGACGGAATCAACACGCACACCTGCAACTGCAACCCGGGCTACGTCTCGGTCAACGGCGTCTGCGTCTGCGACATGAACGGCACCTTCGCCCTCGAGATGAACCTGACCACCACCTGGTCCGGCATCACCTTCTTCGAGAACGGCACGAACGTCCCCTCCACGTCGTGGGCCATCCGCCGGCAGACGTACGACGCGACCGGCAATCTGACGATCCAGACGACCCAGTGCGGCGGCACGTCGCTCGACCTCTGCGGGCAGGGCAATCCGGTGATCGTCCCCGACGAGGCGTACGGGCAGTTCCTGCCCGCTCCGATCTTCGGGCTACCGACCATGCCAGTGCAGAGCCTCACGATCACCCTCGCCAATGCGCTTCCGAGCCAGGCGTACACCGAGCCGCAGACCGCGGTCGTCTTCGGTGTCTCGCTCACCGATCCGCTGGGTGCGTGGCCGGCCGCCAACGCCAACATCGGCGCGGGCCCCAACCAGACCAACGGGGCGATCTGGGTGGACCATGACAACGACACTCACCCTGGCGTGACCAGCTACGCCGTGCCGCCCGGCGGGGTCTCGAGCACCACCGCGCCCTATCCGACGCGGGACTACGCGGCCACGTCGAGCGCCTGCCCGCGCCGCAGCTCGAGCCTGGCGCGCCTGTCGTACAACTACCTGCCCGGGGTGGAGAACCTCACGCTCGAGCGGGTCAAACGCATGTACACCGCCCAGCGGGTCATCAGCAGCATGAGCGGGACGATCACGAGCTGCGACTCCACCGGCGCGACGCTCATCCAGGGGACCCTGGGGGGCCCGGACAACGGCCAGGTGCAGGCCAATGTCCGTGTCGGCGGCTGTGTCAGGGTCGCTGCCGAAGCCGACGGTGGCACGGGCGAGCTCGATTGCGACAGCACGCTCACGAACGAGTACGACGGGCAGAGCCAGAGCCAGCACGTCTCCGGCGGGACTTTCGTGATCAAGCGCGTGGCCAACACGATCACGTGCGCCCAGGCGCGTACGATGACGTACCCCTGAGGCTGGTGTCTTTCGTCCGAGCCCCTCGCGGTCGCGAAGGGCACGCCCTCCGGGCGCTCGGTGAGCGCTCGGACCTCGCAAGGGAGCGATGGCCCGTCGCGTGCAGCCGAGCTCCGACGACGGGGAGCTGCCTCCTGCTCGGGGGAAAGGGCACCCTCACTGCGAGGAGGCGCTTGCCCGCCGAGGGCAAGGGCCGGCCTTCGCGGGGCGACGGCCGCCCCCCGGCGGGCAAGGGCTTGCTCGTGGTGAGGGAGGGCTTCCTCGCGAGGGGCAAGGGCTCGCCCGTCGCGGGACGACGCCTCGTCACGAGGGGCAAGGGCCTGCCCCTCGCCGGACGGCACCTCCTCGCGATGAGGAAGCCCTCCCCCATCACGAGCAAGGGCCTTCCCGGCGCGATGAAGGGCCCCATCCTCGCGCAATGACGCGTCCTGCCGGTGAGACTCCCGTCCGCGCCCGGCGGGACCGCGCACCGGGCCTGCGGACCCCACCCGCCCACTGCGCGGCGCGTTGGAGCCTGGCCATGGCGCGTTCTAGGAGTCAGACCACCCCATCGCGCCCCGCGGCACCTCACCGCGCAGGAGACCGGTGTATTTCGGCCGAGACCAAGCGATGGCTAGGAGCCTGTCGGGAAAAAGATT
>PLYU01000285.1 GCA_003153495.1 Myxococcales bacterium
CCCGCGAGAGCCAGGGCGGCTTCTTTCCACTCTCTGCCCAACGTCACGGCGCACTCAAACACTCGGCCTCTTTGCGAAAGTAGGGCTAGGTACTTCGCCACCGCGCGGTACCCGACACGCTCGGCACCCCGCCACCGCTTTGGTACCACCCGTGTTACCCTGCGGCTCGCCCCCATGACCCGCCGGACTGTCGATCTGCGCATTGCCGGGCAGAGCTACCGCGTCGTCAGCTCGGCTCCCGAAGATGACCTCAAGCGATTCGCCTCGGTCGTGAGCAACAAGCTCGCGGAGATGACGCCGCGCGGCCGGGCGGTCCCGCCGCAGGCGATGCTCCTGGCAGCGATGGCGCTGGCCCACGAAGCCGAGACGGAGCGCGACCAGCGGGAATCGCTCGAGCGGCGGACGCGAGACCTGCTCCGCCGCGCACTGATGCGCATCGACGCCGCACTGGAGCCGCTGGAGCAGCCCGAAGCCACCGAAGGCGAGTGAGTGTTTCACGTGAAACAGGAGACGCCTCCGGCGCTCCGGTTCCTGGATGAGGCGATCGCCGCGCTCGGGCGCAAGGGTCTGCTCCGGACCAGGCCCGACCCGCTGCCGCCCGGCGCGCTCTCTTTCTGCTCCAACGACTACCTGGGGCTCGCGAGCGAGCCTGCTCCTGGCGGGCCGTCCGGGGCCGGGGCCTCGCGGCTGGTGGCGGGTGAACGCGCGGAGCACGGGAGGCTCGAGAGAGCTGCCGCCGAGCTGGTCGGTATGCCAGAGGCCCTCGCGTTCACCAGCGGGTTCGCGGCCAACGTCGGAGTCCTGGGAGCCCTGGCCGGGCCCGGCGATCTCATCGTCAGCGACGCCCTCAATCACGCGTCGCTGATCGACGGAGCGCGCCTGTCCCGGGCCCGGATCGAGGTCGTGCCGCACCTGGATGTCGGCGCCGTCGCGCGCGCAATCGCGGGCCGGGGCTCGGGCCGCGCGTTCGTCGTGACCGAGTCCTACTTCAGCATGGATGCCGACTCGCCCGATCTGGCGGACCTCCGGCGTGTCTGCGATTCCCACGGCGCTTGCCTCATCGTGGACGAGGCTCATGCGCTCGGAGTCCTGGGGCCCGACGGACGCGGGCTCTGCGCTCAGGCCGGAATCCGGGCGGACGCCCTCACGGGAACCTTCGGAAAAGCCTTCGGGGCAGCCGGGGCGTTCGTGGCCGGCTGCTCGCCGCTGATCCACTGGCTGTGGAACCGGGCGCGCACCTTCGTGTTTTCGACGGGATTGAGCCCCGCGGTTGCAGCGGCGGCATATGCCGGTCTGGAGAGGGCGCGCCGGGAGCCGGAGCGGCGCGAACGCGTCCTGGCGGCGGCCGAGCAGCTCCGGGCAGCCCTGGGGCAACTTCGCGTGCGGACCCTGGGCTTCGGCCACATCATTCCCTGGGTCGTCGGCGAGCCCGGGCCGGCCGTGAGCATCGCCGAGGCGCTCACCGCCCAGGGGCTGGACGTCCGGGCCATCCGCCCGCCTTCCGTGCCGACCGGTACCGCTCGCCTCAGGCTCACGGTCAGCGCCGCGCACACCGCGGCCGACATCGAGCGGCTCGCCGGCGCGATCGCAAAGCAGCTCGACCAGGGCAGGCCATGACCGGTCGCCTCGTCGTCGTGTCGGGCACCGGGACCGGCATCGGGAAGACCCACTTCGCCGAGGCGCTGCTCCTGGCGCTCCGTGCGCTTGACGCGCGCGTGGCCGGTCTCAAGCCCATCGAGACCGGGCTCGGGGAGGGGGGCGTCTCCGACGCCCAGCGCCTTGACCGCGCGTCGACGTTTCACGTGAAACAGACCGGGTACACCTTCGCGGAGCCGGTCTCCCCGCACCTGGCGGCGCGTCGGGAAGGCCGGCCGATCGAGGTCGACGTGATCGTACGGATGGTCGACGCGGTGCGTCGGGAGACCGACCTGACGCTCGTCGAGCTGCCCGGAGGTCTGTTCTCGCCGCTCGGCGACGACTTCCTCAATGCAAACGTGGCGTTGGCCCTGCAGGCCGACAATGTCCTGCTAGTCGCGCCTGACCGGCTGGGGGTTCTTCACGAGGTCATCGCGAGCACCCGGGCGGCCACGTCGGTACCGCTCCGGCTCGATGGACTCGTCCTCGCGACCCCGGCAGCTCCGGATGGCTCGACCGGGGACAATGCCGCCGAGCTCGGCCGGCTTTGCGAGGTCCCGGTCCGTGCGGTCATCCCGCGGGCACCTGTGCAAGCCCTCGCGTCTCACCCGGCCTTGCGAGCGCTCGCGGAATCCCTTGGCCGCCGCCTGTCCTAGCTTAGCTAGGTTGTCCGGCCGCGGTCGAGCGACAGCGTTTCGTCACCGACGGCTTCGGCGAACCCCGGGTCGTGCGTGACCAGCACGACGATCGCCCCGCGCGTCGCCTCCTCGCGGACGATCCCTCGGAGCAGCTCCGTGGCCCTGGCGTCGAGGCCGGCGGTCGGCTCGTCGAGCAGGAGCAACCTCGGCCCGTGAACGAGGGCGCGCGCGAGGGCGATCCGCTGCCTCTGCCCCCGCGAGTACGTGCGAACCGGTCTCTTCGCGAACGGCCCCAGGTCGAACCGCTCGATGGCCAGCGCCAGGGCATGGCCCGGATCGCGGCCATGGAGGCGGGCCGCCAGCTCGATGTTCTCGCTTCCGGTGAGGTCCGGATAGCAGAGCGACTCGTGACCGAGCCACCCGAGCGTCCGGCGCACCTCGGCGCGGGTCCCGCCCAGCGCGCCGTGGTCGACCCGGCCGGATGTAGGCCTGACCAGAGTCCCGACGATCGCCAGCAGGGTGGACTTCCCTGACCCGTTGGGGCCGCGGACGACCGTGACTCGGCCCTCCGTGAACCGCCACGAGGCGCCGGCGAGCGCGCGCACGGGCCCGAACGTCTTGGTGACGTTGAAGAGCTCCACGCGGCGAGCCAGCGCCTGCACCCGGGCATCTTCGCTCGCTCACCCGCCGTCCCGCAAATCCGCGTGCTAATCTCAGGGCATGACGGCTGCCGCCGCCCGCATCGCCGAGGAGCTTCCGGTAGTCCAGACGTTGCGCAAGGCAGTCGAGGGCGCGCTGGAAGGGAAGCATGAAGCCGTCGAGCTCGCCCTCGTCGCGCTGCTGGCGAAGGGCCACCTGCTGATCGAGGATGTCCCCGGCGTCGGCAAGACGACGCTCGCACGGGCGCTGGCGAAGGCAGTCGGCGGCGAGCTGAGACGCGTGCAGTTTACAAGTGATTTGCTCCCGAGCGACGTTCTCGGAGTGAGCGTCTACGACCAGCGCCAGGGCGAGTTCGTGCTACGCCAGGGCCCGATCTTCGCCAACATCCTGCTCGCGGACGAGATCAACCGGGCGAGCCCTCGCACGCAGTCTGCCCTGCTGGAGGCGATGAACGAAGGCCAGGTCTCGCTCGACGGGCAGACGATCCCGCTCCCCGAGCCCTTCTTCGTGATCGGGACGCAGAACCCGCAGGACTTCGCCGGCACCTTCCCGCTCCCCGAGTCCCAGCTCGACCGGTTCCTGCTGCGCGTCCGGATCGGCTACCCGCCGCCTCAGATCGAGATGCGCCTCGTGCTCGACGGCCACACCGACACGGCGCGCGACGTACCCTGCGTCCTCGACCCCGCGCGTCTCGTGGGGCTGCAGCGCGAGGTCGAGCGCGTGACCATCGATGGCGCGCTCGCGAACTACTTGCATGCGCTGGTCCTCGCGACGCGCACGTCGCCGCTCCTCTCGCTCGGCGCGTCCACGCGCGCGGCCATGGCCCTCGGGCACGCGGCGCGAGCGCGGGCGCTGCTGCGAGGCAGGCACTACTGCATCGCAGACGACATCCACGACCTTGCCGTCCCCGTCCTGTCGCACCGCATCCGCCTGGCCACACAGGCGGACGGCTTCGTCCCCGCGCGCGACGAGGCAGAATCGGCGCTGCGCGAGATGGTCGGGCGCATTCCCGTACCGCTCTGAGGCGGCGTCGCCGATGGAGAGCTCACCGTCAGCCCCCGGTGCTCTTGCGCGACTGCGAGCAGCGTACGGCCGCCGCATACGGCTCCCGCGGCGGCTGAAGTTCACGCGGGAGGGGAAGTTCTTCGTCGGCATCACGCTGGGGCTCGGATTCGCCGCCATCAACACCGCGAACAACCTGCTCTACCTCCTCCTCGGCATGCTGCTGGCGCTGATCATTGTCAGCGGGATCATGAGCGAGCTGTCGCTCCGCGACCTGACGGTGGTGCGCCGCCTACCCCTCCGCGCTCAGGTCGGGCGGGCCCATCTCGTCGAGATCGAGGTGTTCAACCACAAGGGCCGGACGCCGTCCTACGCCATCGAGGTCGAGGATCTTCGCGCGGGACAGCCGGCGGACAAGCGCTGTTTCTTCCTCAAGATCAGCCCCAAATCGGCCCAGGTCGCGGCCTATCGCCGCACGCCGACACGGCGCGGACGGGACGTTCACGTCGGCTTCCGCATCGCGACGCGCTTCCCGTTCGGGCTCTTCGAGAAGTCCCGGGAGGTGGCCGCCGAGGGGCAGCTGGTCATCTACCCGGCGGTCGACCCGATGCAGCTCCCGCCCGCGCCCGGCGGACGCGCGGCGGGCTCCGACACCTTCGTCGGCCGCGGCCACGGCGAGGAGTTCCTCGGTCTGAAGCTGATGCGCCCGGGAGAAGACCCGCGCGACATTCACTGGCGGAAGACCGCCTCGAGCGGTCAGATGATCCTCCGCGAGCGCGCGCGAGAGACGCGGCCCGACGTCACCTTGAATCTGGACTCCGTCCGCCCCGACGGCGCAGGGGACGAGTGGCTCGCTTCGTTCGAGCGCCGCATCCGGGACGTCGCCTCGCGGGCCGTGGCCCACCTGAAGCGCGGCGATCAGGTCGTCGTGGTCACCTCCGGTGGGGGGACCGCGAGGGCGGACCGCACCGGCGGCGCCGACCCGCTGCTGCGCTACCTCGCCCTGCTCGGGCCCACGTCGAAGCCCGCCGCCCGCGCGCCGGAGGCCGCGCAGTGAGGTTCGGCCTCGTCCACCGCATCATGACCGACGCGCTCGCGGCGCTCGGCGTCCTCGCCGTCATCAGCACGGCGTCGCTGGGGCCGTGGACGAACCTGCTGCTCGCGGTGGGGCTCGCCGTCGTCCTGGTCGTCCCCGAGCGGTGGCAGCGCCACCCGGCCATGCGTCATTTCGCGAACATCGCACCGGCCTCGCTGCTCGTCATGCAGGGCGTGCGCCTGGCGGCGGGCCGCTCGCCGCTCGACGTGGCAGTGGAGTTCGCCGCGCTGCTCCAGATCATCCGCCTGGCGACGCGACGCGGCGCGGCGCACGACCAGCAGATCATCGTGCTCGCGCTGCTTCACTTCGTGGCCGGCACCGTGCTGGGCGGCGGGCTGACGTACGGCCTCTGCTTCCTCGGCTTCCTCGTCGTCGCCCCCGGCGCGCTCGTCCTCAGCCACCTCCGCCACGAGGTCGAGGGCAACTACCGCCAGGGCGCCCGCGATCGGACGGGGCTCCCGGTCGACGTGCCGCGCATCCTCCGGAGCCGCCGCGTCGTGGGTCGCGGCTTCCTCGCCGCCACGTGCCTTCTCTCGGTCCCCATTCTGCTGTTCACGACGGCCCTCTTCGTCCTGTTCCCGAGGATCGGCCTGTCGCTGCTGCTGCTGAGCCATCCGCACGGGACGCGGATGATCGGGTTCTCCGGCAAGGTCGATCTCGGCGACGTCGGCGTTCTCCGCGACGACCCGACGATCGCGCTGCGCTTCGAGGTCAAGGGGCTCTCCGATCCGCCCCCGTCGCGCCTGCCGCTGCGCCTGCGCGGGACCGCGTTCGACACCTACGACGGCCACGCTTGGGCGCGGACCCTCCGCGAAACGCCTCGCCCCACCGACCGCGGCTCCGACGAGACCTACGCCATCTACCGCTCCCCCGACCCGGCCCGAGACCGCTCGATCACGTTCGACCTGGAGCCCATCGATCCGCCGGTGCTCTTCCTTCCCCCGCGCGCCGTCGGGCTGCGGGTGAAGATGCCGAACCAGGTGCTGCTGGGCGAGCCGATCCTCATCCAGCGCGGGTCCGAAGACGACCTGCGGTACAGCAGCGCCGACACGCGGGGCCTTCGCTACGACGTGTTTCTTGCCGCGGACAACGAGCCGCTCCCCCAGGTCCTGGCCCCGGCGGACCGCGCCCGCTACCTGACGTTGCCGGCGGAGATGCCGCAGCGGATCTCCGCGCTCGCGCATCAGTGGACCGACGGCCTCGCAGGCCCGGAGGCCAAGGCCGCGGCGATCCAGGACCACCTGCGCAAGGAGTTTTCCTACGACCTGCACTCGGCGTCGGCGGGCAAGCCGCAGCCGCTGGATCACTTCCTCTTCGAGACGCACAAGGGTCACTGCGAGTTCTTCTCGACGGCGATGGCCGTCATGCTGCGGGCGGTCGGCGTGCCGTCTCGCAACGTGACCGGCTTCGTCGGCGGGACGTGGAACCGCTTCGGGCGCTACTACGCGGTGCGCGAGGGCGACGCCCACTCGTGGGTCGAGGCGTACATCGACGATCGGCAGCGACCCGGCTGGCGAGCGTACGAGCCGACTCCCGCGAGCGGCGCGCAGCCGCTCGAGCCGACCGGCGGCCCCTACTATTATCTGCGCGACTTCGTGGAGGCGCTCTCCCAGAGGTGGAACACGTACGTCGTCGGTTACGACATGCGCAAGCAGATGCGCCTGTTCGACGAGGTGAGCCACCGATACGAGCGGCTTCGCTCGCGGGCCGGCGTCGACAAGGGGCCGCTCGACAAGCTGACGCGGGGCCCGGTGATCGCCTGGGCCGGGCTGCTGCTCGGCATCGTGGGATATCTCGTCTGGCGGCGGCGTCTCCGGAATCGCGGCGCGGCATCGGAGAGGGGCGGCGGGACGCGCAACGACGCTCGGATCGACGCGGTCGTGGCGCTCTACCGCGCCTTGGAGGGCGCCCTGCAGCTCCAGGGCTTCACGCGCGCGCCCTCGGTTCCTCCGCTCAGGCACGCGCAGGACCTGCAGTCCCGCCGATTCCCGCTCGCCGACCGCGTGTTCTCTTTGACTCACGTCTACCTGGAGACGCGCTTCGGCGGCGCGCCCCTGAGCGACGCCACGAAGCGCGAGTTCGAGTCCGCCGTCCGCGACATCCGGGCGTTCCGCGAGCCCCGGGCGCAGGCGCCGTCCTGACGCGGATCAGTTCTTCATCCGGCCGTTGAACGACAGCTCGCCGTTCCCGGAGCGATCGACCACGACGCGTGTTCCGGGAGGGAACTCGCCGGCGAGGACCTTCCGGGCCAGCGTGTCCTCGAGGTTCTTCTGGATGGCGCGCTTGAGCGGCCGGGCGCCGTACTGGGGATCCCAGCCCACCTCGGCGAGGAAGTCCTTGGCGCGATCGGTCACCTCGAGGGTGAGCTCGCGCCGCGACAGCCGGCTCGCGAACCTCTCGAGCTGGATGTCGACGATGTGCCTGAGCTGCCCCCTGTCGAGCCGGCTGAAGACGACGGCCTCGTCGAGCCGGTTGACGAACTCCGGGCGGAACGTCCGCCTGACCTCGTCCATCACTGCGTGGCGAACGAGCTCGCGTCGGGCCTCCGGCTCGAGCGCGGGACGCTCCTCGATGGACTGAATCTGGGCGGAGCCGATGTTGCTCGTGAGGATGAGCACCGTGTTCTTGAAGTCGACGGTCCTCCCCTGGCCGTCCGTCAGGCGCCCGTCGTCCAGGACCTGCAGCAGCACGTTCCAGACGTCGCCGTGCGCCTTCTCGACTTCGTCGAAGAGGATCACCGAGTACGGGCGACGCCGCACCGGCTCGGTGAGCTGCCCGCCCTCTTCGTATCCAACGTAGCCGGGCGGAGCTCCGATCAGCCGCGCGACGGCGTGCTTCTCCATGTACTCGCTCATGTCGAGCCGGATCATGGCTCGCTCGTCGTCGAAGAGGTACTCGGCGAGCGCGCGCGCCAGCTCCGTCTTTCCGACGCCCGTCGGTCCGAGGAAGAGGAAGCTCCCGATGGGGCGGTTCGGATCCCCCAGGCCGGCGCGGGAGCGCCGGACGGCGTTGGCCACGGCCTCGACCGCCGCGTCCTGCCCGACCACGCGCTTCTTCAGCTGCTCCTCCATGTGGAGGAGCTTCTGCATCTCGCCCTGCAGCATCTTGGCGACGGGAATGCCTGTCCACTTCGAGACGATCCCGGCGATGTCCTGGTCGGTGACCTCCTCGCGGAGGTAGCTCGTCTTCTCCTGGACCTTCGCGAGAGTCCTTCTGACCTCTTCGATCTTCTTCTCGAGCTCGGGAATCTTGCCGTAGCTGACCTCGGCGGCCCGTCCGAGATCCCCCTTGCGCTGCGCCTCCTCGGCCTGATGGCGGAGGTTCTCGATCTCCGGCTGCAACTTGCGGATCTGGTCGATGACCTCCTTCTCGCGCTGCCACTGGGCGCGCATCCCGCTGGAGGTCTCCTCGAGCTCGGCGATCTGGCGCTTCACGTCCTCCACGCGGGCCTTGCTCGCCGGGTCGCGCTCCTTCTTGAGCGCTTGCTCTTCGATCTGAAGCTGCATCAGCTTGCGCTGCACGGCGTCGATCTCGCCCGGCATGCTGTCGACTTCCATCTTGATCTTGGCGGCCGCCTCGTCGACCAGATCGATGGCCTTGTCGGGCAGAAAGCGGTCGGTCACGTATCTGTCGCTCAGGGTCGCCGCTGCGACGAGCGCGGAGTCCTGAATGCGGATGCCGTGGTGGACTTCGTAGCGCTCCTTCAGGCCCCGCAGGATCGCGATCGTGTCCTCGACCGTCGGCTGCGACACGAACACGGGCTGGAACCGCCGCTCGAGCGCCGGATCCTTCTCGATGCGTTTCCGGTACTCGTCCAGGGTCGTCGCCCCGATGCACCGCAGCTCGCCGCGGGCCAGGGCCGGCTTGAGCAGGTTCGCGGCGTCCATCGAGCCCTCGGCCGCGCCGGCGCCGACGNNTGTGCAGCTCGTCGATGAACAGGACAATCTGCCCCTGCGACGCCTCGATCTCCTTGATCACCGCCTTGAGGCGATCTTCGAACTCTCCCCGGTACTTCGACCCCGCCACCAGGGCGCCCATGTCGAGCGCGCAGAGGCGCTTGTTCTTCAGCGACTCCGGCACGTCGCCCCGCACGATGCGCTGGGCGATTCCCTCGACGATGGCGGTCTTTCCCACGCCGGGCTCGCCGATGAGCACGGGGTTATTCTTCGTGCGCCGCGACAGCACCTGCATGACGCGCCGGATCTCTTCGTCCCGGCCGACCACGGGGTCAATCTTCCCTTGCCGGGCGCTGGCGGTCAGGTCGCGGCAGTACTTCTCGAGGGCCTGGAACTTCCCCTCCGGGTCCTGATCGGTGATCCGCTGACTGCCACGCACGCTGGCCATCGCGGTGAGAAGCTTCTCGTATCCGATCCCCCCGTGCTGCTCCAACACGCCCATCAGCTCTTTGTCGTGACGGGCCGCCGCGAGGAGGTAGTGCTCCACGGAGACGAAGTCGTCCTTGAGCTGCTTGGCTTCGTCGTCGGCGCGCCGGATCACCTCCAGCGTCCTCCGCGAGAGGCCGGGCTGGGCGCCTCCGCTCGCCCGGGGCAGCGCCTCGACCTTACGCGCGATGGTCGCGCGTAGCGCCGAAAGGTCGGCTCCGGCCTTCTGCAACAGCGGGGCCGCCACGCCGCCCTCCTGCTCCAGCATCGCAGCGAGCAGATGCTCGGGTTGAAGCTCCGGGTTGCCAAACCGCGACGCTCGTTCGAGCGCGTCCTGGAACGCTTCACGGCTCTTCGTGGTCATCCGATCGGGGCGCATGGCGATTCCTCCGACTGTCCGCACCAGCGATCCGGCGCTCGGGCCCGGGCGCCTCATCCGCCCGGCCAGTCACCACGAAGCTAAGTCGTGATCTCGACCGCGCAAGATGCGTGCCCCTTCGCTTCGCTCGGCACTTCGCTCGGGCTGCGCTCAGATGTCCAGGTTCTTCACGTTCAGCGCGTTGTCCTCGATGAACTGCCGGCGAGGCTCGACCTGATCACCCATGAGAATCGTGAAGATCTGGTCGGTCTGCACTGCGTCGTCCAGGCGCACCTGGAGCATGACGCGCGTGTTCGGGTCGAGCGTCGTCTCCCACAGCTGGCTCGGGTTCATCTCGCCAAGGCCCTTGTACCGCTGAAGGTCCGTCCCCTTTCGACCTCGGGCGTCGATGTAGTCCCACAGCGCGTCGGCGTCCTCCAGCTCGATCTCTTCCTTCCCCTTGTCGCCAGAGCGCACGAAGTAAGGGGCCGGCCCGATCGATCGGACGTCCTGCTCGATGGCGTAGAGCTCCTCGTATTCCGCCGAGTCCACCAGGTTCCAGTCGATGACCGTCTGGCGCGCGGCCGCGCCGACGCGCGGCGTGACCGTGATCCGGGCGGCGCCGTGCTCCACCTCCCAGGTGACGTCGATGCCGAGCGGGAAGATGTCGGGCTTCTTCTTCTCCAGCCGGGCGCGGATGAGCGGCACGGCGGCCTCGATCTTCTTGCGCTCACGCAGCTCGTTCTTCCCGAGCGTCGCGGCGTGCAGGACGTGACCGATGATCGACGAGTCGGCGCGGCGATCGATCTTCGCCAGGGCCCGGCGGAACATCCGCAAGCGCTCCGCGAGCCGGAACAGCGGGTCGCCGGAGAGCGTGGGCCCCTTGCTGGCGCGTACCGCCAGCCCCTCCACGCCGTGCTCGAGGAAGAACCGGTCCAGCGCGGGCTGGTCCTTGAGGTAGACGTCCTTCTTCCCTCGGCGCGCGCGGTACAGCGGCGGCTGAGCGATGTACAGATAACCGCGCTCGATGAGCTCGGGCATCTGCCGGTAGAAGAACGTGAGCANNCGTGAGCAGCAGCGTCCGGATGTGGCTCCCGTCGACGTCGGCGTCCGTCATCAGCACCACCTGGTGGTAGCGCAGCTTCTCGATGTCGAAGCTGCCCTCACCGATGCCGCAACCGAGCGCCGCGATGAGCGTCCCGATCTCGGCACTCGACAGCATCTTGTCGAGGCGCGCGCGCTCCACGTTCAGGATCTTCCCGCGGAGGGGGAGAATGGCCTGGAAGCGCCGATCGCGCCCCTGCTTCGCCGAGCCCCCGGCGCTATCGCCCTCGACGATGTAGATCTCCGCCTCGCCGGGATCGCGCGTCTGGCAGTCGGCCAGCTTGCCCGACAGGGTCGAATAGTCGAGCTGCCCTTTGCGGACGGTCTCCCGGGCCTTGCGCGCGGCCTCCCGCGCCTTGGCGGCGACGATGGCCTTCTCCACGATCTTCCGCGCCACCGGCGGGTTCTCCTCGAAGAAACGCCCCAGCCGCTCGTAGATCGTCGTCTCGACGATCGTCTTCACCTCGCTCGACACGAGCTTGCTCTTCGTCTGCGAATCGAAGCTGGGATCCGGGTGCTTCACGCTGATGACCGCCGTGAGCCCCTCGCGGATGTCCTCGCCCTGCAGCCCGTTCTTCACTTCCTTGAACAGGTTCTGCGCAGTCCCGTAGCTGTTGAAGACCTTGGTGAGCGCCGACCGCAGGCCGGTGAGATGGGTGCCGCCGTCCTTGTTGGGGACGTTGTTCGTGTAGCAGAAGATCTGCTCCTGGTAGCTCGCGTTCCACTGCATCGCGAGCTCGATCCCGATCGGCGCGGCGGCCCCGTCGCTCACGTGCTCAGCGACGATCGCGATGACCTTGTCGTGCACCGGCTCTTTTGCCTTGTTCAGGTGCTCGACGAACTCGCGGATCCCGCCCTTGTACTCAAACGTCTCGTGTCTGCCGCCGTCCCGTTCGTCGGTGAGCGTGATCACGAAGCCGGCGTTGAGGAACGACAGCTCGCGCAGGCGGCTCGCCAGGATGTCGTACTGGAAGTCGATCGTCGTGAAGATCGTGGCGTCCGGCTTGAACGAGATCTTGGTACCGGTCTTGTCGGTGTCGCCGATGACGATGAGCGGAGCGATCGGGGCTCCCCGCCGGTACTCCTGGAAGTGCACGTGGCCCTCGCGCTTGATCTCCATCTTGAGCCACTCGCTGACGGCGTTGACCGCGCTCACGCCGACGCCGTGCAGCCCAGCCGACACTTTGTAGCTCGCGTGGTCGAACTTGCCGCCGGCGTGGAGGACGGTAATGACGACCTCCGCCGCGCTCACACCGCGTGCC
>PLYU01000382.1 GCA_003153495.1 Myxococcales bacterium
CGCTCACGCCCACGCCCACGCCCACGCCCACGCCCACGCTCACGCCCGCGCCCGCGCCCACGCCCACGCCCGCGCCCGCGCACCTCACCGGGAAGCCGATCCCCCTCCCCGGCGCCACCGGCCCCGCGTTCCTCGACTACATCGTCTGCGACCGGCCGGCCTCGCGCGTCTGGGTGCCCGTCGGGAGCACCGGGAGCGTGGACGTGCTCGACGTCGCGAGCGGGGCCTTCACACGGGTCGACGGGTTCAAGACGGCCGAGCGAGAGATGCACGGCAAGAAGCGCACGATGGGGCCGAGCGCGGCGTCGGTCGGCGACGGCTTCGTGTATGTCGGCGACCGCGCCACGAGCGAGGTGTGCCCGGTGGACGCGAGGACGCTCAGGCCGGCCAAGTGCCTCCAGCTCCCCTCGGCGACCGACGGCGTTGTCTACGTCGCCTCCGCGAAGGAAGTGTGGGTCACCACGCCGCACGACCAGACGCTGACGGTGCTCGACGCCTCGAAGCCGGACGCGCTCGGGCCGAAGGCGACGATCAGGACGGCCGGCTCCCCGGAGGGCTACGCCGTGGACGACGTGCACGGCACGTTCTTCACGAACCTCGAGGACAAGGGGGGAACAGTCGCCGTCGACATCAGAACCCACAAGGTCACCGCGACGTTCCAGCCCGGCTGCGGCCCCGACGGGCCGCGCGGCCTCGCCGTTGACCCGGCGCGCGGCTACGTGATGGTGGCCTGCACCGACCACGTGCAGGTGCTCGACGTCGCCCACGGAGGCGCGCTGCTGGGCAAGCTCGACACGGGCGCCGGCGTGGACAACGTCGACTACGTCGACGGCAAGCTCTACGTCGCGGCCGGCAAGGCGGCGCGCCTCACGGTCGCGAGCCTCGACGACCACGGGCAGCTCACGGTGGTGGCGACCGGGGACACCTCGGACGGCGCGCGCAACGCCGTGGCCGACTCGAAGGGCAACGTGTACGTCGCCGACTCGATCGGGGCGCGCTTGCTCGTGTTCGCGGCGCCGTGAGCGCCGGAAAGGCGCAATAACTGCGCGCTTGGCCGGGGGGCCAGGCCTCGTCTTGACACCACCCCCCCATCGACGTTAGCGCTCTCCCGGTTTCCCGACCGAGGGTCCCCCCCCGCGTGGCCAATCCCGACCTGAGCTTCCCCCCGGCGCCCCAGCGCTCGATGCCCCTGGTCGACGCGCGTCCGCGCGCCGGCGCGGCCGCCCTGGCCAGGGACCTCCTCGCGCTGACGAAGCCGCGCATCACCACGCTCGTGCTCGTGACCGAGGCCGCCGGGGCGCGCCTGGCGCCCGGGAGCGCGACCGCGCGCAGCCTCGGGCTGTCCTTCCTGGGGACGGCGCTCATCGTCGGCTCGGCCAACGCGCTGAACATGTGGTGGGAGCGCGACGTGGACGCCCTGATGACGCGGACGCGCAACCGCCCCCTCCCCGCGGGCCGGATGTCGCCGGACGTCGCGCTGGCCTTCGGCCTGGCGCTGGGCGTCCTCGGCGCGCCGATGCTCTTCCTGGTGAACGTGGCCACGGGGCTCCTCGGGCTCGTCGCGCTGGTCGGCTACGTGGCGGTGTACACGCCCCTCAAGCGGCACAGCCACCTCGCGCTCCTCGTCGGCGCGGTGCCGGGGGCCATTCCGCCGCTGCTCGGCTGGACCACGATGACCGGGACGATCGGGCTGGGGGGCATGCTCCTCTTCGGCGTCCTGTTCCTCTGGCAGATCCCTCATTTCGCCGCGATCGCGACGTTCCGGATGGAGGACTACGCGCGCGCGGGGCTGCAGGTCGTCAGCGTGCAGCACGGCGAGCGCGCCGCGCGTCACACGGTCGCGCTGTACACGGTGCTGGTCGTCGCCAACTCGCTGCTCTTCGTGCCCTTCGGGCTGGCGGGGCAGGCGTACCTGATGACGGCCACGGTGCTGGGCGCCGGGTTCCTCGCGTTCGCGCTGCGAGGCCTCGTCGCCGGGCCGCGCTTCGAGGCCAGGCGGTGGGCCCGGGGCGTGTTCGCGTTCTCGATCCCGTACCTGACGGTGCTGCTCGTCGCGCTCCTGGCGGACCGCATCACGCCGCTGTGAGCCCCGTGCGCGCCGGCGTCGCCATCGCGGGCCTCGCCGCCGCGCTCGCGCTGGCGCTGGTCGCGCGGGCGATGAGGCCCCGCCCGGCGCTCCCGGTGTACGGCCACCTGCCGGAGTTTCACCTGGTCGACCAGCGCGGCGCGCCCTACGCCTCCGGGGCGATGCTCGGGCAGGTCAGCGTGGTCGACTTCGTGTTCACGCGGTGCACGGCGTCGTGCCCGCGCCTCACCGGCCACATGGCGGAGCTGCAGGCGGGCCTCGAGCGCAAGAAGAGCGGCGCGCGCCTGGTCTCCTTCTCGGTCGACCCGGAGCACGACACGCCGCCGGTGCTCTCGGCGTACGCGGCGCACGCGCACGCGGACGCGGCCCGGTGGACTTTCCTCACGGGGCCGGCGGACGACGTGTCGAGGGCCGTCGTGCTGGGGTTCAAGGTGGCCGCGGTGAAGGTCGCGAAAGGCGCGGACGACTACGACGTGACCCACGGCGACTGGTTCGTCCTCGTCGACCGCAAGGGCGACGTGCGAGGGTACTACCCGATGGACGACCCGGGAGAGCTCGACGTCGTCCTGCGCGACGCGCTGCGCCTGGAGCGGGAGCGATGATGACGCGGATGGAGCTGGGCGACACTCTGGCCGCGGTGAACGCGACGCTCAACGGGACGTGCGCGGTGCTGCTGGTCATGGGGCGCGTCGCGATCGCCGGCAAGCGCGTGCAGACGCACCGCAAGCTGATGGGGAGCGCGTTCGTCGTGTCGGCGCTGTTCCTCACGTCGTACCTCACGCGCGTCGCGCTGACGGGGACGCACGCGGACCCGCACCACGGCTGGGTGCACGCGGCGTACTTCGCGCTGCTCGGGACGCACATGATCCTCGCGATGGCGGTGGTGCCGCTGGTGATCACGGCGCTGACGTTCGCGTGGAAGAAGAAGTTCGAGAAGCACCGCGCGCTGGCGCGGTGGACGTTCCCGATATGGCTGTATGTTTCGGTGACGGGGGTGGTGGTCTATCTGGTGCTGTATCGCGTGCCGGCGTGAGCTCGGACCGCCACCGGGACGTCACTTCCAGGAGCAGCCCGCTTGCGTCCCGCACGCGGCCTGGCTCGCGAGCTGGTCGCAGGCGGTGATCGTCCCGGCGCACGTCGTTCCGGTCTGCTGCCAGCCGCACCCGGGCTGGGAGGCGCACGCGCTCTGCGCCGCGAGCTGGCTGCACGGCGTCAGCGTGCCCGTGCAGGACGACGTGCTGCCCGACCACGAGCAGCCGCTCTGCGCGTAGCAGAGCCCCGACGTGGCGAGCCCGCTGCACGGCGTCAGCGTGCCGGTGCAGGTGCCTCCGCCGTCCCCGTGGGTCCAGGTGCAGCCGAGCTGGTTATTGCACGTCGTGGCATCCGTGGAATGCAGGGCCGAGCAGGCGGTCTCCGTGCCGGAGCACACCCCGCCGCCGTCCACGCCATTCGGGGTCCAGGTGCACCCGAGCTGCCCCCTGCAGCCCCCCTGCCCCAGGAGCCCCGAGGGGCCGCCCAGGCGGGTGCAGGGGACGGGGGTGCCCGTGCAGGCCCCGGCGGCTGACAGGGTGCACGAGGGGCAGGAGGGGTTGTCGGTGGCCCCGCAGTAGCTGAGAGGACAGGACTCGCAGGACGTGTAGGGACCTGCCGCGCCGACGCAGCTCGGCACCCCGGCCTCGCCCGTGCAGCCGGGGCACGAGCACGAGCTCCCGCACGTGGCGCAGGTGCCCCCGGTCGGGCGGCCGCTGCAGCTGCCCGGCGGCAAGCACCCCGCGCACGAGTCGCAGCTTGGGCACGACGCGCACGAGCTGTACTGCGGCGTGCCGGAACAGCCCGGGCCCGCGGGGGTCCCGCTGCCCGTGTTGCTCGAGCAGGCGGCTGCGTACACGAAGGCGCCGATCGCGAGGACCGCCCACAACCGCCTCCGGCCTGCCATCGTCATGACAGCCGGCATCTTCGGGCATCGCCGCGACGCGGACAAGGGGCCCGCGGTCGCCACGTCGCTACGGGCTCCAGGGGGTGAGGCTGTTCGACGAGATCAGCAAGGCATGATCCTTCCGTCGTGTATGGCTCAACCTGGCACGCGAATCGTGCAGTGATCGCAGGCAATCAGGAGCCCGTGGCTGCTGCCAACCGAAAGGCACGCGCGTTGCTCCAGAGATGGGCATGCACCCGACGAACACGATCGCTCTCCTCTTCTCCTTCGCCTTGTTCGCTTGCGGCTCGACATCCTCGACCCCGAGCAACCCCGGTGGACCGATCGAAGGAGGAACCGGGGGCGACGCTGCACCGGATGCGACGGCCGATGCGACGGCCGATGCGATGGCCGAGGCGACCGCCGACGCGGCGCGGGATGCCACGGCCGACGCCCAGCTCGATGCGTCCGCGGACGCGACGCCGGACGCCCCCCTCGAAGCCTCCGCGGATGCCGCTGCCCACGATGGCGGCAACGGCTGCACCGCCTCCGGCGGCACTGTGAGCACGTCGCAGTGCTGCGGCAGCGCGGGTGACTTCCCGAACACGTGCCTCGTGGGCGCGTGCGGTTGCTCGCCGGCGAACAGCCACTCCGTCCAGACGTGCGTGTGCCCGGCCAGCAAGTGCTTCGACGGAGCCTCGTGCAAGTGATCGCGTCGTGAGCCACGAGGGTGCTCGATCCTCCCGTCCGGGCCTCTGAAGAAGTACGAGTGATGCTCAACGCGCCTCTGGACGCGAATCACCAGCCCCTATCCGGCGGGACGAAAGCCGACGACCACGTTCCACGGCGTGGCCGGCTCCGGTCGCTCGACGCGCACGTCGGTGAACCCGGTCCTGATCAGCGCGGCGACCACGTCGTCGGGCGCGCGGGGCGTGAAGATGTCGCCCGGGAATCCGATGCGGTCCATCCGCTCTTTGGGCAAGAACCCCACGGCGACGCGCCCGCCGGGCGAAAGGACGCGATGGATCTCGGAGAACCCCGCGTCGAGCGACGTCCAGAAGTAGACCGTGTTGACCGTGCACACCTTGTCGAACGACCCCCCGTCGAACGGGAGGGCCTCGACCTGACCCTCGCGGAAGTCGCCCCGGCCGGCCGCCACGGCCCCGGCAAAGCGCGCCCTGGCACGCGCGACGACGTCGCCCGACCGATCGACCCCGGCGACGAACGCGGCGCCCGCGAACAGGGAAGGCAACGTCACCCCTCCGCCGAACCCGATCTCGAGGACGCGATCGGCGGGCGCGAGCTCGAGCAGGCCGACCGCGAACGCGTTCATCCTGGCGTTCCCGCGGTTCATCAGGCGCCTGACGAGCGCACCGAGGACGCCGGTGGGTCGCGACAGCTGCCAGGCGAGGACGCGAGGGATCATCTCACCCCCCGCACCCGCCCCCGGTCGGCACGCACGCCTTCCACGTCTCCCCCGACGGGCTGCTCACGATGGTGCAGTCCCGCTCCGGCGTGCAGAACCCCTCCTTCGTGCACCCTGGCGCGCAGTACCCGCCGCCGCCCGGCGTCGCCACGCACGCCATGCCCGGACCCCCGCAGTCCCCGTCCGCCGCGCACTTGATGCACACCGGCGCAGGCGGCACGAACGCGGCATCGCCCGCGCCCAGCAGCACCTCGCGCGCGCCCGCGTCCACTCCCGCGCCCTCCTCCGTGGCCACCCGCCCGCCGCAGCCGGGAAGGACCGCGAAGGAGCACGCGAGGAACAGGAAGAGAGTGCGCATGATCACCTCACGCGGGCGCGACCGCCTGCCGACCCGCCGGTTGTGACGCCTCGACCGCGCGCCGTATGGCCGCGATGCCCGCCGCGATGCGCTCCTCGCTCGCCGCGTAGCTGAAGCGGACGTACCCCGGCGCGCCGAAGCCGCCGCCGGGCACCGCCGCGACGTGGGCCTTCTCGAGCAGCCAGTACGCGATGTCCTCGTCGGTCGCGAGCGGCTTGCCGTTCCAGTCGAGGCCCAGCAGCCCGCGGCAGTCCGCGAACGCGTAGAACGCGCCCTCGGGCTTGCGGCACTTGATGCCGGGCACCGACGAGAGGCCCGCGACCATCGCGTCGCGGCGCTTCTGGAACATCGTGCGGATGCGCGCGAAGTCGTCCATCGAACCGCGCAGCGCCGCGATTGCCGCGTGCTGCGCGACCGCGGTCGGGTTGGTCGTGCTCTGCCCCTGGATGACGTCGAGCGCCTTGATGAGCGGCGCGGGCGCGAGGGCCCAGCCGATGCGCCAGCCCGTCATCGCGAACGTCTTCGACACCCCGTCGACCACGATGAGCCGGTCGCGCAGGTCGGGCGCGAGCTTCGCGGCCGAGGCGAAGCGGAAGCCGTCGTACACCAGCTCGGCGTAGATCTCGTCCACGATGAGCCAGCAGTCGTGCGACCGCACGACGTCGAGGAGCGCCTTCGTCTCCTCCTCGGTGTAAGCGGCGCCGGTCGGGTTCGACGGCGAGCAAAGGACGATGGCCTTCGTGCGCGGCGTGAGGGCGCGCTTCAGGCTCTCCGGGGGGAGCTTCCACCCCTGATCCTCGCGCGTGTCGACGAGCACCGGCGTCGCCCCGGCGAGGCGCACCTGCTCGGGGTAGCTCACCCAGTAAGGCTTGGGGATGATGACCTCGTCGCCCGGCTCGTAGAGGGCGAGGGCGAGGTTGAAGAGCGTGTGCTTGGCGCCGACGCTCACGCACACGTTCTGCGGCGTCGGGCGCCAGCCGCGCGACTTCTCGGTGAAGTCGCAGATGGCCTCCTTGAGCGCGGGGATGCCAGTGACGGCGGTGTACTTCGAGCAGCCGGCGTCGATGGCGCGCTTGGCGGCGTCGAGGACGTGAGCGGGCGGCTCGAAGTCGGGCTCGCCGACGCCGAAGGCGAAGACGTCGACCCCCTTGGCCTTCAGCTCGAGGGCCTTGGTGTTCATCGCGAGCGTGACGCTGGGCGCCACGGCGTTCAATCGAGATGCTAGTTGTCGGGGCACGCGCCCTTTTCTAGCACACCGCGCCGCGCGTCCAACCTGCCCTCAGGTGAAGGTCGAGGTGCAGGCCCTGCAACGCGTCGCGGCAAGCGGGACGGTCTCCAGGCAGAACGGACACGGCTTGGTCGTGGGGGCTGAGGCGGGGGCGGGCTTGCTCAGCCGACCCTCGGCGGCCTTGATGATCTTCGCGACGACGATGAAGAGCACCAGCGCCACGATGAGAAAGTCGAGGATGGCCCCCGCGAAGTCGCCCCACTTGAGCAACACGTCGTCCTTCGCGTCGGCCGCGTGCTTGAGGACGATGCCGCTCGCGCGCCAGTCGCCGCTCGGCATCACGAGCGCGACGATCGGCATGATGAAGTCCGCCACGAGCGCGGAGACGATCTTGCCGAACGCCCCGCCGATGACGACCCCGACCGCCAGGTCGACGACGTTCCCCTTGAACGCGAACTTCTTGAAGTCGTCGATGAAGGCCATGGGAGTCTCCGGGGCTGGGGGCTACTGGGCGGGCTTCGCGGGCGCGTCGCTGTATGCGTAGATGAGGCTCAGAGTGCTCTGGGTGTCCAGCTCGAGGATGCCGGGGAGCGGCGCGTGGTCGTACCGCAGCCCGAACCCGAGGCCGAGCGCGAGGCCGCCGCCGACCTTGGCGGCGAAGAGCGCGTCGAAGTTCACCCGGTAGCGCGTCGACTCGACGACGCTCTGCAGGTACTCCAGGCCCACCGACAGAGTGACCGCTTCGTTGAAACCGTGCCTCATGCCGGCGAAGAGGCGTCCGGAGTGGTCCGTGGCCGTCTTGTCGAGGAGGATCGGGTTGCCGCTGGCGTCGACGACGGTGGCGCCGCTCGCGTCGGTCTGCACGCGCGCCTCGTCTCGCCGGATGTCGTACTGGAAGTCGTAGCCGGCCTCGGCCCAGAGCGCGTCGGCCTGCTCCTCGAGGAACAGGTACTTCACGCCGGGGTCCAGATTGAGCCGGAAGCCGAGGCCCTGGAAGCGATCGTGACGCCCGGTCGCGATCGCGAACACGCTGGCGCGGTCGGCGAGGTAGCGGTCGTAGCGAAGGCGGCCCTGCAGGTTCTCGCTGGTCACGACGACGGGCTTGCCCGGGGGAGCTCCCTGCCCGTAGTTGCCCAGGACCGACGCGCCGATGCCGTTGCCGTTGAAGCGAGTCTCGAACACTCCGTTCGCCGTCGCCGCCATCGTGCGCGAGTTGCCGGTCGCGAACTGACCGCCCGCCGAGACCGTCGCGCTGGTGCCGTCGACCGGCTTGGCGAGCGCGGGTGCCTCCGCCGGGGCCTTGGGGGCCTCGACGAGGGCCTTCGCTTCGGGCGGCGGGGCACCGGTGGGCTCCGGCGGCGCGGACTGCGCGAGGGCGCTGCTGACGACGAGGGCGGCCGCGAGGATGGACGTGGAAAGGGCGAGTCGCTTCATCGGGCGAGGCGAATACTCCGCTCGGCCACGAGAATCCAGCGTCTCTCGACGTCGTGTCCGAAGGGTCAGTCCAGGCCTTCGCTCCGCCTGCCTCGCTTGGTGATGCACGCAGGGCTGTCCGTCCGCTTCGCAGGCTCCGCTCGGCACAAGGGATCGATCTGTAGATGGAGGGAGCGCGGCCGCTCCCTCCAAGCCACCCACCCGAACGCGTGGAGGGCTTGCCGTCGAGGTCCCTGCGTCGGTTCCGCGCGCAGGCCGTGAGAGATCCCTGCAAGGTACCCCCCGCGGGTGGGGGGCTTGGGGGGATCCTCGGGCCGGAGGTCGCCATCCTCGGCGGACTCGCACTGCTCGGCGTCGCCCTATTCGGAGGTCGCAAATGATCGCAGCACGTGTCGGCGCGCGCAGGAGCCGTATTGCCCGGCGGGCGTCTCGTCGTGCTTCCACCCTGTTAGGCCCGCGTCGAGGCCCGATTTGCCGCGGAGGGGCCAAAGTATTTTTGGGAGTCGAGGAGTGTCGGGAGGTTACGGAGCAAAAAAAAAAGCGGGCGACCCAGGACCGCCGAGTCCCGCAGCCGAGAACCGTGACCGTCCGACGGACGGACGCGACTCTCCGACCGAGAGTCGCGATCGTCGGACGGAAGANNGCGACTCTCCGACCCAGAGTCGCGACCGTCGGGCGGGAGGACGCCGTTCTCCGACCCAGAACCGCGATCGTCGGTCGGAGGAGCGCGACTCGTCTACCCAGAGTCGCGATCGTCCGACGGGAGGACGCGATCCTCCGAGCGAGGACCGCGATCGTCGGGTCGCCGCACTTCTGGCGCGGGGCGGCTCATCCGCCGTCCTGTGAGATCGTGAAGGTGTCTGCGCGGACGGTAGAAGGTAGGACGCGACCCCTATCCGCGAATCTTCGCCGGTGTCACCTCGACGCGATCACACTCGGCCCGGTACGCCCCGTTCGGGTGGGGGGCCGGGGGGAGCGGCTCTGAGCCAGCGTTGCCGGAGGCTACCCGGATCGATTTGCGCGCGGTGGCGTGAAGATAGTCCGTTGGGTCTTCGCAGCCCTGGTCACCCAGGCACCACGCAAGACTCGCTTCCGGCTGGCGGCCCTGCCTTGGCCGGGCGGGAGTTCAACCCGCTAGATCGCGACATCAGGTTTCAGCTCGCGTGGGCGTCACATGGCTTCCTCCTCATCAAGGCTTTCTTGGCGCACGATAAGTGAAGCAAGCGCCCGGACGGAGCAGACCCGAGGCCGCCAACGGGACCTCGGGGCCGAGGCCGAGGGCGTGCGGTCCGCGCCTCGACCCCGGCCGCGCCTACACGAATCGATTCAGAGGGACACCGGCGTCGGCAGCGATGTGTTGGTCGTCGTGCCGTTGCCGACTTGTCCTTGCGCGTTGTATCCCCAGCAGTTTACCGATCCATCGGCAAAGCTTGCGCAGGTGTGCGACAAATAACCGGAAGCGGAAGCGTTGCTCGCGCCCACCGTCACCACCGTGCCCACGGTGGACGAAGCAACCGGCGTCATGCGCCCAGTGGCGGTGCCGTCTCCGAGCTGTCCGTGGGCATTGGCGCCCCAACAATCCACCGATCCGTTGCCGAGCACAGCGCACGTGTAGACATCGCCGGCGGCAAGCGCGGTCACCATGTTCAAGCCCGGGTCGGCGGTCGGTCCCGATCGGTTCATTGTCGTTCCATCCCCGAGCTGACCATAACCACCCCAGCCCCAGCAGCGCACGGTGTGGTCGTTCTGAAGAACGCACGTGTGATCCTGGCCCACGGCGACGCCTATTGCCGGGATGAGGAGCCCGCCGACCGAGACCGGTGTGGAGCGGGCGGTCGTCGTGCCGTCTCCGAGCTCGCTGTAACCGTTGTAGCCCCAGCAGCTCACGCCTCCAGATCCCAAAACGGCGCAAGTATGAGTTCCTCCTACGGAGAGGGCGACGACACCCGAGAGGCCGCTGACCACAGCAGGAACCGGCCGAGTCACGGTCGATCCGTCGCCGAGCTGCCCATACGAGTTGTCTCCCCAGCAGCGCACCGTAAGGTCGGAGAGAAGGGCGCACGTATCCTGGTTGTTGGCGGAGATCGCCGTAACTCCCGAAAGCTGCGATACCTGCGTAGCGGACGCCCGGTTGGTCGTCGTCCCGTCGCCGATCGCTCCATAGCTGTTGTCGCCCCAGCACTTGACCGTCCCGCCGGAGAGAAGGGCGCAGCTGTGGTTGGTGCCGGCGACGACATCGATGGCACCGGTCAGGCCGAAAACGGCTACGGGGGAAACGCGGTTGTTCGTCGTTCCGTCGCCGAGCTGTCCGGCGTTGTTGGCGCCCCAGCACTTCACGGTGCCATCGGTCAGGCGCGCGCAGCTATGCGATCCACCGCTGGCCACGCGAACGTTGCCCGATGCGGAACCGTCGGGTGTTCCGCTGTCGGAGGCACCTCCCGAGCTGCCGCCGGAGCTACTGCCGGAGCTTCCCGAGCTGCTCCCAGAGCTACCTCCCGAGCTTCCCGAGCCCCCCGAGCTGCTGCCCGAATCGAGCCCGCCGTCGCCACCAGGGCTGCCGGTCGTGCACGACACGTTGATCGTAGCGTTCGCCGACGGATCGGTGGGATCGCAAGCCGGATCGCCATTGGCGACGCGCACCGTGATCGGAAACGAGCCGCCCGCCGAGCAGTGGAATGTCGCCGCCCCCCCCGCCGACGACGTAGCCCCTGTCCACGTATACGCGAGCGGGAAACCGATCGCGGTCTCGTCGGGGGTTGCCACTGCGGTCACCGTGATGTCATTGCCCACGGCTGCTTCCGAAGGCGAAGCGCCGATCGAATCGATTCCGGGGCAGACGTCGACCGTGCCGTTTATGGCGATGCTGCCGTTTTGGCGCTTGGCGTGGCAGGTGAGCACGATCGCAACGGGAATCGTGGCGTTCGCTCTCACGGTGAACGGACCCGCCGATCCGGCGCAAGTATCCCCCGTGCTCGACGCGGCGCTCAAGGCGAGCATGTATCCGCCTCCTGCTACGAGCCCGCCAATGACGGCGGCTATCGAGTTGCTCTTGCTGACGTCGAGAGCGCCCGACTTCGCCGTAGGGCCACCCGAAATCGTGTAACTGACCGAGCCTATGTTGCTTCCGTCGGGAGCGGTGATCTCCATCCCGACCGTCCCGGTCCCCTCTGAATTGACCGTCTTCTGATCTCCCGCACTGCACGCCTGCAAGAGAGGGGTTGCCATCAAGCCAACGGCCAGAGCGCACGTCGCAAACTCGGATAACTTCATCATCACTCTTGCCATCTTGCGCATCTCCTCTTGGGGCTGCCTATTCCTGCAGCTCGTGTTTGTCGGCGACAAATAGTAGAGCTCAGCTGCGTGGACATCGAATGTTCATCGTGCGGCCTCGTTCAGCCGGCGATCGCAAGCGAACAACGACCTCCCCACGTCTCGTTGCAGTCACGCGATCAATTCACGACCTGAATGGATGTGGACCCACACGCCCACTTGGACCATTATTTGATGCACGCCGCGATCGCGGCAAAGTGTCGCTGAATCGCGTTCGCGCCGAGATCTTTGGCATAGATGGCCACTTCGTCGATTGCGCCCGTCCAGGTGAATCGCTGCGGCTGCGGCTCGCCGACGCGGGTGGCGCCGATTTCAACGGGACCGGGTCCTGCGTTGGCTAGCACTCCCCCGACGACTGCCGGCGTTCCTGCGAGGCCGTCGAGATATACGGTGGCCACGCCTCCGGCAAACACGCCCGCGATGTGATGCCACCTGCCGAGCACCAGTGGTCGCGGGGTTTGCGCCAGAGCAAAGGCGCCCGCGCTGTTGTGAACGACGAAGTTGCCCATGAGCGCCCCCGTCACGTCGAGTTCGTAGCTGCCGTCCCACCGCGCGACGATGGCGTTGTACGCCTTGAGCGGACCCTCCGCGCGCACCCACGCTTCCACTGTAATCGCGTCGCCCGGATGAAAGACCGACAGTTCAATCCGTGTCGCGCCCGCCTGGTCTGCCCCATCGAAGTGTGCGGCGTGACCGAGCAGTGGCGACGCACTTGGCGCGCTCAGCGTGATCCCATTCAGATAGGTTCCGGGATGGCCCGGCAAGATCTGGTCGGTAGCCGGTTGACCGATCGAAACTTCCTCCATCCGCCAATACCCGAACGGCAAGTCAGCCAGGACCATGTCTCTGTAAGACGTGGCTACGGTCGGCGTAGAGGTGGATCCGCTCGTGCATTGAACCACACACGCGGAGTTCGCGCATGATGCGTTGGCTCCGCCCGGGCAAACGTTGCCGCAGGCCCCACAGTTGTTGACGTCCTTGGTGAGATCGACCTCGCAGCCATTTTGAGGAATCCCGTCGCAGTCGGCGAACCCTGGATTGCATGCCGCGACCATGCACGCGCCTCCGTTGAGGCACGCTGGCGTCGCGTTGGGCGTATTGCACACGCGGCCGCACACGCCGCAATTGTTGGTGTCCCTCTCCGTAAGGATCTCACACCCGTCGGCCGGATTGTTGTTGCAGTCCGCGAAGCCGGGCGCACACGCAACGCCGCAGCCGCGGCCGGGGGTGCACGTCGGCTGGGAGTTGGGGGCGTGAGCGCAGAAGTGGCCGCATCCGCCGCAGTTGCTCACGTCCGCCGTGAGCGAGACCTCGCAGCCGTCGGTGGACACGCCGTTGCAGTCGGCGAAGCCGGAGTTGCAGGCAGCCACCGCGCAGCTGCCCCCCACGCACGCGGGTGCCGCGTTGGGCAGCGAGCAAGCCGCGCCGCAGCCGCCGCAGTTGTTGAGGTCGGCGATCGTGTTGACCTCGCAGCCGTTCGCCGCGCTGTGGTCGCAGTCGGCGTAGCCCAGGTTGCAAGCGCCCATGGCGCACCCGCTGGCGGCGCACTGTCCGCTCGCGTTCGCGTAGCTGCACAGGTTGCCGCAAGCGTTGCAGTTGCTCGGGTCGGTCTGCGTGCTCGTTTCGCAGCCGTCTGCGGGCACGCCGTTGCAGTCGGCGTAGCCGGGCTGGCAGACGAGCGAGGTGCAGGCGCCCGACTGGCAGGTGTCGTGGTTCGTGCAGGTCACGCCGCAGGCGCCGCAGTTGCTTCCGTCGCCCTGCGTGTTGACTTCGCAGCCGTTCGCGGGGTTGCCGTCGCAGTCCATGAAGCCTGGGGCGCAGGGACCCATCGCGCAGCCGCCGTTCGCGCAAAGCGCGCCCGCGTTCGCGAACGCGCAGGCCTTCCCGCAGACACCGCAGTTGTTCGCCTCGCCGTTGAGGTTCACCTCGCAGCCGTTCGCCGCGTTGCCGTCGCAGTTGCCGTAGCCGGGCTGGCACACCGCCGCCGAGCACGCGCTCGTCTGGCAGGTCTCCTGGTTGAGGCACGCCGCGCCGCAGCTGCCGCAGTTGTTGCTGTCGGTGGTCGTCGCGACCTCGCAGCCGTTCGCCTGGTTTCCGTCGCAGTTGGCGAAGCCCGCGCTGCACGTGGCGATGGCGCAGACGCCACTGGAGCACGCGGCGCGGGCATTCGCGAAGGCGCAGACGATGCCGCAGCCGCCGCAGTTGTTCAGGTCGATGCTGGCATTGACCTCGCAGCCGTTGGCGGCGTTGCCGTCACATTTCGCGAAGCCGGCCTGGCAGACCGTCGCCGAGCACGCGCCCGACTGGCACGTCTCCTCGTTCTGACAGGCGGTCCCGCAGGTGCCGCAGTTGAGGACGTCGCTGGTGGTCTTGACCTCGCAGCCGTTGGCGGCGTTGCCGTCGCAGTCGGCGAAGCCCGCCGTGCAGGCGATGCCGCAAGTACTCTGGACGCACGTCGGCGAGCCGTTGGCTCCCCCCGGGCAGACGTTGCCGCAGACGCCGCAGTTGTTGACGTCGCTGGTGGTCTTGACCTCGCAGCCGTTGGCGGGATTGCCGTCGCAGTTGGCGTAGCCACCGTTGCACACGGCCACCGCGCACGCGCTGGCCGCGCACGCCGCCGTGGCGTTCGGCAGCGAGCAGACGCCGCCGCAGGACCCGCAGTTGAGCGCGTCCGTCGCGGTGCTGACCTCGCAGCCGTTCGACGGGTTGCCGTCGCAGTCGGCGTAGCCTGCCGAGCAGGCGCCCATCACGCACGTCCCGCCGCTGCAGCTGGCCGGCGCGTTCGCGAAGGCGCACTTGCTCCCGCACTGGCCGCAGTTGCTTGAGTCGGTGCCGAGCGTCACCTCGCAGCCGTCGGCGCTGCTCTTGTTGCAGTCGGCGTAGCCCGTCTGGCAGACCGCGGTGGTGCACACGCCCGCGACGCAGCCCTCCGCGTTGGCGCACTTGACGCCGCAGCCACCGCAGTTTGACACGTCGGCGGAGACCGGGGTCTCGCATCCGTTGGCGCTGTTGCCGTCGCAGTTGGCGAAGCCGGCCCCGCAGGCGATGCCGCACGCGCCCGCCGTGCAGGTACCCGACGCGTTCGGCGCCGCGGCGCAGACCGTGCCGCAGCCGCCGCAGTTGGCGATGTCGGTCAACGTGTTGACCTCGCACCCGTCGGCCGCCTTGTGGTCGCAGTCGGCCGCGCCGCTGTTGCAGGCCGACACCGCGCAGGCGCCCGCGGAGCAGGCGGGCGTCGCGTTAGGCAGCGAGCACACCTGGCCGCAGCCGCCGCAGTTGTTGACGTCGGCGGTCGCGTCGACCTCGCAACCGTCGGACGCGAGGCGGTCGCAGTTCAGGTGGCCGGCCGCGCACGCGCCCATGACGCACGCCCCGCCGCTGCAGCTGGCGCTCGCGCTCGGGATGGAGCAGGCATGTCCGCACTGGCCGCAGCTGGAGACGTCCGTCGCCAGGGTCACCTCGCAGCCGTTGGCCGGGTTCTTATCGCAGTCGGCGTAGCCGGCCTGACACGACAGAGTGCCGCAGGAGCTGGCGACGCAGGTGTCGTGGTTCTGGCAGACGACGCCGCAGCCGCCGCAGTTGGAGCTATCGGCCGACGTGGCCAGCTCGCAGCCGTTCGCCGCGTTGCTGTCGCAGTTCGAGAACCCCGCCACGCAGTTGAGGGCGCAGGCGCCGGAGACGCACGCCGCCGTCGAGTTGGCGCCCGAGGCGCAGGCGTTGCCGCAGGTGCCGCAGTTCGACGTCGTGGTGTTCGGCGTCTCGCAGCCGTCGGCGAGCGTGCCGTTGCAGTCGGCGTAGCCCGCGTTGCACGCGGTGAGCGCGCACGCCCCCGACTGGCAGCTCGCCGTCGCGTTGGCGATCGTGCACGCGCTGCCGTTGGGCGCGCTCGGCGTCGTGCAGGTCCCCGTCGCCGCCTGGCAGACGCCCTGCGTCCGGCAGGGGGGCGGCGCGGGACAGGTCACCAGGTCCTGGCACTTGTCGAGCGACGGGCAGACCGAGCGGCTGTCGCTGTGCCCGCCCCGGTAGTCCTCGCCGCCGCCGCCTTCGCCGCCGCCGCCCGGGACCACGTAGTCCTTGAACCCTTCGCAGGTGCCCGCCGGATCGGAGTTGTCCGAGTAATGACCGTCGTCGGACGCCTTGACCCTGGACTCCCGGTGGCTGTGACCGAAGCGCGACTGCACCGCCGCGCCCCACTGCCAGTGGAAGCAGAGCCCGGAGGTGTCGGTGGTGAACGACGCGTGCCACGTGACGCCGTGGATGTCACCCGGCAAGTTGGCCGGAACCAGGTAGGCCAGGCCCGTGATGAACGCCTTGCCGGCGGCCTGCGGCGGGACGACCGTTTCCCACTTGCCCGTCGCGTCGAAGGTGGTCGTCGCGTGAGTCGCCGACGGATCGATGGTCAAGACCCCGTCCGGCACGGGCAGGTTGTAGCCGACCTTCTTGGCGTTGAACGTGATGTAGCCGCCGGAGACGACGATATGCGCGACCGCATTGGGCGGAGATTCGAGGTCGACGACGCTGTTGAACCAGATCGTGCTGCCAGCGGCGATCGGGGCCCCGTTGAAGTTCGACGAGATCGACGACGCGGTCGCCTGCGACGCTGCCTGCGACGCCAATGCCTCCGACGTCACGCCGGTCGTGTCGACGGGTGGAGTCCCGTCCGGCCGGCCGCAGGACACCGCAGTGAGAGGGACCAGCAGCGCGAGCGCGGCCATGGCCTTCGTGGGTGCGAAGACGCACTCATGGAGCCACCGGACGATGGGTCCGATCACCTGAAACCGACGGGGCCGCGACAGCGTGCTCATGATGGAAGACTCCCCCGGAATCTTCCGGGCGGCGCGACTGTAGTGTCGGCGCGGCACGCCGCAACGTTGTTCACGGTGAATCGCGTTCGAGGCCTGGAGTTCCTCGCTCGTTTCAGCACGATGCCGCCGCGTGTGAATCGCGCGTGTTGCATTCAGGCTGCAGCTGTCCGATGCTGAGGGGGGTGGGGTTTCCGTCGTCTCCTCCTCCTCGCCCATCGGCGCCTCCGCCGAGCCGAGCCACCGTCGTCGAGGAGCTCTCGCGGATCGACCAGAGCCCCGCGTTCGGCGGCTCGACGCGCCAGATACGCCTGCTCCGCTTCCTGGTCGAGGAGGTGCTCGAAGGGCGCGGCGGCGAGCTGCGGGCGCCGCTCGTCGCCACCCGCGTCTTCGAGCGGCCCGAGGGCTTCGACTCCAGCGAGGACTCGATCGTCCGCGTCGAGATGAGCAAGCTCCGGCGGGCCCTCCACCGCCACTACGCCTCGACCGGTCCAGCCTCGGTGCGCGTCGTGCTGCCGCACGGCAGCTACGTGCCCACTTTCGTCGTCGGTGCCCCCGCCAAGGCGATCCCTCCGAGCAGAGAGCAGTGCGTCGGCGACACCGAGGGGCCGGTCCTGGCCGTGCTGCCCTTCGCCGGGCAGACCGTCGTCTCCAGCGCCGCGATCCCCGCCGCCGGCCCGGGGCAGCCGCACGCGGTGTGGGGAGGCGCGCCGGGCGCCCGGGGCCGGGCGCTGGCCCACGGTCTCACCGACCGGCTGGGCGCCCTCTTCACCCGCGCCCCCGGGGTCCTGCTGCTCTCGCGCCCCACCACGCTGGACGAGGCGCAGGCGCAGGGCGCGCGCTACGTGCTCGAGGGGACCGTGCGCATCATCCCCGGCGCACTGCGGATCATGGCCAAGCTGCACGACACCGCGCGCGGCCTTCTCGTGTGGGGAAACGCCTACGACCGCGTCGGCGCCGACGACCGTCTCTTCGCGGTCGAAGACGAGATCGCCCGCGAGATCGCCCTGCAGCTGGTCGGTTTCCCTTTCGGCGCCGTCCACCGGCTCGAAGGCAGGGAGCGAGGCGAACGCCCAGCGCTCGCCGCCTACGATGTGGCGCTCCGCTTTCCCCGGTGGCTTGCGACCTTCGATTCCGATCTCGGCGTCGAGCTCCAGCGCGCCTGTGAGCGCATCCTCGAGGGCGATCCGGACGCGTCGTTGATCCTGGCGCCCTTCTCTGTGTTTCACAGCCTGTCGGGATGGACGGCAGGGGCGTGTCCTGACAGCCGTCGGTGGGCGGCCAGCTTGGCCCGCCGCGCCCTGGCGGTGGACCCCGCGTCCGCGGGGCCTCACCACGCGCTCGCCTTCGTCCTCCTCGACGCCGGCGACGGCCCCGGTGCGCTGGCCGAGGCGGAGACCGGCCTCGACCTCGGCGAGGACCCCTCCACGTCGGGTCTCCTGCTCGCGCTTGCCGGCCGCTGGGAGCGGGGCACGGCCATCCTCCGCGATCACATGCGCACGATGACGCGCTATGCCCCCGCGTGGCCCCCCGCGTGGCGCCACGCGCTCTGCCTGGACGCGTACCGGCGCGGCGATTACGCCGCCGCGCTGCTCGAGGCCAAGGCCATCACCACCCCCCACCTCGCCTGGGACCCGCTCGACCGGGCCGTCTGCCTGGCCCGCGTCGGCCGCCTCGACGAGGCGCGCGCCGCCGGCCGCGAGCTCGCCGCCCTGTTGCCGGCGATCTCCCGGGACCCGGGCGCCGTCGTCGCCCGTGTAACGGCCGACGAAGCGCTGAGGGGCGACCTGCTAGAAGGGCTGAGGCTCTCGGGCTTTGTCTGCGAGTCACCGACGCATCGGGGGTGAGGCACCGGGATCGGCGAGCGACCAGCCCTTTCAAGGTGACTTTCCCCGCGCTTCCCTCAACAGCCGTGCTGTGGACACATGAGTCTCGTCGGGGAACCGAGTCCGCTTGGGGACGGGCTTCTTGGGACCGCGTGGGTGTTTCTTGAACTTGCTCGCCAGTGTGTGGGAAGCCCAACGACGCATTTCTCTCGCGAGCGTGGCGGGGGGCATCGTCTGGTACGGCTCCCACACGTCGGCGTCGATGGCGATGGCCATGCCCGGCGACTTCGAACGGACCTCGTTGGCGATGTAGTACCCGGACACCTCGTTCTGGACCGTCTCCACGCCGAAGTGGGCACGCAGGCCGCTTGCACCGTGGACAGCACGTTGTAGGCGGTGAGTGCGACACCGAATCCGAGCAGCGCGGCTTGCGGGTATCCGAGCGTGGCGATCTCCCCTTGGAGCATTTGGGTCAGCGACTGGAACATCGTCTCCAGCGTCCATCGGTCACGATACAGCTCCGCTACAGCCACCGCGTTCGCAACGCGGGCGGGCAGGTTGGTGAGGATGGCCATCTCCGTGTCGCCATCCCGCGTCGGCTTGTCGAGGAGAATGACGATGCGACGTGCCCGCATCGTCGTGCCGTCGCTCTTCGCGAGCGTCACAGCCTGCTCGAACACCTGCCCAGTTGTTGTACGTCCGCGCTTGCGCAGCTTGCCAGCCGACACAATAGGCATGTTCGCGTGGTGTCGGATCACGTAGTAGGCATCCTGATCAACCACGCCCGACAACAACGGGGAGGTGCAGAAGTTGCGGTCCGCGATCCACACTTCGCCCGCGGCAACCTTGTCGATAATCTGCGAGGTGAGGGACCGTTCCTGTGCATGCCCATCCTCACAAGGGATCATGTGGACGGCCAACATCAAGTCGGGGTCGAGCACAACCAGAGCGTGGCCTGGCAGCGGACCGGCAATGCTCCCGCGCAGCACCTCAAGGCGCCGCTCCGTTGCGGCGAGATG
This sequence comes from Myxococcales bacterium, assembly GCA_003153495.1. GTDB lineage: Bacteria > Myxococcota_A > Polyangia > Polyangiales > Polyangiaceae > Palsa-1150. The sequence continues at coordinate 19,425 of PLYU01000382.1, forward strand.
ATTGCCGTCGATGATCCTCACGCGAAACCCGGCGAGACGTGGCGGCATCTGTCCCTTCATCGCGCTGATGACGGGCGCCAACCGATCCGCGGTGTGGCGGACCAGCGCAGCCACTACCCCAGGTTCGGTCCGATTGAGCTTGTTGTATAGCGCCGTGATGGACACTGGCAGAGTGTCATGGACCGCCTGGAACGCCGCGTGAACCGACGGCTGGCTCTTGGAGACCACGACGCCCATCAGGTCCACTATCGACGAAAACAGCAGGTCACGCGTGTACTGGTACTCCGAGTGTTCGTCGAACATAGCGTCCAATGCCGCAGCGGACAGCGCATGCTCCATCGCGGCTCTCGACATCACGCTCACGGGCGACTGTTGAATGAATCGTTCGAGGATCTTCGATAGATACATGTCCCATCGAATGCCAGACCAGCGACGCCATGGATATACCCGTCGCGCGCGTGCCAAGAAATAGATCGCACAAAGTGCGATATGGATCTGATG
>PLYU01000377.1 GCA_003153495.1 Myxococcales bacterium
TTCTTTCCACTCGCTGCCCAACGTCACGGCGCACTCTATTTTACGGCCTTTCGTGCTCAAACACTCGGCCTCTTTGCGAAAGTAGGGCTAGAGGTCGGCGCGCTGGTCGAGCGGCGCGCCCGCGAGCGCCTCGGGCGGTACGACGGACGGCGTGCCCACCAGCAGCTGCGACGCGCCGAACGTCGCGAGCGCCCCGAAGTTGCAGCCGTCGCCCGTCGTGCGGGCGTTGCCGGGGCTCAGGTCGCGGTGCAGGAGGCGCCGGGCGTGCAGGAGCGCGAGCGACGTCGCCACGTCGCGCAGGTAGCCGCACGCCTCTCGGCAGGGCAGGGGCGCGGCCTTGCGCAGGTCCTGGCCCGGGCAAAAGCTCCATCGTGTAGAACGGCCCTGCCGGCTGCGGAGCCGGCAGGGCCACCGCGAGCTCCGGCTTCGAGGGGCGAGGCACGAGGCGCAAGGGACCACCCTGGCAGGCTATCACTGCCCCGGCGAGGCGCGGTGGCCCCCCAGCGGTCCGCCCGGCGTAGCCCGTCGGGCGCGGGCCGGCATGCGGACGGTGGGGAGGCCGGTCCCCCCTCTGCTGGCATCGTGCGCCAGCCGTCAGTTCACGGTGAAGACGAAGTCGGAATACCCGCCGACCCAGACCTCGTGGAAGCCGTCGCCGTACGGCTGGGTGGTGCACGGGTCGAAGACGCCGCTGCCCTCGATGCAGTGCGACCCGTGCGACGTCACCTGCTCGTCGAAGGAGAAGGCGGCTTGCTGCACCTGGAGGGTCGCGCTGTTGGGAAGGGTCGCGCCATCGGCGGCGTCGATGTCCACGTACACGCGTGTGTTGGTCAGCGCCGAGCTGATGGTGGTCGCGCACTGGCCGGTCGCGAGCTTCCACCAGCCCTGCACCTTCCAGTCGGAGTAGTAACAGCCCGAGCCCTGGATCTGCTCGGTGTAGCAGGCCGGCGTTTCGGCGATCTTGGTGACGCTCGCCTGGTAGTTCGCGTCGGCGACCCAGATCGTCGCCGGGTGGTTATTGCACACCTTGAAGTAGGCGAAGGAGCTCTTCGAGGCGAGCGCGAGGAGGCTGAATGCGAGCAGAGCGATGACGTTTTTCATGGGAAGATCTCGAAGGTCGATGGGTTGAGGTTCACGGCCCGATCAGCGGAAGGCCCCGAGGGTCACCGAGCCGCGGCCCACGCCGGGCGCCTCGGCCGCCAGCGCTGTGGCGATGTCCTCGGCGTGGGTGGGCACCATGCGCTCGGCGTCGAGCACGTCGACGCGCTTGCCTGCAGCCGCGGCGGGCGAGGTCGCGAGGTCGAAGGCGACGTCGTTCTTCTGGACGGACTGGGCGGCCACCGGTGCCGTGTCGCTCCCGCGCGTTCCCGCGCCCCCCTGACCGCCCTCGGCACCGCAGCCGACCAGCGCCCACGCGAGGCCCGCGACGGCGATGGCCATGGTCATACGAGTCATGATTGAACCCTCCTTGCGGGGTCGAGCAGGTCGCCCCTTGTGTGGCGGACTTCTACGCAAGCGCCGATCCAGCGACGCGGCGGCGAGCGCGAGCGGGACGGCAAGGCTCATTTCCCCGTCGGTTCGCGCGTGGCGGGCACGCCGCGCGGACCTCGACGCTCGGGCGTCACCGTCCCGTCGCACGCCCCGACCATCGGCCGACGGTCGGCCGACCATCGAACGATCGCGCGAGCTGCGAGAGGGCCAGTCCGGCTCTCTCTCTCTCTGAACCGATTTCTCGTGGGACGGGCTTTTCGTTTCGGGCTGTCGCGCAAGATATGACTACGGCCCGTCTGTTGCACAATGGCCCCGCCGACGCTGGCAAGAGCCAGTGAAACCAAGTCGTCAGCGTCGTCGTCGAGGGCGCCGCTCCTGGAGCGGTTGCATGTGGTGCCGTAAGGGAGGGGATGGCCGCGTCAGCGGGAGGCCGCAGCCTGATGCCGCGGCCTGATGCCGCGGCGGATACCGTGTCGTGGGGCGCGTGGCGCCCTCGGACGACGGTACGGTCGCCGCGGGCGTAGGATGACCGCCATGCGAACGACCGCCGGACGCGCCCTTCCGTTGCTCGCCATGATCGCGTCCGCGGGATGCGGCGGCGCCACCGCCAGTCAACCGGCGCGCGCGACCGAAACAGCCGGGGCCGCCGCGACGGCCATCGAGTCCTCGGCCGACGCCGGGGCGGCCGCGTCCTCTTCCCCCTCGACCACGACCGCGAGCACCGAGGCGACCGCGGGGCCGAACGCCGCGAGTGGAGGCGCGGCGCCTGCCGCCGGCGGGACCGGTGCCGTCGGCGCCGCCGGCGCGAGCGTCTCCAAGCCTGCGCCCGAGCGACCCTACGCCTCGACCGCCGCCGAGGCGCGCTCGCTCATCGACGAACAGATCCGCGGACGCATGGAAGCGCTCTGGCAATGCGTTGCCGCCTACATCGCTGCCGGCATGGGGGCCCACCGAAAGGTGGCGCTCGACTTCGGCATCGACCAGGACGGCCGCTTCATCGGCGTCACCGTCACCGGCGCCAGGAGCAAGGCCCTCGACCCCGCCGCCAGGGCGTGTGTCGCCGACGCCCTGCGCGACGCCGTGTTCCCGCGCAGCAAGTCGGCCATCACCACGGTGCGCGAGACGTTCACGGCGTCGGCGACGAGCGGAGGGTCGTAGACGCCCGGCCGTCACGCCGCCTCAGAGCTGCATGCGCACGGGCGCGAAGCGGCTGGCGTGCGTCCCGTCGCCGAGCTGGCCGTAGACGTTGAGGCCCCAGCACCAGACGCTCGCGTCGGCGAGCTGCGCGCAGTAGTGGCCTCCGCCGCCGCCAGCGCCGCGGACCGACACTGCCGCGGCGGGCAGGCCCTGCACCTGGACGGGCGAGAGCCGCGTCTGGGCCGACCCGTCGCCCACTTGCCCCTCCAGGTTCTCGCCGCAGCAGTAGACGGCGCTGGCGGCGGTGCGCGCGCAGGTGGAGTTGCCGGCGGCGGCGATCTCGGCGGTCGGGCTGGTCAGAGCCGTCAGCGCCGAGGGCGTCGTGCGCGTGGTCGTGTCCCCGAACCCGAGCTGCCCGCTGCCGTTCGCGCCCCAGCAGTCGACCTTGCCGGCCGTGTCGAGCGCGCAGGTGTGGTAGGCGCCGAGCGCCATCGAGATGATTCCTCGCAGCGAGATGAGCGCAGCGGTGCTCGAGGACGTGTTGCCGCCGTTGCCGAGCTGGCCGTACACGCCGTAGCCCCAGCAGGCGACCCCCGCCTGGGAGTTGAGGATCGAGCAGGAGCGACTCCCGGCGTACACCCTCGACGACCCGAGGTACGTCAGCCCCTGGACCTGGACGGGAGAGGAGCTGTTCGTCGTGGTGTTGTTCCCGAGGCCTCCATACGGGTTGTACCCCCAGCAGTAGGTGTTGTTCGAGCCCGCCCAGCTCATCGTGGCGCAGGCCGTGTTCGTATCCGCGCTCAGCGAGGTGAGCACGCCTTTGTCAGCCACTCGTTCCGCTGACGGCAGAAACACGTACATTTTGGAACCTGAAGTTCCTCGGAGGCCCTAGCGCCGACGCCGACGGCGCCCTCGCGCTCTGCGACGCTGCGGCCGCCCCCGGCGGCCAGGGCCTGATCGCATTCCCGCGCAGAGCGGAGGTTGCGGCGTGCACGATTCGCCTGGAATCCTAGGGAGTTGTAGCTGAGCCGCGGCGGAGGGAGGCAAGACCCCGGGGGCTTTGTGGTAGATGTCGTTGCCCAGCTGGTAGCCCGGTGGAGAAGGTCGACCCACGCACACCCGAGGGCTCTGCCCCGCGCATCGGGGAAGTCCTGGCCGGAAAGTACCGGATCGAGCAGGTCCTCGGTCGGGGGGGTGTCGGCACGGTATACGGGGCGCGTCACCTCGTCACCGAGCGGGAGGTCGCGATCAAGTGGCTTCGCTCCGAGCTGGCCCGCGACCCGGAATGGATGCGCCGCTTCGTGCGCGAAGCGCGCGCGGCCGGGCGTGTGCACCACGCCGGCGTCGTCGACGTCTACGACGTCGACGAGCACGCCGGCACCATCTTCCTCGTGATGGAGCGGCTGATCGGCCGCCCGTTCAGCGAGGTGTGCGAGGCGGGGCCGCTCTCCGTCGCGCGGGCGCTGGAGCTGCTCCTGCCGGCGATGCGCGGGATGCACGCCCTGCACCGGCACGGGGTGATCCACCGGGATCTCAAGCCCGCGAACATCTTCGTCTGCGAGGACGCCGCGGGCGTGGTCAGCGGCGTCAAGGTGCTCGACTTCGGCATCGCGAAGATCCTTGACGCCGGCTCCGACGTCTCCTCGACGACCGAGACCGGCGCGCACCTCGGGACGCCCAACTACATGGCCCCCGAGCAGCTCGGCGACGCCGCCGTCCTCGACCAGCGCGTGGACGTCTATGCGTTCGCCGTGGTGCTCTATCGCGCGCTCGCCGGCCGGTTGCCGTTCTCGGCGGACAGCCCCGCGGGCGTCGTCCTGAAGATCACCACGCAGCAGGCGCCTCCGCTGCACGAGGTGGCTCCGGCGGTTCCCGAGGCGCTGAGCCGAGTGGTCGCCATGGCCATGGCCCCCCGTCGCGACGAGCGATACGCCGACCTCGCCGAGCTGCTCGCGGCACTGGCGCCCTTCGCGGAGCCCTCCCCGCGGGCCGGCTCCCTGCGAGAAGGGAGCGAGCCCGCGGCCACATCGGCGTCGCACGAAGCCCAGACCCCGACGACGGGGCGCCGGTCCGCCTCGCCGAGGAGCTGGACCGACGTGGCGACGACGAGTGGCGTGTGGCGCCGGCCGGGCCCCCTCGCGACGCCCACACCGAGCAAGGGACCGCCGGCGGTCACGGGCGCCCTGGCGCGGTGGCGGGTCCTCGTCATCGACGACAGCGAGATCATGCTCGACCGGATCCGCCGCACCCTCGAGGGAGAGGGCTACGACGTGGTGACGACGACGCGCCCGGTCGGCAACGCGCGCTACCTGCCCTCGTGCGACCTCATCCTGATCGACTACCACATGCCGGGGATCGACGGGGCCACGGTGGTTCGGTCGCTTCGGGACGCGGCCACGTCGAGCACCCACCCGTGTCTCCTCTATCTCTACACCTCGGACCCGCAGGTCGGCAGAGAGCACGTGGCGCTCGGGTTCGACGGCGTGCTGACCGCCAAGGGCGACGAAGCCGCGCTGGCGAGGCAGCTCCGCGCCCTCTTCCGCATCGTGCAGATGCGCGAGATGCAAGCGCAGCGCACGCCCCCGAAGGACGCCCCGTAGCCTCGGACCCGCGCGCGAAGGCGACGGGTCAGAGCGGCAGCCGGTACTCCAGCCCCACGCCGACCCGGAAGGAATCGAGCGGCATGGTCTCCTGCGTGGGGTAGCTCGGCGTCGGCGACGTCAGCGGCCCCGCGGCATACGGGGTCTGGCCCGTCAGAAGCCCGTCGGCCGTCAACCGGTACGACAGCCCGGTGACGCCCGGGAACGCGCCGGTGACGGCGGCTCGAAGCTCGACCAGCGGCGCGGCGTAGGGCGTCGGAGAGAACTCCGACAGCGCGATCGGCCGCTTGCCCGCGAAGCGCCCCGCGAGCGCCAGCGTGGGCAGCCCGCCCCCCAGGTCGAACGCGAGACGAGCGTTGCCGAAGACCGACGCCGCGGCCGGAAGCGGGGCGGGGAGGGCCCCGTCGCCCGGGTCCTGCCGCGCGCGAGACCCGGTCACACCGAAGCCATAGAACAAGCGTCGAGACGCGGAGGTGCCCTCGAAGCCGAGGTTGAAGCCGACGCTGCGGACGGACGCCGCGTTCGCGTACTGCGAGACCGGCCCGGTCACACCGGGCGCGAGCCGCTGATCGGCAATCGCGGCGGCGACCGCGGCGTCGTCCAGCGTCCGGGTGACGACCAGGTCGTCCATCGTCGCCCGGAAGAGGCTGACGAACACGCGCTGCCGGCCGATCCGTTGCTCGAACGAGCCCTCGATCGACCGCATCGTCTCGGGGCGCAGGTCGGGCACCTGCAGCTGCGCCGTGGGGTCGTAGTAGAATCGCTCGTAGGCCGACGGCGAGCGGAACGCTTCCGCGTAGACCGCCTTGAAGTGGGCTCCGGACCACGGCGTGACGACCGCAGCGACCCGGGGGGAGGCATGCGCAAGCCACGAATGGGCGGCGCTGGCCGTGGCGAGGTCGCCACGCTCGTCGGCGTCGACGCGCAGGCCGCCGTTCACCGACAGGAAGCCCGTGACCGGCAGCGTCTGCTGGAGGTAGATGCCCACCAGCGACTCGAGCGCCGTGGACGGGGCCGGCGAAGGACCGGATGCGCCCGTGGCTGCGTCCACGTAGTCGCCCGTCGACCCCGCGGTCTCCTTCAACCGGGCGTCGACCCCGACGAGGGTGACCAGTCGCCCGTCGTGGAGCCAGTCGACCGACATCTGCGTCTCGGAGCCTAGCCACCGCGCGCGGCCGCGAAGCCGGTACGTGCAGCCCGCCGTCTGGCCCGGGAGACAGCCCTCGGCCGCCGCGATCGGGTCGTTCTCGCCGTAGTCGTAGAGGTCGCCGTAGAGGCGCGTGAGCAGCTCGGTGCGGAGCGACAGCGTGGCGCGATAGCGGGCGTCGAGCGACAGCCACCGATCGCGCTCGTATCCCTGGGTGCTGCCGATGTCGACGTCGCCTCCGAACGGGTTCCACCGCTTGAATGAAGTGCCCCGCACGCTCATCTCGAAGCCGCCCGAGACGAGGCGGAGGTAGCCCATCCGGACCTCGGTCGAGAAGAGGTCGGGCTGCCCCGCCGAGCTCCAGACCCCCGTGGTCGGGCCCACCGACGAAAAGCGCTTCGGGAGCCCCGTGACCGAATCGAGGCCGTAGTCCTGCGGCCCGAACGACGAGGCCGGACCGCGCGAGCCGTAGTACTCGACCTGGCCGGTGATCTCGAGGGGCTTGCCGAACGCCTTGAGCTCGTAGCCCACCCCCGTCGCTCCGCGGATCGAGATCGGCACCTCCGATTCGACGATGCCGCGCAGCCCGGAGAAGTCCTTCGCGCGCTTGGTGATGACGTTGATGACGCCGAGCATCGCGTTCGACCCGTAGAGCACCGAGCCCGGCCCCAGGATTACCTCGATGTGGTCGATGAGCTCGAAGGGGATGCCGGCCCCCCGGTCGAAGTACGCGGTCCCGGCCCACTGTTCGTTGACCACGTGCCCGTCGAGTAGCAAGAGGACATGGTTGCCGTAGTCGTGGGTGAGCAGCACGCCCCGCGCGCCGATCTCCACCGACTCCCGCGGGTTCTCGGTGATCATGCCCAGCGAGAGGTAGTTCAGCGCTTCGTCGAGCGAGCGGATCCCGAAGCGCCGGAGGTCCTCGGCGGTGATCGTGGTCACCGTGGCGGGGGCCATCCCCGCCGATTCTGCCTTCTTCGACGCCGTCGACACGACCGACTCGTCGAGGATCCCTTCGATGTCCGACACGTCGTCGGCGCGCGCCGAGGCCGGGAGGAAGAACGCGCTCAGCGAGAGCGCCAGTGCGAGGGCCCGCTTCATCGGTACACCGTCATCAGCGCGAGGACGCGCGGGCTGAGGCTCACGTGCTGGCGCATCGCCTGACCGAGGTTGACGAGCATCTTCGGCTTTCCCGAGACCAGATCGAAGCCCAGGACCACGCCCCTCGGCACGAACCGCGGGTCCGCGCCGGCCGTGAGGACGTCGACTCCGTCGAGGCCCCTGACGATGGCGGACACGTTGTCGTCGGAGAAGCCCTGGGTGAGAAACACGATCCCGACGTGGGCGTCCCGGCACGTGGCGGCGAGCTCGTCGGTCCCGGTGAAGGTCGTCACGAGCTCCTCGTGGGCAAGTCCCGCGATCGTGGGCTGGGTCATCAGCGCGTGCTTCACCTGCTCGGTCGCCCGCGCGGAGTCCCGGTCGGCTTCGTGCTGGAGGATGAGCACTCTCATGACGCTTCCGGTGCCACGCGACGCCAGGTTCCGGTCGTAGGCCGCGATCTTCACCAGCAGCGCGATCTGGATCGCGATGGGCACCGCCACGCTGTCGCCGAGGGCATCCGGCGCGGGCATAGAGGACAGAATGAGGGCGCAGAGCACCGCGGGCCACGGCGGGCGGAACCCCCTCTTGGACCGGGGAGCGCGCGCGACTACACCCATGGGAACGACGAGTCTCCGTCGCGCCCGGCGTCCCTTGGTTCGAGGGCGAGCCGTCCGGCGCGGCGCCCAGCTGTAGCACCTTTGCAGCGCCGGGGAAGTCGTGGTCCAAGCGCCCGGGTCGGCGCGGCCGCCGCATCGACCACGCAGCTCCGGACGCCGTTGACGATGACCTCCGCGGCGCCGAGTCTACCGGCGCCATGGCCCGCCCGTCGTCCCCCCCCCGCCCCCCCCCGACCGTCCCGCTGCCGGTGCGCCGGGCCTCGCTGGCGTCGCTGGGAACGAAGCTGGCGCTGGCCAACGTCTGCGTGCTCGCCGTGGTCTCGACGCTCCTGTTCTTCGAGCTGACCCGGCACGAGTGGACCGCGCTGGTCGCCGCCAAGACTCAGGCCGCGTCGATGGTGGCCGACCTCTTCGCCGCCACGGTGGCGGCGCCGCTCGACTTCGTCGACACCGAGCCCGACGAGCTCGAGGCGGAGCTCGCCTACCTCGGCACCAACCGCGACGTGGCTTGCGCCGCCGTCTGGGACGCCGCACGGGGGCGGTTGGTTGCGGAGCTCGGCCGAGAGACCTGCGGGCCGCTGGCGATGCCGACCGACGCTGAGCTCGGCCGCGTGATCGTGGCGGGAGATCGTGCGCGGGTCGCCCGGGTCGTCCGGTCGCCGAGGCGCACCGGCGCCATCGGACGCACCCTGCTCGTCTTCTCGCTCGCCGAAGAGAACGTGGCCTTCCGGGCGGGCCGGGCGCGGATCTTCGGGCTGTCCTTCGCCCTGGCCGCCGGCACGGCCGGGCTACTCATCGCCATCACGCGGCGCCAGATCGTCGCTCCGCTGGGCAAGCTGACGCGGGCAGCACGGAGGATCGGACGCGGAGAGCTGGGCGGAAGCGTCGACGTTCGGTCGCAGGACGAGATCGGCGAGCTCGCCTGGGCGTTCAACCGTATGAGCCTGGCGCTGGCCGATCGCGAGCAGCGTCTGGAGTCGGCGCGACAGGAGCTGCGCGACCTATTCGACCACATGCGGCAGGCCATCTTCGCGTTCGGCCCCGACGGCCGGGTCGTCGGCGCCACGTCGCGCCAGGCGACGCGGCTCTTCGGCCGCCCGAGCCTCGAGGGGATCGACGTCCGGCACCTGCTGTACGGAGCGGCCGAGGACCTCGACGCGCAAGCCTTCGGCGAGTGGGTGGCGATGGCGTTCTCGATGCCCCCTGCGGGGTGGGACGAGTTCGCGCTGCTCGCCCCCCGCGAGCTGGTGATCACCCGCGATGGACGTCCCGTACCCCTGGAAATCGAGGCGCGGCCCATCGTGAAGGACGGCACCGTGGAGCGGGTGATGATCCTCGCCACCGACGTCAGCGAGACGAGGGCGCTCGAACGCGTGGTGCAGACTCAGGAAGAGGAGCACGCCAGGCGAATGGCGGCGATGCAACGCCTGGTCGCCGGCGGCGGTCAGGTCTTCGTGCAGTTCATGGAAACGGCCCGCGAGCGGCTCCAACGCTGCCGGGCTCTCGTCGGGCTCGAGGCGCGCACGATCCGGTCCGAGGAGATCGACGAGCTCTTTCGCCACGTGCACACCATCAAGGGTGAGGCGCGCGCGTTCGACCTGCGCGAGCTGGAGGCCGAGACGTCCACGCTCGAGCGGGAGCTGGACGAGCTGAGGTCCCTGGCACGAAAAGGCGGTTTCGCCGCCACGGGGTCCGTGCACAACGCGCTCGTGGCGCGGCTCGCCCGGGCGAGCGACGCCATCGAGCAGGGCGCCGAAGCGTTCGTCGCGGCCTCGCCGGTCGGGAGGGCCGCGCTCAACCAAGTCACCGTGCAGCGGCCGGACGTGGCGAACGTCATGGCGCTGGCGGAGGCCCGTGGCGACGCCGACCTGCTGGCGGCGGTGGCCCGGCTCGCGGCGCGCCCGCTGGGCGAGAGCACCGCGAGCCTCATCGACATGGCGCCGACCTGGGGCAACCTGGAGCACAAGAGGGTTCACCTGGACGTCGAGGGGCGCGAAGTGCGCGTACCTCCGAAGCTGGCACGGGTGCTGGGCGCGGCGCTGACCCACCTCGTGCGCAACGCCATCGCTCACGGCATCGAGACACCCGACGTCCGCAAGGCGGGCGGCAAGCCCCCGGTCGGCAGGATCCGGATCCAGGCGGTCCGGAGCGGCGAGGAGGCCCCCACTATCGTCGTGGAGGACGACGGGCGCGGGCTGGACCTCGCGGCCCTCGCCGAGCGCGCGGCGGAGATCGGCGTGGCCGCTCGCGGCACCGGCGAGCGCGAGCGGGCCGAGCTGGCCTTCGTCGCTGGCCTCACGACATCCGGTGAGACCGGCGCGCTGGCGGGGCGCGGCGTGGGCCTGGGAGCCGTGCGCGATGACCTGGCCGGCGCGGGCTACGCGGTCGACGTGGCGAGCCAGCCGGGTCAGTACACTCGCATCACCCTCCGACCGCGCGGCGCTGCAGGCTGAGAGTAGCGCCGGCGAAGCAAGCGCCCGGACGGGTGCAAGGAGTTCCCATATCGCTGCTTTGCGGCGATTTGTCAGCCACTCGTTCCGCTGAGGCCGGCCGTTACGCCAAACAACTCGGTGTGCGTATATCCCCGGTCGAACTCGCGGGCCGCCTGTGGACCGCTCTTCTTCTCGATCTCGGCCCGGGCCATGCCGGCCGCGAGTGCGTCGAACGCCACTTCCTGGAGGCCCTGCGGCATCTTGGTGAGGGTTGCATCACGATCTACGCGAGGTAGCGCGCGCCGTGAGCCATGCTCACTTGCCGTAGATGGTGATCGCGCCAGCCGCGGGAATGTTGGCCACCAGCAGCTGGCCGCCGAACACGGCTTGGTCCGGCAGGTCGATGTTGTATTCGGAGTCGGTGGTGTACTTGACGCCGTAGCTGCCGGCAGGCAGCGCAGCGATCGCGAACGAGCCTGCGCCATAGGCCTTCACCACCGTGACTACCTTGCCGCTCTGGTTGGTGAACGCGAGCGGCTCGAAGTTGCCCGCGCTGGAGGTTGCCTGCATGCGCACGGCGCCCGGACGGATGAACTTGAAGTACTGGCGCAGGAGCTTGGTTGCCTTGCCCATCACGATCTGCGGGTTGGCAGAGCCCCAGTTGTCGACCAGGTAGTATTGTGCGGCGTTATCGTTCGGCACCTGATAGGCGAGCACGAACTGCTCCCAGCCGGTGTTGTTGGCCATCGACAGGTCTTTGTAGAGCTCGTTGTAGGTGGCACCGATGTACTCGGTCATCGCGCTGCCGATGTGATCGCGGGTGGAGCGCATGCCGATGGCCGTGAGCGAGGCGTCACTGACGCCGCCGTAGCGATGGTAGGAGAGCTCCGAGAGCAGGGGGAGCACGCCGGGCACTTGGATCATCTGGTCGTAGTAGTCGACCGCGGCGGTCATGTTGGTGTTGGACGGTGCGACGAAGCTGAGGTTGAAGCCGTTCTGCTTGAGCACGCCCGAAGCCGCAACGATCGCGGCGCCGATGCGCTGCGGCGTCCACGCCGCAACGTTGTCGGGCTCGAGAATGACTTCCCACGCGTCGGCCTGCAGGTTGAAGGTGTCCTTGAGATGCTGGCACACGGCCAGCACGAACTCGGCGTACTCCGCGGGCTGCTGCGCGTGCAGGCTCGGCTGGTTCTGCAAGAAGCTGACGTAGTCGAGGCGCATCGTGAACTTCTCGCCATTGGCCTCGACGGCCTTCTTCATCGGGAGCACGAGCTTCTGGATCGTGGTGTCCAGGCGCGCGAAATGGAAACCCGACCAGTTGATGACGTTGGGGTCGGCGTTGTCGTTGACGATCAGGTAGCCGTTGCCGTCGGTGGCGGTGTTCTCGGCGTCGCTACGCACCTCGACGCGCAGGCGCGTGATGCCGAGGTCGTTGACGGCCTGGTCGATGAGCTGCGCGGCGTACGCATCGTAGTTGGCGCCGCTCTTGTCGGTGAGCTGGCCCGCCTCGGCGACCGCTTCCCAGCCGCTGATGGTCTGGAATGTCACGCTGGGGTCGAGCGTGACGGTCTGGTTGTTGGCCGGCGCACCGCAGCTCTTGCTGCTCTCGGTGCAGACCTGCCCCTTGCAGGGTGGCTGCGCGACGCTGGCGCAGAAGCCGGCGCTGCAGGTCTCGACGCCGCTGCAGTAGAGCGCGTCGTCGCACTCCTGGTCAGTCTTGCAGGCTTTCGCCGTGGGCTTGGCTGCATCCGCCGTGGCGCCGGCATCGGGGTGCGCAACCAGAGTGCTGCCCGAGTCGTTCTGCTTGCCCGACGTGCCCGAATCCCGTGCGACAGCCGCACCTGCATCCGGCGCAGGACTGGATAGGGCAGCGCTCTGTGGTTTGACCTCCGAGCATGCGGCCAGCATTGCGACCGCAACGCAGAACTGAATTCCGATTGTCCGCCAGCTGTGCTTGGCCATGGCGCGGGCAATTTAGCATACGGGCAAAGAGGGTGCCGCGTCGTTCGGGTCATACAACGACCGGAACTGACCGCGCCGTCCCGGACGCGGCCCGACCGTCGATGGCAGGACGGTCGGGCCCCTCTCCGTGTTCGAGTCCCCGGAGCTAGACGATGCGGCGGCTCTTCAGCGCGAGCAAGAGCGCGCGGGGCGAGACTCGTAGCCGGGACGCCATGGCGCCGACGTCGCCGTTCAGGCTGCGATGGGCGGCGAGCAGGTCCTCGTCGCTCAGGTCGGAGGCGCGTCGTATCCCACGGCGCTGCATGAGGTCGTGGAGCGTGCTCGTGGCCAGCCCGAGCCTGGTGGCAGCGCGCGCGGGCGACCAGTCACTCTCCTCGAGGGCGGCGAGGAGAGCTTCGTCGCTCACGCTCGATCCGCGCCCGGGGGGAGGCGACGAAGCGGCTGCTGGTCGCGCCGCCGGGGGCTCGAGGCCGCCGTCGAGCAAGCGCTCGACGCCCGCGGTGGTGACGAGCTCGGCGAGCCCCGCGCTTGCGAGGGCAATCTGGCGCACCACGTTACGTAGCTGACGGACGTTGCCCGGCAGCGGGTGACCGACGAGACGGATCATCAGGTCGACGGGAACGCGCGGTCGGTCACCCCCGGCCGCTTCCCCGGCGGTGCGGGCCGTCTCTGCCTCCAGCAACGCCACGAAGAGCCGCGGGATGTCGTCGCGTCGTTCGCGCAGCGGCGGAACGCGAATCTCGTAGCCTGCCAGGCGGTGCAGGAGAGCCGCGCGAAATGTCCCGTCCTCGACGTCGTGCTCCAGATCCGCGTCGGTTGCCGCCACGAGGCGGACGTCGACTGGACGCGCAACCTCCTCGCCGAGCGGCAGGATGGTGCCGCTCTCGATCGCGCGCAGGAGCATCGGCTGCACTACCAACGGCGTCGCGCCGATCTCGTCGAGAAACAGGGTTCCGCCCGAGGCACGCTCGAAGAGCCCCGCGTGGCGCTGCTGCGCGCCGGTGAACGCCCCCTTGCCGTGCCCGAAGAGCGTGGAGACCGCGACGGAGGACGCGAGCGTGGCCATGTTCACCGCGACGTACTCGTGGCGCGCGCGCCGGCTTTGCTCGTGAACGGCGCGGGCGACGAGCTCCTTACCGGTCCCGGTCTCGCCCCGGACGAGCACGGGGATGTCCGACGCTGCGACGGCCGCGATCTCCTGTCGCACGAGCGCGATCGCGTCGCTGTGCCCGACGATGCCCTCGATGGGATGGTACCCGGGGCTGCACGTCTGGTGAAGCAGGAGCAGGACATGCCCGCCGAGCAAGATCACGACCCCGCGCGCGAGCCTCTCGCGGACCACTGTCTCGCTCCCATCGAGGGGCTGGCCGTCGACCGTCGCCTCTCCGCGGGGACCTGTCAGCGTGAACGTCGCGCCGCTGCGGGCCGACGTGATCTGGAGCGGCGTGCGGCTGACGTGCGAATCCTCGAGCGGCCGCGCAGCTGTGGCCCCGTCGGGTTGCGCGAAGGCCGGTCCCAGCCGCGAGACGGAGACGGCCTTGCCGACGAGCAGACCGGCAAGGAGGACCTGCTCTCCTAGGCGGCGGGGGTCCGGATGGCACAGGATGGTGAGGCAGGGCACCGTGGCGCTGCTGACCGGGTGCTTCGCGCGACTCCGGCGCGTCGTGTCGTTCAGGCTGTCCGGGTTGGAATCACCCACGCGGTGCCCCCTTCTCTCAGAACTGGAACTGGATCTGCACGGCGCGGGGCGGAGCGCGCCGCAAGAGTGCTGAGCAAGGCGACGGCCGCGAGAAATAACGAACAAATTCGGTGCACTGGCGACTTTCGCCCGCGTCTGAGACCGCGGGCAGAAGGACGAAGTTTAGAGTAAAGTCGCGTCCTCGTCGAGGCTGGGTGACCGAGGGCCGGTGTAGTGTCTGGCCGAGCGGCCTCCCGAGGCTTCCTGCCTGCGCACCACGCCCTCAACGCGCATCGAGCCGGCGCCCGAGGCGACCGGCGTGGCTGGCCGCGCGCTCGCGCTCCGGTCCGGCGCGGCCCCCCTTCGGAGATGAGACCAATGGTCAGCTGTCCGGGACGTCGACGTCACTGGGGTGGCCGAGGTGACTGCGCTCCGCCACGACCCCGGTGCCGTGCCGCTGTCGCGGGTTGTATCCGGTGCGCGCGCGCAGCTCGT
Source organism: Myxococcales bacterium (assembly GCA_003153495.1). Lineage (GTDB taxonomy): Bacteria > Myxococcota_A > Polyangia > Polyangiales > Polyangiaceae > Palsa-1150. Next base: position 14,661 of record PLYU01000377.1, read on the forward strand.
CGACCACGGCCGGGCTCTCTCTCCTCGGCGACCTCTGCGCCTCTGCGGCTGAATCCTCCCGCTAGCCCTACTTTCGCAAAGAGGCCGAGTGTTTGAGCACGAAAGGTCGTAAAATAGAGTGCGCCGTGACGTTGGGCAGCTAGTGGAAAGAAGCCGCCCTGGCTCTCGCGGCCCCCCAACCCGGCCTTCCCCCCGCC
>PLYU01000240.1 GCA_003153495.1 Myxococcales bacterium
GGCGTCCACCGACGAAGACGAGGAGGTAGCCCCATGAGCCCCCGCAAGCTCACCCCCGAAGAGATCCTCGACCTCATCGAGGAGCAAGACGCGGCCGACGAGGCCGAGCGCATCCTCGCGCTGAGCGACGAAGAGCTGGACCGCGAGCTCCGCCAGGCCGGCATTGACCCGCAGGCCACGCGCGAGCGCGGCAGGGAGATCGGCCGCGCGATGCAGGCCGCAGAGCAAGCTCCGCCCGCTGCCGATGGCTGGGTCACCGGCGCCCCGCCTCCGCCCCGGTCGACCCCCGCGCGCTGGGCTGTCCTTCTCGCGGCGACCATGACGGCAGCCGCCGTCGGCGGAACCCTCTACGCCGTCGGTCGCCGCCACAAGCCGGACGAACCCCCCATCGATGCGTTGCTGGACGCCGGCGCCCCCCAGTCGCCGGTCCTCCCTTCGAACCGGCCCGACGCCGCCCCGAGCCCCCCCACCCACGATCCCGACTGGAAGCCCCGCGCCCCGCCGGGCCCGCCCCTCAAGTAGGGGTCTCCTCATGCTCGCGGTCACGCATCGAGGTGCGCCGCCCTTCGCGCTCGTCAGCGGGGGCAGCTTCTTGTAGAGAACGGCGGTGCCTCCGTTCCTCGTGCCTCTGCGGCCCCTCTTGCCGCTGCTCATCGTCGGGCTCGGCGGTATCGTGGCCACGTCCTGGGGCACCTTCCGGCGCTGGGAGCGCACGCACCGCGCTCTGATGGCAGCGTTCGCGTGCCTGGGGCTGTGGGCGTTCACGACCTTCGGGGAGTTTCACGATCACGGGTCGTTCGGCCACCACAACTTCCACGCGCACGACGCCTATCACTACTATTTCGGCAGCAAGTACTTCAAAGAGTTCGGCTACTACGACATGTACGTGGCCACCGTCGCCGCGCTCGAAGAGATCGGGCGCGAAGAGCCCACCAAGTCCATCCGCTTCGACCGGATCCGCGATCTGCGGGGCAGCGCCCGGTTCATGTACCGAGACGAGTACGCGCCGCAGCTCGACACAGTGAAGGCGCGCTTCAGCCCCGGGCGATGGAGCGACTTCAAGAGGGAGATGTCGTTTCTGCGCGGGAAGACGATGAACACCGACTGGTGGCACGGCGTCATGCTCGACAACGGGTTCAACCCGCCGCCCAGCTACGCCGTGCTGAGCGGGGCGGTGTCGAATCGCATCCCGCTGAACGAGACCACCTGGACGTGGATCGGGGGCCTCGACTTCCTCCTCATCGGAATCGGCGTCGGCGCCATCTGCTACGCGTTCGGGCCGGTGCCCGCGCTCTTCGTGCTCGTCGTCATGGGGAACGCGCCGGTCACCACGTACAACTGGACGGGCGGCTCGTTCCTCCGGCAGGTCTGGTTCTTTTTCCTGATGATCGGCCTGGCGAGCCTGGCGCGGCGCCGCTGGTATGCGGCGGGGGCCTCGCTCGGCGCCTGCACGGCGGTGGTGTTCTTCCCCCTCCTGTTTCTCTTCGGCGCCATGGTGCCGCTGGGGTACAGGGCCGTGCGGACCGGCAACCGCGTGCCGGTCACGCGCGTCGCCATCGGCGCGGCGGTGGCCATCGCGACGCTCATCGGTCTCTCGCTCGTCGTCTACGGCCCCGGCCCGTGGAGCGAGTGGCACCATCGCATCTCTGCCCACGACCTGACGTTCTTCGACAACCATATCGGCATCAAGAAGGTCGTCACCTTCGCCCGAGAGGTGGGCCGCCAGGCCTTCGCGGCGGGGGACACGGTCTACCCCGAATGGAACCGCGCGCTCAACGCGAGGGCATACCGGGGGCGGATCGTCGATCTTGCCCTGGCGGTGGTGCTGTCCGTGTGGACGATCGCCGGCGCGCTGCGCTCGCGCCCGGCCGAGGCGTGCCTGGTGGTCGGCTCGGGGCTGCTCGTGTTCTGGACGATGCCCGCCGGCTACTACACCATCTACGTCGGCGCCTTCGCGGGGGTCATGCTCGCGAACCGCGGCTCGTCGTGGGGCCGGGCGCGCTTCGCGGTGCTCTTCGCGACGCTCGTCGCGGCGATCCTCATGCGTCGGTACGAAGGGGACCTGATCACGCAGAGCTTCTTCCTGTCCGTCGGGTGGATCGCGTGCATCCTGGTCCTGTCGACGCTCGGCTGGCTCTGGCGCCCGGCCTTCGAGCTGACGGCGAGGCAGCAGGGGCTCACAGTGGGAGCGATGGTCCTGCTCACGGTGGCGCTCGTCCTCGCCGGACCCGTGTGGCAAGCGCGGCGGCACGACGCGGCGTTCATGCCGCCGCCGCTGCTCGGGCAGTCCACCGTCGGCGACGTGCTCGACGTGGGCCCCCCGGCGAGCGAGAGCGCTCACCACCTGCAGATCGCCGAGTCCCGGCGGGTGCCGCGCGACCTGATGGACATCTACGGGTACCTGGTGAAGGACGACTGCGGCATCCTGCGCAACGGCGGTGTGGCGACGTACACGCTCGCTCCGGCGCCCCGTGGAGGCCGCCTGGTCGTCCGGACGGACGCGTTTTACGCCGGCGATCTGCTCACCACGGTCAACGGGCGCTCCATGCCCGCCGTGAAGTTCACGCCGCACCAGTCGCTGTTCACGTACCTGCAGGTGCAGCTGCCGGCCGACCTGGGGGACGAGCCGCTGCACGTTACGCAGACCACGACGGCCACGGACGTGGGCCTCTTCACCGTGTGGCTCCTGCGGGACTAGGGTGCCGAACGAGGCTGTCTCGAGGCTCACGAGGGATCGGGGAACCCTGGCGTCGCGGCTGCGGTGGGGCCTCGCGTGGGCCGTGGGGATCGCGTTCGCCGTCTGGGCCTTCGTCCGCTGGCGCGCGGGGCAGGTGACGTTCGACGACTCGCTGATCTCGTTCCGGTACGCCGAGAATCTCGTCCATGGTCGGGGGCTCGTCTACAACGCCGGCGAACGGGTCGAGGGGTACACGAACTTCCTCTGGGTGCTCGTCGCGGCCGCGGCGATCCGCCTCGGTAGCGACCCGCTGGCAGCGACGCGCGCAGCGGGCGTCGGGGCCTACATGGCGACGGTCGTGCTCGCGGCCCTGATTGCGTCGCGCCCCGTTCTCCCCTTTCGCCGTGCCCGGCTTGCCTGCGTGGCTCTCGTTGCTCTCCTCGTCCTCCCCTCGGGCCTCGCGCCGTTCGCCGGGACGGGGCTCGAGACCTCGTTCGTCGCGCTCATCGTCGTAGCGATCGGCGTCGTCCACCACCTCGCGTCGCGGCCCGGCCGCGCCCACTGGGCGCTTGCTGCGTTCTTGCCCCTCGTCGCGGTTCTCACTCGCCTGGATGTCGGGCTGGCGCTCGCCGCGTCGGCGCTCGCCTCGGCCGTACACCACCTCCGTTCGCGGCTCACGGTCTCGTCGTACGCGAGGCACATGGTGTCGACCTTCGGCCTGGCCGCTCTCGGGCTCGCGGCGTTCATCGCCTGGAAGCGCGTCTACTACGGGGACTTCGTCCCCAACACGTTCTACGCGAAGGCGGCGGACCACAGCCACGTCGACGCCGGCCTCGCGTACGTCGTGGCGTTCGTCCAGTCGTATCCGAGCGTCATGGTGCTCGTGATGCTCGCGGCGTCGGGGCTCTTCACGGTGCGCAGCGGGCCCCGCGCCTCGTTTCTCGTGTACGCAGCGACCGCGTGCGCCCTTCACGTCGCCTACGTGATCAGGGTCGGCGGGGATTTCATGGAATATCGATTCATGTGGAAGTACTGGCCGCTCCTCGTCTGCGCTGCGATCGTCGGCGCGGAGGGGATCGGGGCGCGCGCCGTGCCGGTGATCGGGGCAGCGCTCGCCATCGGCGTCGCCGTCGTGCCGACGATCCTCGAGAAGCGGTTCGGCATGCGAGTCACTCGCGGAGATGAACGGATACGCCGGCACGGCCAGGGAGGTTGGCGGTGCCCTCGGCCGAGCGCTACCTCCGGGCACGGTCGTCGCGACGACGCTTGCCGGGATGGCCTACTACATGCCGGATGTGACGACGGTCGATCAGTGGGGGCTCAACGACCGCTTCGTCGCACACATGAAGCTTCCCGTCGTCGACGACGCTGACGAATTCAAGGCGCGCGGACACTTGAAGCACGCTCCGATCGACTACCTGCGGCAGCGTGGTGTGAACCTGCTCCTCGAGCACCCCGTGATCTGCGATTGCGACCGTCCTTGTCGCGAGGACAAGCCGGATGTCTTCGTTCGCCTCGAGAGGGAGAACCAGTGCGTTCGAGGCTGGTACATGACCCAGACCCCCGAGCTCACGAGGTGGTTCTGCGGGCCAGCGAGTCGGAGTGGGCGAGTAGGTAGAGCTTGGCTTCGCGGACGAGCAAGGGCGCCAAGTTCACGGAGAAGAGCTTAGGGGCCTTCCGCCGGTGCTGGAAGCGACCATTTGACCACGTCCAAGGCAGAGATCGAGCTGGACGGCTGCGGCACGCGGATTCGGTGTCGTTCACGGAGGAGCCTTTCGAGAACGAAGCGGCATCGAGAGAGAGGGTAGCGCTTCCCTGGGGGCTCGTCATCGGCCAGCTCGTGCACAACGAGTTCAGCGACGCGCAGGTCTTCACGGACTTCGGCTTCACGCCTCCCAAGGTGCCGAGCGTGAAGCCCGCGACGCAGGTGGCCGCGGCGGCGAAGAACGTCGCCACGCGCCAGGCCCGCGGCACCAAGGGCAAGGTGCAGCGCGAGGCGATCAAGCGCTTGGCCCCGCGAGCGAGCAAGAGCGCCGAGTTCACAGAGAGCGTGTTACGGGATTCTCTTCGGGCTGGAAGGGTGGTCCATTTGGTCTGCCGGATCTGGGGGCGCTGCGCGCTGCGGGGGTCCGCCTCTGCACCGGCGTCGACAGCCACGTCCTCGTCGATCCCATCGAGGACCTGCGCGCCCTCGAGACGCTCGAGCGGCTGCGCTCGCGCGCGCGCGTGACCTTCCGCCCCGCGGACGGGACGCCAGCCGAGCGGCTCTGGCGAGAGGGCTCGCTGCACGGCGCGCAGGCGTGCGGGTTCGCCGGCGCGGGCGGCGAGGTCGTCGTCCGGCGCGATCACCCGGCACTGGAGCTGGTGGACGACGAGCACCTGCTCGACGCCATCGTGTTCGGCGCCGGGGCGAGCGTCGTCGAGCGGGTCATCCCCGCCTGACGGGCGGGCTGGCTGCTGGTGCTCGACGGTAGACCGACCGTTGGCCGACGGTCGGCCGACGGTCGGCCGAGGGTCGGTGGACGGTCGGTGCGCCGGCCAGGCGCCGTGGACGGGGCGGATCGCGCGGATCTCGGCGCGGTCCGGTCGCGGCACGGGGGGTGCACACACGCGACGTCCGCGCTCGACGAGCGCGCCATCCGAACGCAGCACCCACCCCGAGACCGAGCGGTCTCCCACGAAAGCGAGTCATCCGATGAAGCACGCGCGCACAGTCCTCGTCCTCGGTCCTCTTCTGGCCATTGCCTGCGGCCAAGGGGCGGCCCCGCGCTCCGAGGAGGCGACCACCACGTCGGCCGACCTCACCACCCAGAGCGCGGCACCCGGGGCGGCGCAGGACGATCCGCACAAGGACTGGATCCACGTCGCCGGCGGGCACTTGATGCACCCGTCGTGCGTCCACCAGGCGCCCGACGGAGCGCACGTCGACGCCCACGGGTACGTCGCCGCCGACGGAAAGCGGACGGACTTCCCCGACTGCGCTTACGCGCCCTACGACGTGCCCAATGCGCAGAAGCCCCTCGCGTCGGACAGCGCGTCCAGCGTTCCCGGTGGGACGCTGAATGGCTGGCTCCTGAATGACCAGGCGATCAGCAGCACGTATCTGACCGCGCTGAGCAACAGCTGGACGGTCCCGGCTGCGCCGACGCATTCGGAGACCGGCGAGACGCTGATCATGTTCGGCTCGTTCACGACCCCCGAGGCCAACAACATGATCCTCCAGCCCGAGTTGCGCTGGACCAAGGCCAACGGCTGGTTCACCACGGCGGAGGTCTTCGTCAACGGCGGTGCGCGATGTGCCCAGTGGGACTTCCAGACGTCGTACCTCAAGGCCGCAGTCGGAGACACGATCGGGGGGCACATGGCGATCATCAGCGTCACCAATGGAGTTCAGAGGTGGGAGGTGAGCGTCACCGATTCGACGAACCACACATCGACCGGCTTCACTGTGGACGGTGTGGACTGCGCCGTTGGCAAGCAGGTGTTCAAGGCCGCGCAGGGTGCCGTTCTCGAGGTCCACAACGTCTCGCAGTGCAACGACCTGCCGGCCGACAGCGTCGTGTTCAGCCACAACTTGTACGAGAGTACGTCGACCACGATCCTGGCCAACTCGATGCCGACCACGCGGACCTTCTCCCCCACGTGGAAGCAGTACTACATCAACAACAGCACGCAGCCGTTCGGGTCGAGCTGTCCATTCGGGGTGAACGAGTCCTCCGACGGCACCGGCACCACGCTCTCGTACTGAGGCGGCCGTGACCCCGGGCGACGTTGTCTCCGCGGTGCTCTCCCGCTCACCGGCGGCGCTCGGGGTCCTGCTCTTCCGCTCGCTGCCGTTCGCCGCGTGGGCGCTCGTCTCCCGGAGGGCGCGTCCCGCGGCTCGCCTCGCGCCCGCCGCCGCCGTCCTCGCGCTCCTGCTGGGCGCCTGGCGGTGGCGGCCCGGGCTCGTGCACGACCTGGCGCCCGTCCCGGGGCTCTTCGCGTACTTCGCCCTCTGCGCCCTCGGGATCCACGCGCTATGCCGCTGGGCCCCTCGATCCGTCTTGCGGGGCGGGGCGGCTCTGGTGGCCGGATGCCTGCTCTTCGTCGCCCTGCCCGCCCTGTTCGTCAGGACGCCCGGGGTCGCGCCGATGGTGATCTTCGGCTGGGAGGCAGCGCTGTCGGCGCACAGCTACGCGGTCGACGGCCTGCGCGCGCGGCCCTCCTGGCGCGACGCGCTCTCCTTTCTCCTGGTGCATCCGACGCTCGTCTTCGCCGAGCGACCGTCGCAGACGTCTCCCCTCGGTGCAGACTGGCGCGGCGGCGCGCGGGTCGTCCTCGGCACCGTCACGCTCGTGGGTCGCGACGCCATGCTGCTCGCCGTGGCGCAGGTCCCCTGGCTGCGCCCGCGCGACCTGGACGCCGTGACGGGCCCCGCCGGCTACGCGGCGTTCGTGCTCAGCCAGCTGCCGCTGCTGCTCGGCCTCTACTGCGCGCACTCCGGCCTCGCCAGCATCCAGATCGGCTGGATGCGCGTGCTCGGCTTCCGCCTGCCCGAGCGCTACCGCTATCCGCTGCTCGCCGTCACCCCGCGCGACTTCTGGGAGCGCTGGAACGCGTGGATCGGGCGCTGGGTCCACCTGTATCTGTACCGTCCCGTGGGGCGCGCGCTGTACCGGCGCCTCCCCATGCGTCCGGCCGCCTCACTCGCGGCGCTCGCCTCCTTCGTCGCGTGCGGGCTGCTGCACGACGTCGGCGCGTGGGGGCTGCGCGCGACGTCTGGACGGACCTCGTTCACGGTGAGCTTCACCGTCCTGTTTTTCGTGATCGGAGTCGTCTACGCCGTCTGGCAGCTCGTCGAGCGGCGCGGCGCCTCGCGTCCGCGCGCGACCCCGGTGCTGGCGAGAGCCGCGGCGTGGGTCGCGATGATGCACCTCGTGTGCGTCGTCGCGTGGCTCGCCGTCCCGGTGCTCCGGGGTGGGCACTTGCCGCCATCGGTCCGGCGAACGGCCACCGCGGCGCGGGAGCGCATCATGCGGACGTTGCGGGAAGACAGCTCCCGGTCGGCGAGCGACTGAATGGCCTACTGCGCCAGGCGCCGACGCGAGGCGCCGACGGCGAGGTTCTTGGGACCTGTCATTGGAAGAAGCCTCGCTTCCGTGCCGTATGTTTTCGATCTGTCCAGGCATGTGCAAATACAAGCTCTCGACTGAATGTCAAGCGCTCGCCCCCGCGGCGTCGAGAGGGAAGGGAACGCGGTGCGCCGCGTCCGATGTCACCGATGGATGGCATGCAGCACCGCCGCCGACGCGGCCTCTTCATGTGGCTCCTGTGGGACCAGGTCGATCAGGGCTCGAGAACTAGGTGACCCACGCTGCTGCGGCCGTCTCCGGAGACGGGAGCCGCTGCTACGAGGTCGCCCTTCTCGAGCACGATCTCCCGGGGAAGCAGGATGCGGCGCGACGCCAGGCCACCGCCGTTGGGGGAGGGGCCTGCTTCGCCGCGCCAGAGGACCTCGGCGCCTCGTCGGATCTCCAGCCCGTAGCCGTCGTCGTTGTCCGCGCTGAGCTCGATCGCGCGAACCCGTCGAGCCTCGTCGACCTTCACGACCAGCCCCAGGCTTCCGACCACGAGGTTCGCCGGGTGCGCCCAGGGTAAATGGTCCGGCTTGCGCGCGGAGAGCGCGTCGAGAGGCACGGAGAGCGGCTGTCCTGCCGGGAGGCAGCGGAAGGACGGAGCGTCGTCCGACGCCCGCGTGAAGGTGAGCCTCTCGATCGGCGTCGTCCCTGTGCTTCCGAGGCGCGGAGCCACCGCGACGGAGAGCGCCTGGTTCCGCTCGACGGCGATCACGTCGCCGGACGGGCCGAGCGGCTGGACGGACCCGGTCTCGCAACGAAACGCCACGACGCGACCGTCGGCGTCGGGCGGCTCGATCGTGAGGCGCCAGCGCCCGGCGGGGATCTCGAGGGCCGGCAGGACCGCGTAGCGTCCCTCCGATGCTTCGGCGACGAGGCCGCCGCGTTCGTCGGGGCGCGCGACCGAGTCCGACTCGGCGCCGGTGGCGAAATAGCCGGGCACGTCGATTCGATCCCCGCTCCGGACGACCCCGAGGCGCCCCCCTTCGCGCCTCACCCAGAGCTCCCCGCGTGCACGGTTGCCGGTCATCGGCTCGACCCGGATCCACTGGTAGCTCCGGCGGAACTCCGGCATCGAGAGGAGCTGCCGGCCGGACAGAAAGTTCGGGTCGCGGGAGCCCGCCGCGTTGTCGAATGCGATGATGTCCGGCGCGCGGCGCAGCACGTACGCCCCGTCGCCGAGCTCGTGCCCGATCTCTCCGTGCCCGAACGTCGGCGGGGGATGATGAGCGATGTACGAGTCGTTGAGGCCGAGCATGTCGAGGCTCGGCAGGCCCGACCAGTAGGGAAGCGCGCCGGCAGCGTCCACCGCGAGCAGGGGCGCTCTCGAGCCGAAGGCCTCCTTGAGCAGCGCGCCGACACCGACGCCGTCCCACTCCCACCGCTCGTAGGCGGCGCGGCGGTTCTCGGAGTCGGCGTTCTGGACGAGGAGGTGCGCGCGCGCGAGCGCGCCAGTCGCGAGGACGACGACGCCCAGCGCGATCCATCGCGGGCGCCCATCCGCGCGCCCGGCGGCCCGCTCGGCGAGATCCGCCGCAAAGAAGGCGAGGGGCACGAACACGAAGATTAGCTGGCGCCAGCCGGGGAAGATGTCCCCGCCCACGGCCGCCAGGTACCCGGTCCACCCGAGGATCACCGTCCACCGGATCACGGCGAACGAGCGCCAGGGCTTTCCGGGTAGCACAGTGGCCACGAGGGCGAGCGCCACCAGCACCGCGGTCGCCCGGTACCCGCGGCTCAGGTAGTCGAGGCCGCCGAGCAGGCGCTGGTGATTGAAGGCGAGCTTGGCCAGCGCGGTGTTCGGCTGCCACTGGCCGTAGTAGAGCCGGCGGAACGCGAGCTGCGCCGCGACGGCGACGGCCATCGGCGCGGCGACGGGAGCCCACCGGCGCGCCGCTCGTAGCGCGCGGCCCGCCCGCAGCCCGGCAAGGCCTCCTGTGAGGGCGTCCACCGTCACGGCTCCGCCCACCGCGAGGACCCCGAGAAGGATGCCGTCCGCTCGCAGCATCGCGAGTGCCGCGAGCGGGAGCCCCGTCGTCCATCGGGGAGCGCTCCCGCGTCCGATCCCTCGCTCGACGAGAAACAGTCCGAGCCCCAGCACTCCGGTCATCCATCCGTGCTCGAGCCCCCCGTTGGCCCATACCGCCATCGGTACGCTCGCGGCGAGCAGGCCTCCGCCCGTGAGCAGGCGCGCCGTGGACCAGGTGCCTGTTCGCGCCGACAGGCCGACGGCGGCCACCGCGAGCAGCACCCCGGCGTGATCGAGAGCAAGCGCGGCGGTAATGCAGTCGGCGTGCGCGCGCGCGCCAGCCGCGACGAGCAGGACCCAGAGCAGGTCGGTATAGCCCTCGACGCGCTCTCCGTCGGTCCAGGTCATGCCGTGCCCCTCGACGAGGCGGCGCGCGTAGCGGAGCGAGATCAGCGCGTCGTCCGAGAGGAAGCTCGCGTAGACGTGCGCGTGGAGCAGCATCAGCGACGCGACCGCGACCAGCGCGGCCAGCGGCAGCCACTGCCGCCGGAGCCGTCGAGAGAGAGTGAGCACGGGTCCCGGGAACTACCACGAGGCGGCTCCCTACCTGAACTCGACGACCCCCGACTCCTGCAGCCCGCGGATGATCCGGAGCACCTCGTTGCGATCCATCGCGGACACCTCGACCAGCGTGCTCAAGTCCGTCGCCCCGTCCATCAGCGACAGCAGGAACCCCGCCTTGTGGTCCAGCGGGAGGTCCTTCACCTTGTGCGCGGGCACCGCGAGCGCCGGCACGCCGTTCTGCGTCCTCGCCCACGCCTCGTCGTTGCGCACCGCCGACATGCCCGGCTTCGTGGCGATGCGGACCTCCGAGCGCATGTGCTCCGCCGTGTCCTCGACGGCCGCGGACACCGCGCGGAGCTTCGCGTCGGAATCGCGAGCGAACTTGGCGAGATCGAAGGCCGGCGGGATCGTCGACTTCTCGCGCTCGCTACTCACCCAGCCAGCATAGGCCCAGTCCGGTACGAGTGCTCGAATACACCGCCGGCGGAGTGCAAAACGGCTCGTACAGTGTAGGTCCTCAGCGCTCCACGGGAAGGCCCTCGGCTTCCCAGCCCAGCATTCCGCCCTCGAGGAAGGCCACCGGCATCCCCTGCGCGGTGAGCTTCTCGCTCAGCTCCTTCGTCTTGTCGCCCCCGCGGCAGTAGACCACCGGCTGCCCCGGCAGCATGTGCAGCTCCGCAAGGCGCGTCTCGATGCTCTCGATCGGCATGTTGACCGCCCGGGGCAGGTGCGCGCGCCCGAAGGCCGCCGCGTCGCGCGTGTCGATCGGCACGATCGCCCCGCCGGTCAGCAGCTGCGCCATCTCGGCCGGCTTCAGCGCGCCCGCCGCGCGCGGCAGGAAGGGCTCGACCATCTCCTGCATCTTCTTCTTGCGGATGGCGCCGACGACGCCGTCCTGGATCCGCCCCTCGGCGACGACCATGAAGGTCGGCACGCTCTGGATGCGGAGCTGCTGGGCGATGACGGGCGACTTGTCGATGTCGACCTTGACGACCTTGACCTTGCCGGCGTTCTCGCGCGCGAAGGCCTCGACCTCGGGCGCGATCGCCTTGCAGGGCTGGCACCAGTCGGCGGTGAACTCCATCAGGACAGGGAGCTCGCTCCGCAGCACCTCTTGCTCGAAGTCTCGCTCCGTGACGTACGCAATGGCGCCGCCGCTCTTGGCCGGCGGGGCGCCCGCCGCTCCCGCTCCGCGTCCGCCGCCGCCGAATCCGCCCAGAATGGTCATGCGAGTGAATCTATATGCATGAGCGCGGCCAACGTCGAGGGGCTCTCTTCCGGCGTTCGTTTGGTCCTGCGGGTGGATCGGCGCTAGAACCTCGCTCACGTGCGAGAAAGCCCGATGCCGATGACCAACGAGGACTCGGATCTTGCGACGCCGCCCCCGATGAGCACCCCCGAGGCGTTCGCGGACCTCGCTTCGACGCCCCGGCGCAAGCTCGAGCGGGCGAAGACCGACCCCGGCGTGGGTCCCCCCGCGGGCGAGTCGAGGCCGCCGCCGGGGCCGATGGGCGTCGTCGTGCCGCCGCCGTCGGTGCGACCGGCGCTCGTCCCGGGCCCGACCGCCGTCCTCGCACTCGAGCCGGTCGGAGGCAGGAAGGACTCGGTCGAGGTGCTCCTCGAGGGCATGACGAGCCCCCACCCCGACCGGACCAAGACCAAGCCCCAGAGCGACGGCGAGGCTGCGGCCGTGTACCACGCCGAGCACGGTATCCACGCGGCGCAGAGGGCGCCCGACGAGGAGGCCAAGGTCGTGGTCGATCGGCGGGCCCCGGTGCTGGGCCTCGACGCGGGCTGGAGCAACGTCCGCGAGTCGCGCCACCTGGCTGCGACCGAGCCGGACCCGACGTTCGTGCTCGGGCGCGATCAGACGAAGCGCGTAGTGATGGCAGTGGTGGCCGGCGTCGTGGTGGTGCTGGCGCTGCTGCTCGTGATGAGCCACGGGTCCGGTCGAGGCGCGTCCACAGGGCCTGCTGCGCAGCAGGGGGGCCCGACCTCGACCGCGACCGCGACCGCGACCGCGACCGCGACCGCGACCCCGACCCCGATCCCGACCCCGACCCCGACCCCGACCCCGACCCCGACCCCGACCGCGGCTCCGCCCGAGCCGACTCCCGAGCCCGAGGCGACGGCCTCGGTCGGCGCCTCGACGCCGCCGAGCGCGCCCCCGAAGCCGCGAAGGCCGAGGCACAAGGCGGCGTCGTCGCCCGGGGGCACCGACCTGGGCGAGTTCAAGACGACGTTCTGAGCCGCCGAGTGTCCGCCATCGACCCCGCGCTCGTCCGCGACGTCGACCTGCTCTGCCTCGACGCCGGCAACACCGTCGTGTTCCTCGACCACGCGCGCCTCGCGCGCCTGTGCGCTCGCGAGGGGTTCGAGACGACCGCCGCCGCGCTGGCCCGCGCGGAGGGAGAGGCGAAGTACGCCCACGAGCAGGCGCGCCTTCACGAGCTCGCGTGGGCGCACGCGGGCGTGGCCGCGGCGCACGGCTGGGGGAGGACGGTGGGGACGATTCTCTCGTTGGCAGGGCTGGCCCCGCAGCGCGTGCCGGCGATCCTCGACAGTGTCTGGACCGATCACTGCGCGCGCAACCTCTGGTCGCTGGTGCCCGAGGGCTTCGTCGAGGCGCTCGACCGGGCGCGGGCGACCGGCGTGAGGGTGGCCGTCGTCAGCAACTCCGAGGGGATGCTGGCCGCGCTGTTCGAAGAGCTGGGGATCCTGCGCGTCCTGGACCTCGTGGTCGACAGCGGGCTGGGGGGCGTGGAGAAGCCCGACCCGCGCATCTTCCGGATCGCGCTCGACCGCTTCGGCGTCCCGCCCGCGCGCGCCCTGCACCTGGGCGACAACTTCGCGACCGACGTGCTCGGCGCGCGCGCCGCGGGCGTCCGCGTCGCGCTGGTCGACCCGCTCGGTCACCTCGAGGGCCGGCACCTCGACGTGCCGCGCGTGCCCGGCGTAGTGGAGGTGGCGAACGCCATCGCGGAGGCGAGAGGAGCACGATGACCGGTACGTTCGGGTGCTGCGCCTGCGAATAGAGGTCCGGGCGCCCTTACTTCCTCTCACCACGCGTGAAGGGAGGCATCTCAATGTGCCGCGGGTATTGGCATTTCGAAGCCTAACGAAGTCGGACTGACTCGGGTGTTCGTACTTACCATGGCGCCAAGCTCTGCCATGTAGTAGACAGTACGCGCTACCTTTCGGTTTCCTGCCGTCGTCCCGCTTTTCGTACATGGTGCTCTAGGTGTGGGAGGCAACGTCTATGGCCCTGTCCCCGAGTCTCAAGCTCGTCGCTCTGTTCGCCCTGGCGGGCGTCGTGGGTTGTTCGAGCTCCCCCGTCGACGAGCACGTGGCGACCACGAGCGCGGCGGCCAGTGTGAGCACCGTCAACGTGCTGACGCGGCACTACGACAACCAGCGGACGGGCGCCAACCTGGCCGAGACGCAGCTCGTGCCGCAGACGGTGGCGAGCCAGTTCCAGAAGCTCTTCTCGCTCCCCGTCGACGATCTCGTCTACGCGCAGCCGCTCTACATGTCGCAGCTGTCGATCGCGGGCGGCACGCACAACGTCGTGTTCACCGCGACGCAGAGCAACTCGGTCTACGCGTTCGATGCCGACGCTCTGGGCTCCCCCCTCTGGCACAGCAACTTCAATGGCGCCGGGGTTCCGGTCCTGAACAGCCAGGTCGGGCAAGGCTGCGTGCCCTACCAGGACATCATCGGCAACATCGGAATCATGGGAACGCCGGTGATCGACGCGGCGGCCGGGACGATGTACTTCGTCGCCCGCACCTTCGAGAACAGCAACTTCGTGCAGCGTCTGCACGCCGTCAGCGTCACGACCGGCGCCGAGCGGAGTGGCAGCCCGGTCATCATCCAGGCCACCGTGCCGGGCACCGGGATCGACGCGGTGGGCGGAAACGTCACCTTCAACCCTCAGACCCAGAACCAGCGTGCTGCCCTCGCGTTCTCGCAGGGTCGCGTCTTCATCGCGTGGTCGTCTCACTGCGACACGGGGCCCTACCACGGGTGGGTGATGTCCTACGACGGGACGACGCTCGCCCAGCTCGCCGCCTTCAACGACACGCCGAACGGCACGATGGGGGGCATCTGGGGAGCGGGCAACGGTCCGGCCATCGACGCCAACGGGTACGTCTACTACGTGACCGCCAACGGCACCTGGGACGGTACCAGCGACTACGGAGAGAGCCTGGTCAAGCTCTCGCCGCAGACGCTGGCGGTCGCCGACTACTTCACGCCGTCGACGTGGAGCCCGTGGAACGATCTCGACGAGGACTTCGGGTCCTGCGGGGCGATGGTCTTCCCCGGGACGTCGATGCTCGTGGCCGGCTCGAAGGCCGGGAAGCTCTACGTCGTCGATCCGGCGAACATGGGGAAGTTCGCGTCGAACGACACGCAGATCGTGCAGTCGTTCCAGGCCGAGAGCGGCGAGATCCTGGGGGCTCCGGTCGCGTGGGGGGCGAACCCCAACGGGCCGACGATCTACACCTTCGGCTGCAACGACTATCTGCGGTCTTTCACGTACCAGACGGGGACTGGCCTCTTCAGCACGACAGGGCCAGTTGGCACGATCCAGGCCGCATCGGGAATGCCGGGCGGGATCCTCGCGCTATCTGCGAACGGCGGCGTGGCCGGCTCGGGGATCGTCTGGACGTCCATGGCGCTCTCTCAGGACGCGAGCAGCGCCACGGTGCCCGGTGTCCTCCGCGCGTTCGACGCGACGAGTCTCAGGGAGATCTGGAACAGCACCAAGGTCAGCACCGACGCGGTGGGCAACTTCGCCAAGTTCTCTCCGCCCACCGTGGCCAACGGCCATGTCTACCTGGCGACGTTCTCGAACGTCGTTCAGGTCTACGGTCTGGTGCCGCCCCTCACCGTGGACGCCGGGCCTCTCACTCGCGTCCTCGACTACTCGTCGGGTTTCGCGAGCACGAGCGGCCTGGTCGCGAACGGCACGGCGTCGTTCCCGGGTGGAGTGATGCAGCTCGTCGCCACCGGGACCACGGGCGGCGCGGGCAGCGTCTTCACGAACACCCAGGTCAGCGTCGCCGACTTCGTCTCGACCTTCGACATCCAGATTCTCAACCCGACCGCCGACGGCATGACGTTCACCCTGCAGACCCAGGGTCCGACGGCACTCGGCGGCACGGGCGGCGGTCTGGGCTACGGCCCGACGCCCGGCAACACGGCACCGCTCATCACTCCGAGCGCCGCGATCAAGTTCGACATCTACGGCAACAGCGGCGAGACCAACAACTCGACCGGCTTCTACACCAACGGCGCGGTGCCGACGCTTCCCTCGATCGACCTCACCCCGTCCAGCCTCGACCTGCACAGCGGTGACGTCATCCACGTCGTCGTCTCGTACGACGGGGCGACCCTCACGGTCACGATGACGGACGTGACCACGTACGCGACGGCCACCCAGCACTACACGACGAACCTCGTCAGCCTTCTCGGGAGCACCGCCTACGCGGGCTTCACCGCAGGGACCGGCGGCGGGACGTGCACCGCCACGGTCCGCGACTGGACGTACGACGTCGGCACGGGCGGGGGCACGGGCGGAAGCGACGCGGGCACGGTGGACGCGACCACCGTGGACGCGACCACGGCGGACGCGACCACGGCGGACGCGACCACGGCGGATGCGGGCGTGGACGTGGGCGCGGTGGACGCGGGCGCGGTGGACGCGGGCGCGGTGGACGCGGGCGCGGTGGACGCGGGCGCTGTGGACACGGGCGCTGTGGACACGGGCGCGGTGGACGCGGGCGCCGTCGACGCGGGCGCTGTCGACGCGGCCGGGACGGGCAGCGACGGCGGGACCATTCTCGACTTCTCCGCCGGATTCTCGGCGAACGGAGCGCTCACGCTGAACGGCACGGCCGCGATCGTCGGCACCCAGCTTCGCCTCGTCAACGACGCCGCGTCTCAAGCCGGGAGCGCGTTCTCGACGTCGGCCATCCCGATCTCGACGTTCAGCTCGACCTTCGACATCCAGATCCTCGACCCGAACGCCGACGGCATGGCCTTCGTTCTGCAGTCGGTCGGCCCGACGGCGCTCGGGAGCGACGGCCAGGACCTTGGCTACTTCGGGATCTCGCCGAGCGCCGCGGTCAAGTTCGACATCTACAGCAACCAGGGCGAGGGCACCGACTCGACCGGCTTCTACACCAACGGCGCGGAGCCCACGCTTCCCGCCATCGACCTGACTCCGTCCGGGGTCGACCTTCACAGCGGTCACGTCTTCCACGTGGTCGTCTCGTACGACGGGGCCACCCTCACGGTCACGATCACCGACAAGAGCACGGGCGCGTCGGCCACGCAGCACTACACGACGAACCTCGTCAGCATTCTCGGGAGCACCGCGTACGTGGGCTTCACCGGGGGCACCGGCGGGGCCGTGTGCATCGCGTCGGTCCTCGACTGGACGTACGGCACGAGCGCGAGCGTGGCGGATGCGGGCGCGGACGCGAGCGTGGTGGACGCGGGCGTGGACGCGAGCAAGGCGGACGCGGGCACGGGCGGGGCGGACGCGAGCGCGATGGACGCGGGCGTGGACGCGAGAGCTGCGGACGCGAGCGTGGACGCGAGCGCGGTGGATGGGAGCGTGGACGCGAGCGCAGACGCGAGAGCTGCGGACGCGAGCGTGGATGCCAGCACGGTGGACGCGAGCGCGGAAGCGGGTCTCGATTCGGGTGCGGCGGACGCGGGCGCTCCCGACGGCGGGTTGCCCAACATCGACTTCTCCGGCGGGTTCTCGGCAGGGAGCGCGCTCACGCTCAACGGCACGGCGGCGATCGTCAGCAGTCAGCTTCGTCTCGTCAATGGAGCGACCTCCCAGGCCGGCAGCGGATTCTCGACCTCCGCGGTGCCGATCTCGACGTTCTCCACGACCTTCGACATCCAGATGCTCAACGCGAACGCCGACGGCATGACCTTCGTTCTCCAGAAGGTCGGTCCGAAGGCTCTCGGGAGCAACGGCCAGGGCCTCGGCTACTACGGGATTTCGCCGAGCGCCGCGGTCAAGTTCGACATCTACAACAACCAGGGCGAGGGCACCGACTCGACCGGCTTCTACACCAACGGCACGGAGCCCACGCTTCCGGCCATCGACCTGACGTCGACCGGCGTCAAGCTGCGCAGCGGTCACGTCATGCACGTGGTCATGTCGTACGACGGGGCCACCCTGACGGTAACGATCACCGACGCGACCACCAACGCATCGACCACGCAGCACTACACGACCAACCTCGTCAGCCTTCTCGGCAGCACCGCGTACGTGGGCTTCACGGCCGGCACCGGCGGCGTTTCGGTCACCGCGTCGGTCATCCACTGGACGTACACAGGTCACTGAGCGTCACGCCGCCGGTGGTGGGTATGGTCGAGGTTGCGCGGGCGCGTGGCACGCGTCCTGCGAGGTCAGGCGCATGCCCCTTCCGATGATTGCGCTGCCCGACGGCCAGGTGGTGGCCGACTCTTCCTTGGCGGTCTCGACCGACGCCGCGCCGAGAGATACCCGTGACGGCGCCGAGCCGCGGGCCGAGTCGCGCGCGTACGCGCTCTCCGCGCGCGCATCGGCCGGCCCAGGCTGGGGCAGCGTCGGGGTTGGCGGCCGCGTGGGCCTCGCCGGCGAGTACTGGCTCACGGACACGCTCGGCCTCGGGCTCGCCGGCGCCCTGCTGGGTCAGAGCGACGCCGTCGTGCTCGGTCCGGGCACCGACAGCACCGCGTGGCTCGTCACGCCGGCGGTGACCCTCCGCAGCGCCCGCGCCGGGGCGTATCTCTTCGCCTCGCTCGGCGCGGGCTACGCCGCCGTCCAGCGCACCCGGCGCCCCGGGCTCTGTCTCGACTTCGGCGGAGGCTGCGCGCCCACCGTCAGCACCGTCTACGGCGGCCTCGCGAGCACGGGGTCGATCGGGTGGCTGGTGCACCATCGCGCCTCGGGCCTCGAGGTCGGCCCCGTCCTGGAGGCGGCTGCGGTCGGCTCGCCGTCGAGCGCCCAGCCGGTCGATGTGCTGGTCACCCTGAACCTGGCCGTCGGTTTCGCGTGGAGGCCTTCCGGCCGCTGATCGCGGAGCAACCTCGCCCGGGGCGCGGCCGACAGGAGGTCATGCGGCGCATCGACGCGTAGGCTCCCGGGCGGGCTCTCGCTCACCGGGCGCATCCGCACGCGCGAACTCCTTTGGCCCCGCGCCGCAGGCGAGATACAAGGTGTCGCGGATCGAGCGAGGTGCTGATGCGACGAGGCGTTCGGTGGGGGCTGCTGGCGGGGGGGCTCGCGATGGCCGTGTCCGTCCGCGCGGGCGCTGCGGACGACCCGGTCACGCGCGAGGCGCAGGCGCGCTTCGAAGAGGGGCTCGGGCGTCTGAAGGCCGAGAAGTACGAGGACGCGCGGCTGTCGTTCGCGCAGGCGTACGCCGTGGTCCGCCGGCCGAGCATCCTGTGGAACCTCGCCCTGGCGGAAGAGAAGAGCGGCCACCCGCTCGACGCCCTCGGGCACTTCAAGGACTACGTCCGCCAGTCGACGGCCGACGATGACCGCGTGCGGGCGCAGAAGCACGTCGACGCGCTCGCGGCGCAGACCGGGCACATCGACGTCGAGGCGTTCGGGGGCACGCCGCTCACGGTCGACGGCGCGGCCGTCGGGCTCACCCCTCTGGGCGAGCCGGTCGACGTGATGCCGGGCAAGCACCACGTCGAGGCGCGCTCCGCGCTCACCGCGAAGAGCGCGGACGTCGACGTGGCCGCGGGTCAGATCGCGCACGTGAGCTTCATGACGGTCGACCCGCCGCCCCCTCCGCCGCCGCCTGCTCCTCCGGCCGAGCCGGCGCCGCAGGCCGCGGCCGCTCAACCGCCTGCCGAGGTTCCGGGAGAGGCCCCGCCGCGCGACGCGAGCGAGCCCCGGTCGCCGTTCTGGACGCCGAAGGTAGTCACGGTGACCGCCCTCGGCGGCGCCGCCGTCGTCGCGGGGGGGCTCGGCGTGTACCTCGCGGTGCAGTCGCGCCGCAATGCGAGCACGGCGGACGGGTTCCGCGCGAGCAACCCGTCCGGCGCCTGCCTGGTGCCCACGACGTCGTCGTCGGTGTGCCAGCAGTGGAACGACGCCGTCGACGCGCAGAATCGGGACGCGCTCCTGTCGGGCGTCTTCTATGTATCGGGGGTCGTCCTCGCTGCAGGCGCCGTGGCCACCTGGTTCTTCTGGCCGAAGGCGTCGAGCGGCCCGACCGCGCGGGTAGTACCGATGATCGGCCCCGGGCAGGCGGGGCTGGGGGCAGTGGGACGTTTCTAGTTTCCAGAAGGAGTCGAGGTCGGAAAATGCGTCGTTCCGGGCTGTGGGTCGGGTTGATGGCGGGGACGCCGGTGGCAGCCGCGCTCGTGTACGGGTGCGGAGAGACGAGCTTCGGGACCTGCGCGGACAACGGGACGTGCGCGGGCGACGCCGGCGTCGACGCAGGCGACGGCGCGACGGGCGTGTATCTCGACGCCGCGGGGGGAAAGCACGATGCGGACGCCCCCGCCGACGCGCCTGCGGACGTCGCGGCGGAAGCCGAGGCCGCGGCCGACGGCGGGGCGGACGCGGACGCGAGCGATGGCTTCGACGGGTGGGACGGCTTCACGTGCGACGGGACGAAGGACCCGAGCGTGGAGGCGTGCGCGGTCGACAGCGCGTACGGGGTGTTCGTGTCGGGGAGCACGGGCGCGGACAGGGGCGCGGGGACGAAGGAGGCGCCGCTGAAGACGCTCGCCGCGGGCATCGCGAAGGCGGTCGCGGGCGGGCTGAAGCGCGTGTACGTGTGCGCGGGGACGTACGACGAGCACGTGTCGGTGGGGGCGAGCGCGGACGGGGTGGCGGTGTTCGGGGGGCTGGACTGCACGGCGTGGGCCTACGCGACGACCAACACGGTGAAGGTCGCGCCGAGCAGCGCGGGGTACGCGCTGGAGGCGACGGGGCTCACGGCGGGCGCGACGTTCGAGGACGTGTCGTTCGCGTCGGTGGACGCGCCAGTCGCGGCGCCGGCGTCGGGGCCGGGGGCGTCGAGTGTCGCGGTGTTCGCGAATAGCGCGAAGCTGACGCTGGTGCGCGTCGCGGTGAGCGCGGGGAACGGGCAGCCGGGGGCGGGGGGGGCGACGGGGAGTAATTGGACGGGGACGGCGCAGGGGGGGAGCGGTCCGGCTACTGCCTTCGCCGGCGGGCTTGGCGGATCCAACACGTGCTCGGATGGCATGACGTCCTCCTCCGGCGGCACAGGCGGTGCGCTCGGTGGTGCCCTTCCCCAGAGCGGGTCGTCGGTGCCGAGTGTCGGATCGCTGAACGGGGGTGCGAGCGGAAATGGCACGTGCACGCCCGGTACTGCCGGAGCCAGCGGTCTTGCGAATGCCCCAGCCGCGGCTGGCAAGGGTGCGATGTCGAGTGGCGCCCTCGCCTCGGCGGGATGGGCGGCAAGCGGCCCTGGCAGTGACGGCTCCAACGCCAATCCGGGACAGGGCGCTGGGGGTGGAGGCGCAAACGCGATCGGCGCTAGCCCGGGTTCCGGGGGTGGCGGTGGCGCCGGAGGTTGCGGCGGTGCCAAGGGCTCTGGAGGCGCGACCGGCGGCTCCAGCATCGGCATCGCTTCTTTTCAGTCCACCCTCGCGCTCCGGACCGTTGTAGTCACCGCGAACAATGGCGGCGGCGGCGGTAGCGGTGGTCCCGGTCAGCCGGGTCAACCCGGAGGTGGTCCTGGCGCTGGAGGAGGCGCCGCATGCAGCGGTGGTACCGGCGGCATCGGCGGTGGCGGTGGCGGCGGCGGCGGCGGCGCAGGCGGGCTCTCCGCGGGCATCGTGTGGTCCGGCACCGGACCGAGCATCGACGGCACGGCCATTTCGACCTCCCCGGTCGCTACCCTCGCCGGCATCACTCCCGGCACAGCGGGCGCCAAGGGGCTCCACGGCAGCGGCGGCACCGCAGGCAGCGGCACCGCCGGCCCCGACGGCACCGACGGCGTTGCCGGGACCGCTGTCGCGGTCATGCAGTCGCCGTGACGAGACTGAGGGCAGAAGAGGGTGAGAACCACCAAGACGCCGGCGATTGCGCGTCATGGAGACTGACGCTGTGACGCCCCTTCGCTGTTCTCGCCTCGTCTTCTCGCGGCACGCGGTGGAGCGAATGCGGCTCGCAAGATCCCACCGGCGGACGTTCGGACCGTGGCGAACGATGGCGAGATCGTCGAGAGCTACCCGGACGACGGCGCTCCACGTGGTCGTGGGCTACAATGTGCCGGAGAGCACCGGATACGTGGTCACGGTCTACGCTCCGGACCCCGGCGTCTGGTGTCCAGACTGGAAGACGAGGCGACCCCGATGAAATGCGTCATCTGCAAGCACGGCGAGACCGCGCCCGGGCATGTCACGGTCGCCGCAGAGCGGGGCGGCTGCACGATCATCGTCAAGGGGGTTCCTGCCGACGTGTGCGCGAACTGCGGCGAGTACTATCTGTCGGAGACGATCGCACAGCGCGTGTTCGAGATGGCGGACGACGCGGAAAAGAACGGCGCTGAGGTCGAGATCCGGCGGTACGCCGCGTAGCCTGGGGGTCCGCCTGACGTCTCGGCCCGACGGTGTCGCGGATGATCGCGGTCCCTGGTCGTCCCTCCGGTCCGGGACGCCAACGGAAGGGTCTCGCCTGGCGTCGCGACCGGATGGGTGTCGCGGATGATCGACTTCCCACGTCGCCCCGATGGCCTGGGACGCGACGGGGGCGGTCGTCCCCTTCGGCGAGGTAGAGATTGGCCCCGCGGCAAGGGCGGCGGGTTCAGGCTGCCCGGACGCCTCGGCGGTGCTCACTGGCCGCGCGTCCGTTGATCCGCCCTCCAGCCAGAGCGTAGCCGAAGCCCACGAGCAAACCTCAGCGCGACTACGTCGAATGCGACAAGTGCAAGAACATCGAGCGCAAAGAGAAGCCCCAGAAGACCAAGGAGACCTTCCACGTCCGCCCCTTCACCGTCGAGAACATGGGCGTCTACCAGCGCGCCGAGCAGTGGCAGGACTTCCAGACGCAGCGCAGCCGCTACCGCGACGAGATGATCCGCGTCTTCGGCGGCGAGGTCGTGAATCACTCGCCGCTCCTGCACGGACGCAAGGCGCACTCGTGGGTCCACATCGGTCCGCTCGACGGGCCCGTATCCGTCGCGCAGGTCTGGTCGATCGCCCGCGAGGCGCAGCGCACCGACATGAAGGCCGTGACCGTCCTGTCGGCCGACTTCGACACGCTGTCGGGCTCCGAGAAGGGCGAGATCAAGGAGGCCACCGGCGTCGCAATCATCGTCCGCATCATCCCCAAGAACGCGATCGACGAGGTGCGCCGGCGCCTCGAGATGCTCCGCGCCAACCCCGATGCGCCGATCGAGTCGATGGCGATCCCGGCGTTCTACGCGCCG
This sequence comes from Myxococcales bacterium, assembly GCA_003153495.1. Classification (GTDB taxonomy): domain Bacteria; phylum Myxococcota_A; class Polyangia; order Polyangiales; family Polyangiaceae; genus Palsa-1150. The sequence continues at coordinate 22,759 of PLYU01000240.1, forward strand.
CTCTCGATCGTCCTCGGGAGCCGCGTCACGGGGCGCATGGCCAAGGTCACGCTCGAGCGCTGCGAGGTCGACATCGAGTCGTTCATCGCCAGCCAGCGCCCCGTCCTCAAGTCGGTCACGCCGGCGATGTCGGCGGCGGCGAAGAAGAAGGCTCAGAGTGAGACCGACAAGTGGGAGACGCGCAAGGCCGAGCTGGAGAAGTGGCTCGCGAAGGCGAACAGCTGGCAGAAGTTCGTCGACTTCTGGGCGGTCGACTGGGACTACCGGAGCCGTGTCGACGCCGACGACCGGCCCATCTTCGAGACCGACTGGCAGTCGTTCCGCGTGCGCAAGGGCAAGGGCGAGGTCGAGCCGCTGGTGCTGACCGCCGAGTACAAGTACGAGCAGCCGGGCCACTATCAGGTCGCCGCCCGCGTGACCGACGTGTTCGGGAACGACGGGATCGCGACGGTGACCGTGGAGGTGAAGTGAGGGCCAGGTCCCCTATCGTCCCCGAGCGCGCCACATCCGCGCCAGGTCCATGCCGTCATAGGCCAGCGCCAGGACTTCCACCGTGTCGGGCTCCGGGATGCGATACATGAACAAGTGCCGCGCCCGCCGTCCGCGCCGCGCAATGTGGATCGTCCACGCCTCGGGTGCGATCGCCGGCTGCGGCTTGCCGGCCTGGGGATCGAGAGCCAGCGCGTCCAGCGCCTCATGGATCAGCGCGCTATAGTCGTCGTACTTGTGCAGACCGAAGCGACGTAGCGTGTAAGCGAGCACCTGCTCGATGTCCGCCTCGACGGCGAGCAGCCTGCGGACATGCGCCATCCGTCAGGGCGCCGTGCGTTCGACGCGGGCGCGGATGCGCGCCATCATCTCCGCCGACGTGCCCGCGGAGAACTCTCCCCGATCGGCTGCCGCCGTCCGGTCCTTCCAAAGGTCCCGGGCGTACTCGAGCCATTCCTGCTCGGCCTCGGCTTGCTGTCGCAGGGCCTCGACGCCTGCCGAGAGGACGTCCTCGACGGTCGGGTAGTGCCCTGCAGCGACTTCCGCCTGCGCGAAGCGCGCGACGGGCTCGGGCAGGTCAGCGGGATCAAGGTGGCGCGACATAGGCGAACTCCGTGTAATTCTCAGGCATTATGGCAGAAGCCGCGCTCCCGGACAATCCCGGTGGGACCTAGCCCTACTTTCGCAAAGAGGCGCCGAGTCTACGCACGAAAGGCCGTCATTTAGGGTGCGCCACGACGTCGCGCGCCTAGCGGAAAGAAGCCACCCTGGGCCTCGCAGCCCCCCAACCCGGCCTTCCCCCCGCCGGAGCGGGGGGAAGGAGGAGAAGGCGCACGCGAAGAGGAGCGCGCGGGCACGCTGCCAAGGTGCTCGGCGATCCTCGGCGCGGCGCCC
>PLYU01000269.1 GCA_003153495.1 Myxococcales bacterium
GCTCCCCGTGCACCAGGATCACGCTCTTCAGCATCCCCCCCTCCTTCGCCCCGCCGACGGAGTCGCGCAGATCCCGCTGGTCCGGGTGCGCGCTGAACCCGTTCATCACCACCACCTCCGCGCGCGCCATCTCGGCCACAGCGTTCTTTCTTGCCTGCTCGTCGACGGGGTCCGATGCGGGCGGAAGTCTCGTCGACCGACGTTCATCACTGCGGCGGGTGCACGAGCAACTGCGCAGACCTCGCCAACGTGAGCGCTTCGGGCCTGGCGTGCAGCAGCGGGCGATGTTCCTACGCATGCACGCCCGGTTACGGCGACTGCGGCGACGCGGGCGCGGGCTGCGCGACGGACCTGTCGACGAGCACCCACTGCGGGGGCTGCAGAATGGCCTCCCGGCGGCCTCTCCATTGTGCGCTCCGGCGTCCGACGCCGGGACGTTCGGATGCCCGTGCCCGCCTTGACGCCTCCCCGCGCGCTCGGCACCGTGGAGGACGTATGGAGCAACGCAAAGCCGAGCGTTCTGCTCGCACCTACATCTTCCCCGTCGAGCTCGTCGCCGAGACCGACGCTCGATGGTCCGCGACCTGCCCCGTGCTTCCCGGATGCGACGTCTCCGCAGAACCAGGAGCTGACACAGGGGGGCATCGTCACGCCGTAGAGCACGTCGACCAGCTGCATCGTCCGCTTGATGGGGGTAATCAAGATGAACTGCGACCCCGTCATCGACCGCTCCGCGAGGTACTCCCAGTAGGGGCCCTTCTGGAGCGCGCGGTCGACGGTCACCAGGGCCTGCGCGGGACGACCTTCTACGGCCCTGCGCCGCATCCTGCCGGGGCTCCCGCGGTGCCCACGACGTCGGCGCCGTTCGCGCAGGTGGCCTCGGGGCCCTGCCCGTAGTGGGCCGTGGCGAAGGCGAGGAACGCGACGGGGTCGAAGCAGTCGGCCCGCAGAGTCCACCCCCACGCGCTCGCCGCGAAGCGGACGTCGAGGCGCGGATCGGGCGTCATCACGAACCGGTGGCGAAGGCCGCCGCCCTGCGACGTGCACATTCACCATCATCGCTCCTCCGGAACCTGGGACGCTCGCCGGCCCCTCGCGCGGACGCCTCGATCCGGCCTACACTCCCGCGCCATGTATTACGAGATGTTATCGCAGATGAAGAAGATGCTCTCTCAGCTCGACACGTGGCTCGACGCGGCCGCGGCCCACGCCAAGGCGAAGTCTTTCGAGCCCGACGTGTTCCTGGGACTGCGCCTCTCGCCCGATCAGTTCGCGTTCGCGCGCCAGGTGCAGGCGGCCTGCGACACGGCGAAGGTCGCGGCTGCGCGCCTCTCCGGCAAGGAAGCACCCTCGCACCCCGACACCGAGAAGACGCTCGACGATCTGCACGCCCGCGTCCGCTCCGTCGTCGCGTACCTCGACGGCTTCACGGCCAGGGACTTCGAGGGCGCGGGGGCGCGCGTCGTCACCCAGCCCCGATGGGAGGGCAAGGTGATGTCCGGCGCCGACTACTTCGTCGAGCACGCGGTGCCGAACTTCTTCTTCCACCTCACCCACGCGTACGCGATCCTGCGCCATGGCGGCGTCAACGTCGGCAAGCGCGACTACCTCGGCGCGCTGAGCCTCCGGGCGCCGTGAGGCGCGTTCTCGCCGGCGCCGGGGCTGCCCTCTCCGCCGCCGCGCTCGCCGTTCTCGTTGCGTCGGTCGGCCCGGGCTGCACGACGCACCCGTGCGACAGCAGCTCGGTCGACTCGGGCGCCGTCGGCACGTCGTTCCGGAACGGGACCGAGATGGTCTGGGAGTCGTCCCCGGCCTCGGGCCCGTGGCTGACCTTCGCCGGGAACGCGACGCTGAACCTCGCCTTCCCGCAGCCCTTCGGAGGGGATCCCACGGAGTTGCTGGCGTGGGTCGCGACCGACCCCGGGACGCCCGACGCCTCGCCCGGCAACTCGACCAGCGCGAGCGGCCAGCTCGCCGAGTTCACTCACTTCTCCTCGACCGGGCTCACGGTGCTCAACTCGACGTGCCAGACGTACTACCTCCGGCTGACCGCGCGCGGACCGGCTACCTCGGTCGAGGCCGGGGCCGACGCGGCCGGCGGCGAGTGAGCCGTCGCCTCCCCGTGCTAGCGTAGGCCGCTCCACCATGCCGGCCCCCAAGATCGACCGCGCCCTCGTCCTTCACGTGGCGAAGCTCTCGTCTCTGTCCCTCTCCGACGCCGAGGTCGATCGCTTCGCCTCGGAGCTCGCGCGCATCGTGGCCCACGTCGAGCAGCTCGACGCGCTCGACACGCGCGACGTCCCGCCGACCGCTCACGTCCAGATCGAGCGAATGCCCCTCCGCGAGGACGAGGTGCTCCCCGGCGTGACGCACGAGGAAGCGCTCGCGCAGGCGCCGCGGGTCGAGGCGGACGGGTTCGCCGTGCCGGTCTACGTGGAGTGATCGCCAGATGCCGCCCAGCCAGGACGTCACCGAGATCGCGGTCAAGGTACAGAGCGGCGAGCTGACCGCCGAGCAGGCGACCGAGCGCGCCCTCGCGCAGATCGCCGCGCACGACGGCGAGGTGCACGCGTTCCTGCACGTCGCCGGCGACCACGCCCGGGAGCGCGCGCGCGCCGTCGACCGCAAGCGCGCGCGCGGCGAGAAGCTAGGCCCCCTGGCGGGGGTGCCGATCGCGCTCAAGGACGCCATCTGCACCCGCGGCCTGCCGTCGACGGCCGGCTCCAGGATCCTCCAGGGCTACGTGCCGCCGTACGACGCGACGGTGGTGACGCGCCTGCTCGACGCCGACGCCGTGGTGATCGGCAAGACGAACATGGACGAGTTCGCGATGGGCTCGTCCAACGAGAACAGCGCGTTCGGCCCCGTGAAGAACCCGTGGGACGTGACGCGCACTCCCGGCGGGTCGTCGGGCGGCAGCGCGGCGGCCGTCGCCGCGCGCATGGCGCCGTGCGCGCTCGGGAGCGACACGGGCGGGTCCATCCGCCAGCCCGCTTCCCTCACGGGTACGGTCGGGATCAAGCCCACCTATGGGCGGGTGCCGCGGTACGGGCTCATCGCGTTCGCGTCGAGCCTCGACCAGATCGGCCCCTTCGCCACCGACGTCCGGGGCGCGGCGCGCGTCCTGTCCGTCATCTCCGGGCACGACCCGCGCGACGCGACGTCCCTGGACGCGCCGGTGGGCGACCTCGAGGGCGCCTGCGGCCGCTCGCTCCGCGGGCTACGCGTGGGCATCCCCGACGAGTACTTCGCCAGGGGGCTGGACGCCGAGGTCGAGGAGAGCGTGCGCGCGGCGATCCGCGAGCTGGAGGCGGAGGGCTGCGTCCTGAGGCCGGTGAAGCTGCCGCACACGCTCTTCGCGGTGGCGACCTACTACGTGCTGGCGACCGCGGAGGCGTCGAGCAACCTCGCGCGGTTCGACGGCGTCCGGTACGGGCTGCGCGTCGACGAGGGGAAGGACCTCCGCGCGATGTACGGCGCCACGCGCGACGCAGGCTTCGGCCCCGAGGTGAAGCGGCGCATCCTGCTCGGCACGTTCGTCCTGTCGGCCGGCTACTACGACGCGTACTACCGGAAGGCGCAGCAGGTCCGCACGCTGCTGCGGCGGGACTTCGACGAGGTCCTGCAGGAGGTCGACGTCGTCTGCTCGCCCGCCTCCCCCACCCCGGCGTTCCGGCTCGGCGAGAAGGTCGACGACCCGCTCGCCATGTACCTGAACGACATCTACACCCTGCCGGCGAGCCTCGCCGGCATCCCGGCGATGAGCGTCCCGTGCGCCCCGACGCGCAGCGGCCTGCCCGTAGGGCTGCAGATCATGGCGCGCCCGCTCGACGAGGCCACGATGCTCGCGGTGGCGTCGGCCTGGGAGGCGCGCAACCCGACGCGCGGACTGGCCCCGGCGATGGCCGGTCGAGACTGACCTACGAGACCAGCCCCGCGGCCTCGACGCGGCCGTCGCGGACGTCGTAGAGGCGCACGCGGGGCGAGTCGATGTCGTCGACGACCGCGGTGGTTCCGAAGATGCGCTGCATGCCGCAGCCGAGGGCGCGATCGACGATCGAGTGCATGTGGCCGTGCAGCACGAACAGGTGCCGGAACGACTCGAGCAGTGACATCATGCTCCTTGCCCCGATCAGGCCGTCGATCCACTGCCAGGCGCTCGTGCCGCGCTCGAACGGAGGGTGGTGCTGGACGAGCACCAGAGGGCTCCCGGCCAGCCCCGGATCGGCCGCGCGCCGGCGGATGGCCTCGAGGCCGTCGCCCGCCATGCAGCCTGCGGAGCGCGTGACCGGCTGATGGAACGTCGTGTCCACCGGCAAGAACCGCACGCCCGCCACCTCGACCACCTTCCCGGGCTCTCCCGCGCTCGTCGCGGCGAACGCGGCGAGCGGCCCCTCAAGCGCCCATCGCCAGCCGTCGGAGGCCGAGTACAGGTCGTGGTTGCCCGGCACCAGGGTGATGCGCTCCGGCGCGATCCCGGAGTCGTGCAGTGCCTCCGCGAAGGTCTCGTACTCGCCGGGCGAGCCGATCTCGGTCAGGTCCCCCGAGAGCACCACGTGGTGCGCGCCGACCCGCCGCGCGGTCTCCAGCGCACGTCCGAGCTTGCGCCTTCGCCCGATCGCGTCCAGCGGCCGGCCCAAGCTCAGGAAACGAGTTCGCATCGACCACCCCGCCCGGGTCCTGCCCGGCCGAGGGTCGAGCACGTGCGCATCGGACAGGTGCGCGATGCGCGTGACCCCTGCTGCGTCCATGGTTGGCTCCTCTCTTCGCGGAGCGCCACCCGGGCGCGCCTTGGGTGAAGAGTCGCCCGGCCGCAAGGCAACGTGCGGTCACGACGGAAACGTTTCTGCATCATCTGTGGACAACCTGTGGGGGCTCGCCCCCTCTCCACAGGATTTCCTTCGCTTCAGTGGCCCTCGACGCGCGGAGGCGGATGCGTCCGCACATGTCGCACGTCTTCGCCCCGCACCATGAAGATCACTTCCTCGGCGATGTTGGTCGCGTGATCCGCCACGCGCTCGAGGTACTTCGCCACGTGGATGACCCGGATGGCCTCGGCCACCTGACTCGGGTGCTGGGACATGAACTCGGTCATGGCGCGGATGATCCGGCCGTAGAGCTCGTCCACCCCGTCGTCGCGGGCCAGCACCTGCTCGGCGCGCACGGGCTCGCCCTGGACGAACGCGTCGAGGGCGTCTCGCAGCATCTCCTGCGACTGCTCGCCCATCGCCTTCAGCTCGGCGCGGACCTTCTCCTTCGCCGTCCCGTGCTCTTCCTTCGCCCGCTCGGCGATGTTGACGGCCTCGTCGCCGATGCGCTCCAGGTCGGTCACCAGCCGGAGCGCGCCGGCCAGGAACCGCAGATCGTACGCGACCGGCTGGCGCAGGGCCAGGATGCGCAGCACCAGGGCGTCGATGTCCATCTCGTCGCGGTCGATGTGCAGGTCGAGCTCCTCGACCTCGGCCGCGAGCTGTGTCGAGCCCTCCCAGAACGCCTTGAGCGCGAGCTGCAGGCCGCGCTCGCAGCGGGCCCCCATCGCGAGCGCGTGGGCGCGCAGCTCGCGGAGCTCGGACTCGAAATCACGGCTGGTATGCGCCTGGGGCACGGCTCTCCTCCGTACGATTCGTTACGCCGAGGCGCGCGAGCGCTTGCGGCTGCGCGACCGGATGTAGATGGCGATGAGGTTCAAGAGAAACGTCAGGACGAGCAGCACGAACGCCGTCCCGTAGAGCAGCGGCTTGGTGCGGTCGACGTCCGGCGACTGGGTCGCCAGGACGTACACGTGGTAGCCGAGGTTCATGAACTGGTCGTTCAGGTTCGTGGGCAGCTGCGGCAGGTAGTACGCGACGCCCGTGAACAGGATGGGAGCCACCTCGCCGGCGCCCCGGCTCACGGCCAGGATGGTCCCGGTCAGGATGCCGCCCAGCGCCTCGGGAAGCACGACCCGGACGATGGTCTGGAGCCTCGTCGCGCCCACCGCCAGGCTTCCCTCGCGCAGCTCCCGTGGCACCGAGAGGATCGCCTCCTCGGTCGACACGACCACGACCGGCAGCGTCAGGATAGCCAGGGTCAGCGCCGACCAGATCAGGCACGGCCGCCCGTACACGCTTTGCCCGCCGTACGCCACCTTGTCGATCCCACGGCCGACCGTCGAGATGAAAAAGCCAAGGCCGAAGAGGCCGAAGACGATCGACGGGACGCCGGCGAGGTTGGCCACCGACACCCGCACGAGGCGCGCGACGCGCGACTGCATCGACGCGTACTCGGTGAGGTAGATGGCCGTCGCCACGCCGGCGGGGACGGCGGCGATCGTCATGAGCAGCGTCAGGGCGACGGTCCCGAAGATCGCCGGGAAGATGCCGCCCTCGGTCATCCCCTTGCGCGGCGGCTGGCTGATGAACTCCCACGAGATGGTGCGAGCCCCGCCGACGATGACGTCGAGCAGAATGATGGCGAGCATCCCGAGGATGATGACCGCTGCGCCCACGGTCGCGGCCGCGAGAGCGCGGTCGCCGTGGCGAACCTTGCCGACGAGCTTGCGAGCGCCCGCCGGCATCGCCACGGCGGTCACGAGACCGTCCCCAGCCGGCGGCGCATGCCGTGCACGATGCGCTCGCCGAAGAAGTTGACCACGAACGTCGCCAGAAACAGCATCGCGCCGAGCGCGAAGAGCACGCTGTAATGGGGGCTCCCGACGACGACCTCCCCCAGCTCCTGGGCGATGGTCGCCGTGATCGTGCGGGCCGACCGGTCGAGGCTGAAGTCGAGGAGAGCGGCGTTGCCGGAAGCGATGACGACGATCATCGTCTCGCCGATCGCGCGCCCGAAGCCGAGCACGATGGCGGCGGCGATGCCCGGAGCGGCGGCCGGCAGGACGACCTTCAGCACCGTCTGCGCCCGGGTCGAGCCCATGGCCAGGGCTGCCTCGCGGTAAGAGCGAGGGACGGCGCGCAGAGCGTCCTCCGAGACAGAGAAGACGATCGGGCAGATCGCGAACGAAAGCCCGAGACCCGCAACGAGGGAGTTTAGCCTGTGCTCGGTGGTGAACACCTTCTGCACCCAGCTTGCGAGCACGATGAGGGCAAAGAACCCGACCACGACCGACGGGATGCCCGCGAGAAGCTCGATGGCGGGCTTCACGATCTCCCGCGCGCGCGGCCCCGCGTACTCCGAGACGTACACCGCGGCGCCGACGCTCAGCGGAACGGCGAACACGAGCGCCACGAGCGTCACCTTCAGCGAGCCCACGATGAGGGGGAGGACGTTGTACTTCGGGGTCTCGCTCACCGGCTGCCAGACGTAGGCCATGTCGTTCGCCGTCTGGATCGGCGCGAACATGCTGCCGAGCGTCACCTCCCGGTGGACCTCGCCGCTCGTGATCAAGGGCAGAGCCTCCTTGCCGACGAACAGCAGGATCAGCAAGATCGAGGCGATCGAAACGAGAGCCACCGCGCGTATGGCGAGCTCGATGAAGCGCTCACCCAGCCCGCCCTGGCGCCGCAGCGATCGCGAGCTTCGCTCTCGTGTGATCCGGATCCGTGTCGTGGTCTGGCTGGCCACGCGCTCAACCCTTGGGCAGCGGGTAGTACCCGACCTGCTCGATGACCTTCTGCCCCTCCGGGCTCTTCACCCAGTCGATGAAGCGCCTGGCGATGCCGGTGGGCTCGCCGGCGGTGTAGAAGTAGAGAAAGCGCGCGATCGGGTAGGTGCCGTCCTGCGCCGTCTGCATCGTCGCGGCGATGGCCGGCGACGAGTCGTCCTTCTTCACCTTCAGCGCGCGGATCCCCTCGAGATACGCGATTCCTCCGTAGCCGATCCCGTTCGGGTCGCCCTTGACCGCGCTGACGACGGCCGAGGTACCCGCGAGCGTCTGGACGCTGGTCGCGAAGTCCTTCTTCTCGAGGACGTGCTCCTTGAAGTAGCCGTACGTGCCGGAGTTGTTCTCGCGTCCGTAGAGGACGACCGCGTGGTCGGGGCCGCCAACCTCCTTCCAGCCCTTCGTCTCGCCGAGGTAGATCTTGCGCAGCGCGGGGATCGAGATCTCCTGGATCGGGTTCTTCTGGTTGACGTACACGGCGAGCGCGTCGAGCGCGACCTTCGTCTCGATCGCGGGGGCGCCTCGCTTCTCCTGAGCGTCGGCCTTCTCCTTGTCGCTCATCGGGCGGCTGGCCTCGCAGATGTCGGTGGTGCCGTTGATGAGGGCCGCGATGCCCGTACCCGAGCCTCCGCCGGTGACCTGGATCTGAGCGCCCGGGTTGCCGTTCATGTAAGCCTCGGCCCAGCGCTGGCCGAGGATGACCATCGTGTCGGAGCCCTTGACCGTGAGCGTGGTCTTCTCGGGCGTGGGCGGCGCGCTGGCGGATCCGCTCGACGCGGGGGCGGGCGAGGACGAACTGTCGGTCCGCGTGCACGCGAACAGGGTCAGGGCGGCAAGTACCAGGGGAAGCACGGATCGCATTGGGAGGTCCTCCAGACGGGGGTCGGTTACGGCCTGCCGCGGTTCATCCGAACCGGCCGGTGATGTAGTCCTCGGTCTCGCGCTCCTTGGGGCGCGTGAAGATCGTCGTGGTGTCGCCCACCTCGACGAGGCGCCCCATGTAGAAAAACCCGGTGCGCTGCGAGACGCGCGCGGCCTGCTGCATGTTGTGCGTCACGATGACGATGGTCAGCTCGCTGCGCAGGTGGGCGATGAGGTCCTCGATCTTGGCCGTAGCGATGGGGTCGAGCGCGCTCGCCGGCTCGTCCATGAGCAGCACCTCCGGCTCGACCGCTAGGGCGCGCGCGATGCACAAGCGCTGCTGCTGCCCGCCCGACAGGCGGAGGCCGGACTCCTGGAGCCGGTCCTTCACCTCGTCCCAGAGGGCCGCGTGGCGGAGGGCCCGCTCGACCCGCTCGGCCAGGACCGCGCGGTCACGGACCCCAGCGATGCGCAGCCCGTAGGCGACGTTCTCGAAGATCGACTTCGGGAACGGGTTCGACCGCTGGAAGACCATCCCGACACGCCGCCGCACGAGGACCGGGTCGACCTCGGGGCCGTAAATCGGCTCACCGTCCAGCTCGACGTGCCCGGACACGGAGACGCCCGGGACGGTGTCGTTCATCCGGTTGAGCGACCGAAGGAACGTGCTCTTGCCGCAGCCGCTCGGGCCGATGAGTGCCAGCACCACGTTCTGGTTGACGTCGATCGAGACGTCCTGGATCGCGACCTTGCCGCTGTACCCGACCGTGAGGTCGCGCGCGCGCATCTTGAGCGGCACGGCCTGCACAGTGGGCGATGTGGCTGCGACCACGGCCGGCATCCTGGTCGCTTGTAGCGTGAGTTCGGTGGCCGTCATGTGACGATCAGGTGACGCGCGTCCGCCACGCCCCTGGGCGAGCAGAGCGTTTTCCGTGGACTATTCGGCGGCTTCCACCGACGCCGCCCGGTGAAGGGAAATGATGAAGGTCGATCCCTTACCCACGGTGCTGTCGACCGAGACCTTGCCGCGCATCGCCTCTACCATGTGCTTGACGATGGAGAGGCCGAGCCCGGTTCCGCCGACCTCGCGTGACCGGCCCGCGTCCACCCGGTAGAACCTCTCGAAGACGCGCGGCAGGTGCTCTGGCGCGATCCCCGGCCCGGTGTCGGACACGACCAGGCGCACGCGTCCGTCGTTTTCCGACGCGCTGACGAGGATCCGCGACCCGCGGGGACAGTACTTGATGGCGTTGTCGACCAGGTTCGACAGGATGTGCTCGAGCGCGCGCGGGTCGCCCTCCACCGCAGGGAGGGCCGCCGGAAGCTCCGCCGCGAGGCGCACGCCCTTCTTCTCGGCACGCTCGCGGAACAGCGCGAGGACGATGGGAACGACCCGCTCCAGCTCGACCCGCTCCCGCTTCACCTTGAACTCGTTCGACTCCAGCTTCGAGAGCTCGAGCATGTCCTCGACGAGGCTCTGCAGGCGCTGCGCGTTGCGCTCGATGATGTCGAGGAACCGGACGGCGGCCTCGGGCTCGTCCATCGCGCCCGACCGCAGAGTCTCGGTCGCCGAGCAGACGGCCGCGATCGGCGTGCGCAGCTCGTGGGAGGCGTTCGCCACGAAGTCTCGCCGCAGCGACTCGAGCCGGCGAAGCTCGGTCACGTCCACGAAGACGAGCAGGAGCCCTTCCTCGTCGCCCGAGAGCGGAGAGGCCTGCACGAGCACTCGCCGCGGCTTCAAGCCCGGCAGCTCGATCTCGACCGGCCGGTCGTCGAACCCCTCGCTCGCCTGGTCGAGGAGCGTGTGCAGCTGGGCGTGCCTGACCGTCTCGAGCAGGAGCTTGCCCACGGCGTCGGCGCCGAGGAGCAGCATGGCCCGCAGCGCCGGGTTCACGAGGACGATGCGCCCCTCGCGGTCCACCACGACGACGCCCTCGTGCATCGCCTCGAGGATCCTCTTCTGGAGGTCTCTCTCCGCGCGGAGCTCACCAAGGGTCGTCTCGAGGCCGCCGGCCAGGCGATCGAGCGCCCGCCCCAGCTCAGCGAGCTGATCGTGGCCCGGCAGTCGCGCCCGGACCGAGAGGTCCCCGTCGGTCAGGCGGCGCGCCACGCGAGTGAGGCTGCGCACGGCGGAGGAGCGCCGCGCCGCCGCCATGCCCGACAGCGCTAGCGCCAGCGCGACGGCCAGGAGCAGGTCCAGCCAGGTCATTTTGCCTTTATGAAGCTCGGCGGCACCACCCACTTCGGGCACCGCAGCAGCTCGCACGCAAGCCCTAGGAAGACCGCGCGCAGGACCTCTTCGGGGTCGGCCACGCCCGCCTGCGTCAGCTGCGCCGTCAGCTTCGCCAGCGTCGTCTTGCCGGTCACCGCGTCGACTGCGGCGGCCTCGCGCTCGGGCAGCCGGAACATCTCCAGGCGCACCGGGGGCACCGTCACCGGCTCGAGCACTTCCTCGCGGATGGGAGCGAGCATCGCGTCCAGCTCTTCCTTCCCGTACCCATGACGGATCCCGCGGCCGATCAGCTCGTAGGTGTCGACCCCCAGGGGGAACGTCTCCTCCTGAGAGCGCACGCCCCGCGCGAGCGCGATCTCGCCGGTCTTCCAGCGGAAGGTCTCGACGAGGCGCTGCTGCGTCTGGTCGTGAACGGCGCGAAACAGATCGATGGGGCGGAGGACGCCGAGGCCCACCAGCGCGTCGCCCAGGCGGCCCCCGAAGCGCGGGAGCATGGCGAGGGCCATGTCGAGCTCCATCCTGAGCACCTGCCCGCGCCGGATCAGAAACTCCCCGAGCAGCTCGTTCTTGTCGGTGGACGTGACGCGCTCGGGCGACCCCTCGACGAAGAAGATTCTCTTCTTGCGCTGGCCGTCGCGGAGCACCAGGGCTCCAGTCTCCCGGCGCACGGCCAGGTGGAACACGCGCGTGGGCAGGCGCGCGGGGTCCAGCCGGCCCCGGTCGATCGCGTCCGCCGGGAAGTCGACGTCCCACTGCAGCGCCGGGCTCGTCGTGAAGCGCGAGAACTCGGCGTACTCGCCGGCCGGCTTGAAGCGGCCGTGCTCGCGCGCGATCGAGCAGGTCGACCCGACCTCGCCGGTGGCGAACAGTTCGATCAGATGGGGGAAGGCGACCGGCCCGACGACCGAGCCGTCACCCTTCTTGACGCGATAAAGGTTGGTGAGAAGCTCCGGCGCCGGGGCCGGCGGGCGCATCGTCATCCGCTCGTCGTTGCTCAGCGCGCGGCGGGTGCTGCTGTCCGGCTCGATCGGAGAGGTCGACCCGGCGCCGGTGTCGCCCGTGTCGGGCTCGGCGTCGCCGTCTCCCGCGAGGTCGAGCTTGTCGACGACCATGGCCAGGCGCGAGGGCCCGACCTGCAACCGGCGGCGCCGCACGATCTCCTCGATGGCCTCGGCGAACGCCGTGGCGTTCGGCCAGCGCAGCTTCGGATCGCGCGCCAGGGCGCGGAAGAGCAGCGCGCGGATGTCGTCCGGGACCTGCACCCCGGCGCGATCGATGGCGGAGACGTCGGCGTCGCGGATGCGGAGCAGGACGTCGAGCTCCTTGCCGCCGGTGAACAGCGGCTTGCGGATGAGCAACTCGGCGAGGACGATGCCGAGCGTGAAGAGGTCGCTCCGCGCGTCCAGGTCTCGCCCCACGACCTGCTCGGGGGACATGTAGCCGAGCTTGCCCTTGAGCTGCCCCACGTCCGTGCGGCGCTCGATCTGGCCGGCGCGCGCGATGCCGAAGTCGGTCAGCTTGACCGCCCCCGAGCGATCGATGAGCACGTTGCCGGGCGACACGTCCCGGTGCACCAGGTGCAGCGGCTGGCCGTCGTCGTCGCACGCGCTGTGCGCGTACGCGAGGGCCCGGAGGACCGAGAGGGCGACGTGCAGGCATGCGTCGAGGGGGATCTCCTGCGAGCCCGACGAGGCGGCCCGGATCAGGCGAGCGCCGGTCGTTCCCTCGACGTACTCCATCGCCATGTACAGCTCCCCGTCCTGCTCGCCGAAGTCGAAGACCTGGACGATGTTCGGGTGACTGAGGCGCGCGCATACGCGGGCTTCGTCCACGAACATCGCGACGAACTCGGGGTCGCGCGCGAACTGGGGCAGGATGCGCTTGAGGGCGACGATCTTCTGGAACCCGTGAGGCCCCGCCCGGCGCGCCAGGTACACCTCGGCCATCCCGCCCGTGGCGACGCGCCGGAGCAGCTCGTACGGGCCGAGGCGCAGCGGCGCCGGGACGGTGGAGGTCGTCATCCCGCTTCGGAGCTTAACACGCCTACCAGGCGCCCCGCTCGGGGCTGACGAGGAGAGTGCAGATCTGTGGCCCTCCGTCGAGACCCCGACTACCTTCGCCCGGATGGGTTCTGCTCGAGGCCTTGCGTCCGTCGGCGCGTCCGCGCGCGTGGTCGCGGTCACCGGGGCAGCAGGGTTTCTGGGTCGCAGCCTCATCAGTGCCCTCGAGGGGGACGACCGGGTCCGCCGCGTGGTGGCCATCGACGTGAAGCCCACGTCGGCCGCGAGGACCAAGACCCGGTCCTACGAGGTCGACCTGACCCTCCCGGCAGCCGAGACGCGCGTGGCCGAGATCCTCGCCGCGGAGCGGACCGATGCCGTCGCCCACCTCGCCTTCCTGCCGGGTCCCACGTACGCGACGGCGTGGGCGCACGAGCTCGAGAGCGTCGGCACGATGCACGTCACCGTCGCCGCCCGCCAGGCGAAGGTCCGCAAGCTCGTCCTCTGGTCGCAGACGTGGCTGTACGGCGCCCACCCCTCCAATCCGAACTTCCTCACCGAGGAGCACCCGCTGCGGGCGCCCCGGGGCGAGCCCTTCTTCGCAGACAAGATCGAGGCCGAGGACCAGGCGCGCAAGCTGACGCAACCGTCGCCGGGGGCGGTGGTCACGATCCTGCGCATGGCGCCGATCCTGGGTCCGACGGTGCGCAACCTCGTGACGCGCTTCCTCACGCGCCGGCTCGTGCCGTCGATGATGGGCTTCGACCCGCTCGTGCAGTTCCTGCACGAGAGCGACGCCATCGCGGCGCTCCGCCTGGCCCTGGCGCACGATGTCCCGGGAACGTTCAACGTCGTGGGCGAAGGTGTGCTCCCCCTCTCGGCGGCGATCAGGCTTGCCGGCCGCATCGCCGTGCCCGTGCCGCACCCGGTCGCCGAGCTCCTCACCGGCCTGGGCTGGCTCGCCCAGCTCGTCGAGGCGCCGCCGGCCTTTCTGAAGTACCTGCGCTTTCTCTGCGTGGCGGACGGCCGCAAGGCTCGCGAGGTCATCGGCTTCCGGCCGGCGTACACGTCGCGCGAGGCCCTGCTCGACTTCGTCCGGGCCCAGAGCATGCGCGACGTCAACCTGCTCCCGGAGGAGTCCGCATGACTCGAGGACCCACCAGCGGCGGCAAGCAGAAGCGCCGGGGGGCCCCGGCGCGCGCGCCCGAGGCGGCCACGGCCAAAGTGAAGACGCCGGGGCCGGGGGCGCGGAACAGGCGCCCGCCGAGGAAGCGCCCCACTGACCCGCCGCCGCCGAAGTCGCCTGCCCCGCCCCTCCCGGTCGCCGCGCCGCAGGAGATCGTGACGGAAAGAGCGGCGCCGGAGCAGGAAGCCGCCCCCGACATGACCTCCGGTCCCCCGGCGTCCGAGCCGCAGACCTGGGGTCGCGCGGCCGATCGCGACGGCTCCGAGGATGTCGACGAGTTCGGCTACGACCCCCACTACGAGCAGAAGGTGCTCCCGTTCTTCGAGCTTCTCTACGAGAAGTACTTCCGCGTCGAGGTGACCGGCGTGCAGCACGTGCCCGGACGGGGTCGCTGCCTCCTGGTCGCCAACCACTCGGGGACGATACCGCTCGACGGCATCATGCTGCGCCTCGCGGTGCGCCGCGAGCACCTGCGCCGCCGCGAGGTGAGGTGGCTCGCGGAGGACGGCATCTTCCACCTGCCGTTCCTCGGCAGCTTCACCAACCGGATGGGGGCCGTGCGAGCGTGTCAGGAGAACGCGACCCGTCTCCTGGATCAGGACGCGCTCGTCGCGGTCTTCCCCGAGGGCATGAAGGGGATCGGCAAGCTGTTCAAGGACCGGTACAAGCTGCAGCGCTTCGGCCGCGGCGGGTTCGTGAAGCTGGCGCTGCGCACCCGCGCCCCGATCGTCCCGGTGGCCATCCTCGGCGGGGAGGAGACCAACCCCATGTTCGCGCGTGTCGAGCGCCTCGCGAAGGCCGTCGGCATCCCATACCTCCCCGTCACGCCGACGTTCCCGCTCCTCGGTCCGCTGGGCCTCGTCCCCGCGCCCACCAAGTGGAAGATCTACTTCGGCGAGCCCATCGACCTCGAGGGCTACGGGCCCGAGTCGGCGGAAGACGAGATCCTCGTCGGGCGCCTCACGGAGCGCGTGCGCGGAGCCATCCAGACGAGGCTGGACCAGGCCCTGAGCGAGCGGCGGTCCGTCTGGTTCGGGTGAGCGCGTGGCCATGGCCCCGGCGGGCGGCGTCCTCGTCATCGACAAGCCGCGCGGGCCGACCAGCCACGACGTGGTGGCGCGCGTGCGGCGGGCGCTCGGCCTGCGGGCGGTCGGTCACGCAGGCACGCTCGACCCGATGGCGACCGGAGTGCTCGTCGTCGCCGTGGGCGAGGCCACGAAGCTCGTCCCGTGGCTGACGGCCCAGGACAAGACCTACGAGACGACGATCGCGCTGGGAGTGGAGACCGACACGCTCGACGCGGAGGGGCGCGAGGTGCGCCGGGTGGCCCCGAGCCCGGAGCTGCTCCACGAGCTGGCGGCGGCGCGCGAGGGGCGTGCCGCGCCGGCCCTCCACGCAGCGCTCGAGCGCGAGCGCACGCGCACGTCGCAAGTCCCTCCCGCTTTCTCGGCGATCCGGACCGAGGGCGAGCGGAGCTTCGTGCGCGCGCGCCGCGGCGAGGCGACGGAGCTGCCGGCGCGCGAGGTGAAGGTCAACCGGCTCGAGCTCGTCGAGTGTCGCGCCGACCCGCCGCTCTTGGTCCTGAGGCTGGAGGTGGGCAAGGGTTACTACGTCCGGTCGCTGGCGCGCGATCTGGCGGAGGCGCTCGGCACCGCGGGGCACCTGACGGACCTCCGCCGGACGAGCTCCGGTCACTTCTCTCTGGAGGAGGCCGTGCCGCTGGATGGGCCGGCCGGCGAGCTCGCAGCCGGTGTCCAGCCGCTCGCCCGGGCCGCCGCGCGAGCCCTCCCGGTCGCTCGTCTCAGCGTCGCCGGCGCCCGCGACGCGCGCCACGGGAGGCGGGTCGCGGGAGAAGAGCTCGACCCGAGGACGCCCGGTCCGCGCGCGTGGCTCGACCCCGAGGGCGACCTCGTGGCCGTCGGAGAGCTCGGCGAGGACGGGTACGGGCGGGTCCTGAGGGGCTTCGTCACCGCCTGACGTCGCGGCGGCCTCGCTCGCTCGCCTCGAGGACCCGCAGGACGTTCTCGCCGAGCACCTTGCGCACGTCGTCGGCCGAGAAGCCTCGCCGGAGCAGCTCGCGAGTCAAGAAGGGCATCTTGGATACGTCCTCGAGACCGGCCGGCGCCGCGGGCACGCCGTCGAAGTCGCTTCCGAGGCAGACGTGATCGATGCCCGCGACGCGCGCGACGTGCTCGATGTGGTCGACTACGCGCGAGGCGGGCACCGGCGGCAGAGAGGCGGCGAGCTCCTTGAGCTTGTGCCAGATCGCCGCCTGCGCCTCCTTCGGTCCGGACGCCTGCCTGGCGATCGCGCCGAGGTCCGCACCCTTCTCGAGCGCGTCGAGTTTCTCCGCCCACGCCGCGTCGAGGAACTCGGGGCCGAAGTTCACGCAGACGGCGCCGCCGTTGTCGCGGACGGCTCGGAGCATGTCGTCGGTCATGTTGCGCGGACGGTCCGCGAGGGCGCGCGCCGAGGAGTGCGACGCGATGACGGGCAGCCTCGAGGCGTACACGGCGTCGAAGAACGTCGCGTCCGAGACGTGCGAGACGTCGACCAGCATCCCCAGGTCGTTCATCCTCGCCACGACGCGCCGGCCCAGGTCGGTCAGGCCCCGGCTCTTGCCGTCGTCCCCGGAGCTCCCACCGAGGCGGTTCGAGCTCGACCAGGTGAGCGTCATGTAGCGAGCCCCCCGGTCGTAGAGAGTCTGCAGTCGCTCGAGCAGCTCGGCGTCCGGGGCGTCGCCGAGGGAGTGTCCGCCCTCGACGCCGATCAGGAAGACCGTCTTGCCCTGGGCCGCCCCCTCTCGAACGGCCGCCGCCGTGCGCGCCAGCACGACCGAGGCCCGGTTCGCCGCCACCAGACCGTCGATGGCGTCCAGCTCGACGAGCGACTGCGCGTACCCTTTCTCGCCCGGGTAGAGCATCGGCGGGACGAAGACCGAGAGAAACTCGGCGTCCAGCCCCCCCTCGCGCATCCTGGGGATGTCGGTCTGGCCGTCGGGCAGGCGTGCTGCCAGGTTCACCCCCTCGACGACGAGCCGCTGGGTCACGTCGTCGTGCGTGTCGACGACGATGGCGCTGCGATGAAGGGAGTCGGCGTCGTCCCGCGCCGGGGCGAGCGCCGGCTTGCCAGCGCACGACACGAGCGGCCATAGTCCGAAGAGCACCGCCGACCACACGACCCTGCGCGATGACATGACAGGCACGATACCCCGGGGACGCCGTCTCGTTGCGATCGACTGGATGCGCGGTCTCGTCATGATCTTGATGGCCGTCGACCACAGCTCGGAGGAGGTCAACGCAGGGCGCCTCTTCACCGACGGCGCGTTCGTCTACACGCCGGGCACACCGCTGCCGGCCGCGCAGTTCCTGACCCGGTGGGTGACCCACCTCTGCGCCCCGACGTTCGTGCTGCTCGCCGGGACGTCACTGGCCCTGCAGGTGGGCAGGCGAGTCGCCGCGGGCGACCCCGCCGGGCGCATCGATCGGGACATCGCGGTGCGCGGGCTGGTCATCATCGCGTTCGAGCTGTGGGTCTCCTGGTGGTGGATGCCGCCGGGGCACTACCTCCTCCAGGTCCTCTACGCGATCGGGACGAGTTTCCTCGCGATGGTCGCGCTGCGCCGCCTGCCGACGCCGGTCCTCGTCGCGCTGGCCGTGGCGGTGATCGTGCTCGGAGAGAGAGTCGTCGGAGCGCTCGGGTGGGGGCCGCCCGGCGAGACGCCCTTGCTCGCGTCCCTGCTGCTGGTTCCCGGGCGTCGCGGGGCGCTCATCGTCGCCTACCCGACGCTCCACTGGCTGGCCATGATGATGCTCGGCTGGGCGCTGGGGCGCTCTCTCGCGCGGCGCCCGGACCCGGCGACGACGGCGCGGCGCCTCGGGTCGAGCGGCCTCGCGCTGCTGGCCCTGTTCGCGGTGGTCCGCGGGGTCAACCGGTACGGCAACATGGGCCTGCTGCGCGAGGGCTCGAGCCTGGTTCAGTGGCTCCACGTGAGCAAGTACCCGCCGAGCCTCTCCTTCGTCGCGCTCGAGCTGGGCCTGATGGCGCCGCTCCTCGGTCTTCTCTTCGTCGTCGCCGACCACACCGCCGTGCGCGACGACGGCCCCGTGCTGGTCCTCGGCAGGACGCCGATGTTCTTCTACCTGCTGCACGTGCCCTGCCTGGCGCTCGCCGCGCGCTGGCTCGGCGTCGCGCACCGGCTGGGGCTCGCCGGCACTTACCTCTTCGCCGCGGGGGTCGTGGCGGCGCTCTACCCGCTGTGCCGGGCCTACGGGCGGTACAAGGCCTCGCACCCGGGCGGCTGGACGCGATACATTTGACCTTGCTGACGATGCCGCCAGGGCGCCTTTCGCGAGGAAAGTGGAGGCTCTTCTCGGGCCTTGCTCCTCGCTCGCGCTTGCGTCGCGCCCCGCGGCGCCTCCCCGCGCAGGAGACCGGTGTATTTCGGCCGAGACCAAGCGAGGGCTACTACGCGTAGCTCGAGCGAGGCCGACGACGCCGGCGCGCCGGGATCGGCCGAAAGACACCGGTCTCCTACGGCGTCACTTCTTCTTCGGCCCCGCCTTGTCCTTGCCGGCCGCCTCCTGCGCGGCCTTCAGGCGTTCGGCGGCCGGCTTGGCGAGCGAGCCGCTGGGGTCGAGCTGCAAGTACTTCGCGTACTCTGCCGCGGCCAGCTTGAAATGCTGCGCCACCGCGAGGCGGCCGCCCAGGTAGTAGTGACCTGGCGCGTAGTCCGGCTCCTTGGTCACGGCGGCCTGCAGGTCGTCGAACATGCCCTTGTCGTCCTTCAGCCCGTGCTTGCAGAGCGCCCGCTCGGTCCGGACCTCGCCGCCGTCCTTGAGCGCGACCGCGCGGTCGAACGTCTTCACGCACGCGTCGAACTCGCCCGCCATCCTGTACTCGAGCCCGATCGCCGCGAGCATCCCATAGTCGTCCTTCACGAGATCGCGGGCGGCGTCGAGGTGGGCTGCGGCGCCCTTCACGTGCCACACGTTGAGCCAGTGCGCGAGCGTGAGCCGGAACATCGGCTCGGACGGGGTGAGCTTGATGGCCTGCTCGAGCTCCCCGGTCGCCGCGTCCTGCTCGCCCCGCGCCCCGAGCGCGACGCCGACGTTCTCGTGCAGCGCGGCGCTGCCGGGGTGCTTCGCCAGGCCCGCGCGACCCACGGCGAGCGCGTCGTCGAACCGGCCTTCGTCGACGTAGAGCGCGCTGAGGTTCTCGGCGGCGGAGTCGAGCTCCGGCTTCGCGGCGAGGGCCGCCTTGTAGGCCGCCTCGGCGGCCGGCTTGTCGCCGAGCTTCTCGCACGCCACGCCCAGGTTCTGCGTGGCCTGGTAGTCGTTCGCGTTCTTCCTGGCCGCGGCCTCGAAGTGCTTGCGAGCCTCCGCGTACTGGCCGGCGTCGAACGCCTTGTTGCCCGCCACCAGCTCGGGCGAGGCGGCGGGCTCCGGGCCGGACGGCGCGGCTGCGGCCGGGGCCTCGACCGGCGAAGCCGGACCGGGCGGCGGGGCGGCCGGGCCCGCGCTCTGGGCAGGCGGAGCCCCGCCCCCGCAGCCGACGAGAGCGAGAACGAGCCACGACGTGACGGCGACGCGATTGGACCTCATGCGGCCCAATCTCTCACCGCTGGCGCGCGCCGGTAAAGACAATCAGCTTCCGACCGCCGCGACGAGGGCGTCGTGAATCTCCTGGTAACGCCCTCCACCGCGCGCGACCTTCGAGCCGTCCAGCTCGTTCACGTAGAACACGTCGGCGACGCGGCTGCCTTCCGTGTTGATCTTCGACAGCGCGATCGACAGCCTGAGCTCGCGCAGGGCCTGGGCCAGCGTGTACAGCAGCCCCGGTCGGTCCTTGGCGAACACTTCGACGACGGTGTGGCGGGGCGACGCCCGGTCGTCCAGGATGATCTCCGTCGGAACGGCCGGGCTGGGCCGCTCGCGCCACGGTGACCTCGAGCCCGTGCGGGCACGGAGCAGCTCGGCGGGGTCCACCCGCCCGGAGCACACGTCCTCGAGATCCCTCGCCAGCCGGGGGAGGACGACCTCGACTCCCTCCGTTCCGCCTTCGCGATCGCGGACCCAGAACACGTCCACCGCCTCGACGCCCGACCCGACGGAGCGCGAGTACACCTGCGCGGCGAGCACCTCGAGGCGGCTGGCCGTGATGGCCGCCGCGATGCTCGCGAGGAGGCCGGGACGGTCGCTCGCCACGACGCACAGCTCGGCGACCTCGGGGTGGCGGGAGAGCACGCGCGCCACGTGGGCGGCGCGATCGCCGCGCGCTCCGACGACGCGCGCGTGCTCGACGATGGACTCGGGCGAGTTGGCCAGCAGGTACCGCTCCGGCATCGACTCGAGCAGGGCTTCGAGGGGCTCGCGCGGCCCGGTCCACGCGGCGCGGACGGCCTCCCGTACGCGCGCGATCCGCTCGGCGTCGGCGCGCGGCACGTGCCCGGAGAGGTGCGCCTCTGCGGCGAAGTAGAGCTCGTCGAGCATCCGCGCTTTCCACGACGTCATGGCCGTGGGGGACGTGGTGCTCAGATCCGAAACGGTCAGAAGGAAGAGATTGCGCAGCCCCTCTCGCCCCCGCACGCTGCGGCAGAACTCCTCGATGGTCGCGGCGTCGTCGAGGTCCCGGCGCGTGGCGACGTGGTACATGAGCAAGTGGTCGAGCACGAGCTGCCTGGCCTCGTCGACCTCCTCCTCGGAGAAGCCCAGCCTCGGGAGGATGTGCGCGCACAGGTCGGCCCCGGCCTTCGAGTGGTTCTTGCGCGACCCGCTCGCGTCCGGCCACCCCTTGCCGACGTCGTGCAGCAGCGTCGCCAGGAAGAGCGGGCGCGGGCGGGCGATCTCCGCCGCGAGGCGCGTGGCGAGCGGATGCTCGGCCGCCAGCTCTCCCCGCGCGAGCTGTCTGAGGCGGTCCAGGGCGGCCACCGAGTGAACGTCGACGGTGTACACGTGGTAGATGTCGTGGTGCACGCGCCCGGTCACGGGGAGAAACTCCGGCACCATGGCGAGCACCAGGCCGACGTCGTGCAGCTCGCCGACGATCGACCCCCGCCGGGTGCGCGTCTCCGGGACCGTGCACGCCAGCTCCACGAAGATCGCGGCCGCCTCCGCGCTCGAGCGCAGCCGCTCGCACCACTCCGGGTCGCCGGTCGCGCGGGTGATCGCGTCGCGCGCGAAGGGGAAGATGGGCGCCTCCTGCCGGACGCACGCGCCGTAGACGCGCATCGCCAGCGCCGGGTCGCTCGCCAGCTCGGCGTTTCCTGCGATCGTCACCTGACCGTCGAACAGGTGAACGCCCCCGCCCAGGTCTTCGACGACCGGCGCCTTGCGACGGCGCGGCGGGCGCAGCCGCTCGAGCAGGCTCGCGCGGGCCCGCGTCACCGCGCGCGCGTGGAGGTAGTACTCCTGCATGAGGCGCTCGGCGCCCCGCGCCCGGTCCTGACCGTAGCCCATGGCAACGGCCAGCTCTTCCTGGTCTTCGAACAGCAGCCGGTCGGCCTTGCGGCCGGCGCGGGCGTGCAGCCGGTTGCGTACTCGCCACAGGAACTCCTCGGAGGAGGCGATCTCCTGGGCCTCGCGAGCGACCAGCACGCCCAGGCGAACGAGCCCTCCCCACCCCCCGAGGGCGAGGTCGCCCTCGCCGTCCCCGTCCGGCACGCGGTACCGCGCTCGCGCCGCCCAGCGGGCCCCGTCGAGGTCGCGCAGCCCGCCGGCGCCGTTCTTGACCTCGGGCTCGAGAAGGTAGACCGACGCGCCGAAGCGCTCGTGTCGGGCGCTGGCTTCCGCCTCGAGCCGGTCGATGAACGCGCTCAGGTCCTGCTCGCCGAAGAGCCCGTCGTTCGCGCGCGAGACGAGCGTGCGCAGCAGAGCCTCGTCGCCCGCGACCAGGCGCAGATCGAGCAGCGCGGTCGCCGTCGGCAGGTCGGTCTGGGCCAGAGGCACGGCCTCGGCCACGTTCAGCACCTGGTGGCCGACGGGCATCGTGGCGTCCCAGAGAGGATAGACGAGCGCCTCGACCAGATCGGTCGCGTCCTTGACGCCCACCACCGCAGGATCGACGACGAGGACCACGTCGGCGTCGCTGCGAAGGGCCACCGCGCCTCGCCCGAAGCTCCCCACCGCAGCGAGAGCAACGCCCGCCGCCGGCAGCCCGGCGCGCCGCGCGGCGTCGTCGAACCGCGTGCGGAAGAAGGTTTCGAGGAAGCGGGCGTTCGAGCGGCCGAGGGAAAGGCCGTCCTCCCCTGCCTCGAGCCTCTCGGCCAGCATCGTGCGATGGCGCTCCAGCGCCTCGCGCAGGGCCTCGCTCTCGGGGGACTGGCCGGCGGAAGCGTGGAGAGGCTCGCTGGACTTCGAAGCGCCTGCCGTCATTGCCTGGACAGACTACCCCCCCGTCCCCTTCCCAAGCCTCGCTCTTTTCAACTACTCTCCCTGCCCGGCTCGCGCCAAGGCGGCAGCCCGGAGGCACTCATGAGGATCCATAAGGTATTTCTCCCCTTGCTCGCGGTGACCGCGTTCGGTGTCGCCGGAGCTGCAGTCAACGGTTGTCATGCCCAGGCAGAGGCGAAGATCGGGGGGACCGACCAGCCGCCGCCGCCGCCCCCGCCGGCTCCTCCCCCGCCCGCCACCGCCTCGGTCGAGGCGCCGCCGCCGCCTCCCCCCCCGCCCCAGAAGAAGGTGGTTCAGCTGCGCGGAGTGCAGATGAAGAGCGCCACGCAGATCGATATGCCGGGCGACATCGAATACCAGAGCGGCAGCGCCAAGATCGTCCTGAACGACAAGTCGAAGAAGGTGCTGACCCAGCTCGTCACGATCATGAAGGACAACCCCGAGATCACGAAGCTTCGCGTCGAGGGGAACACCGACAACGCCGGCGAGAAGAAGGGATTCGACAACACCAAGCTCTCCCAGGAGCGGGCGCAGTCGGTCGTCGACTATCTGACGAAGAACGGGATCGAGACGACCCGTCTGACGGTCGTCGGATACGGCAGCAGCCGCGGCCTCGCTGCGAACGACACGCCCGAGCACATGGCGCTCAATCGACGCACCGACTTCCACGTCCAGGACTTCAACGGACAGCCGGTCGACGAGGCCAGCACGCCGGCCCCGGCCGCCGCCGCGGCTCCGATGAAGGAGAAGGAGGCCAAGGCCCCGCCGCCCGCCAAGGCGTCGACCAAGGAAGCTGCCAAGGACACCAAGGACGCCGCCAAGCCCGCGGCCGTCGCCCCGAAGAAGCCGTAGGGATCTGTTCGATTCCTTCTGTGCGGCCCGAGGCGATGCTCGGAGCACCCCGGCTCAATGAGCCTCCGCCCAGCTCTTGCCCCACCCGACGTCGACCGCGAGCGGGACGGCGAGCTTCATCGCCTGCTGCATCCGCTCGCGGATCGACGCGCTCGCCTTCTCGACCTCGCCCTCCGCGACCTCGAAGACCAGCTCGTCGTGCACCGTCAGCACCATGCGGGCGCCGCCGGGCCCCGCGTCGCGGCCCAGGTCGATCATGGCTAGCTTGAGGATGTCCGCGGCGGTGCCCTGGATGGGCGTGTTGCGCGCGACGCGCTCGGCCTCGAGCCTCAGCGCGCGGTTGGCAGAGTGCAAGTTGGGCAAGAACCGTCGGCGCCCCAGCAGCGTACGGACGGCCTCGCCCTGGCGCGCGACCTCGACGGTCTTCTCCATGAAGCGCGCCACGCCCGAGTAGCGCGCGAAGTACGCCTCGATGAAGCGCGCCGCCTGCTCACGAGGGATGCCGAGCTGCTTGGCCAGCGCGCTGTCGCCCATGCCGTAGATGACGCCGAAGTTGATCGTCTTGGCCGCGCGGCGCTCGTCGGGGGTGACCGCGCCGCCCGGCTTGTCGAAGATGAGCGCCGCGGTGCGCTCGTGCACGTCCACGCCGGTGGTGAACGCCTCCACGAGCTCGGGGTCCCCGGACAGGTGGGCGAGGACTCGCAGCTCGATTTGCGAGTAGTCGGCGCTCAGTATGACGTCCCCCGCGGGCGCGACGAACACGGCGCGGATCGCCCGCCCCAGCTCCGTCCGGATCGGTATGTTCTGGAGGTTCGGATCGCTCGACGCCAGCCGCCCCGTCGCTGCCACGGCCTGATCGAAGCGCGTGTGGATGCGCCCCGTCGCGGGGTTGACGTACCTCGGGAGCGCGTCGATGTACGTGCCCTTGAGCTTGTCGAGCTCCCGGAACTCGAGGATGCGCCTGGGCAGGGCGTGGCTGTCGGCGAGGGCCTCGAGCACGTCGGCGTCGGTGGAGCGACCGCCCTTGGGCGTCCGCTTGATCACGGGGAGCCCGAGCTCGTCGAACAGGAGCTTCTCGAGCTGGTCGCGCGAGCGCAGCAGGAAGTCGCGGCCGGCGATCTTCTTGCAGTCCGCCTCGATCTCCCGGAGCTGCTGCTCGACCCGCCGCCCGATGGTCTCGAGCGTGGCGACGTCGACGAGGACGCCGCGGATCTCCATGTCCGCGAGCACCGTCTCGAGGGGCATCTCGACGTCGCGCATCAGCGCGTCGAGGCCCTCGGCGGCGAGGCGCGGCTCGAGCCGCGCTCGCAGCGCCAGTGCGAGCTCGGCGCCGGGCGCGGCCAGCGAGGTCGCGCGCTCGAGGTCGAGCTCCTCGAAGGTCGGCTGCGGGCCGCGCTTGGTCGCGACGGCGTCCTCGAAGCGAGCGACCTTCACGTCGAGCTCTCGCTGCGCGAGCTCCTTGACGTCATTCGGCGTCTCGGGATCCAGTAGATACGCGGCGATCAGCGTGTCGAACGCGGGCCCCCGGACCCGCGCGCCCGCCCGCTCGAGCAGCACCGCGATCCGCTTCAGGTCGTGTCCGACCTTGGTGACCTGCGGGTCCGCGAGCAGCGGCGCGAGCGCGGCGCGCACGCGGTCCCACTCCAGCTGCGGAGGACAGCCCAGGTACCGGTGGTGAAGCGGGACGTAGTGGCCGCGCCCCGCCTCGGTTGCGAGCGACACGCCGATGATCTCGGCGCGCATCGCGTCGCTGCCGGTGGCCTCGAGGGCCACGCCGAAGAGCCGGCGCGAGCGCGCCTCGACCACCACGCGCTCGAGCGCTTCGGCGGTCAGCACGCACTCGAACGCGCGCTCTCCCTCGTTCAGCGCGGGCGCGGGCCTGGCCTGCGTCGAGGCGCGCGACGCCTCGGCGAGCGCGTCGAGCTGGTCGCGCTGGCGGAAGAACTCGAGCTCCGTGTAGAGCCGCCGCAGCGCCGCGACGTCGGCTCCGCCCCAGACGAGCCTTTCTTTCTGCCACTCTACCGGCGCGTCGGCATCGAGCGTGACGAGCTTCTGCGAGAGCCGCGCGTCGGCCTCGTGCTCGCGGAGGCTCTCGCGGAGCTTCGGTCGAGCGACCTTCTCGAGACCCCCGTACACGCCCTCCAGCGAGCCGAACTGGGTGAGCAGATCGACCGCTGTCTTGGGCCCGACCCCCGGAACGCCCGGGACGTTGTCGCTCGTGTCCCCGGTCAGCGCGAGAAAATCCCGCACGCGGCTCGGAGGGACACCGAGCTTCTCTTTCACCTCGGCAGGGCCGTAGACACGGTCGCGCATCGAGTCCCACATGACCACGCGGTCGTCGTCGTCGCGCACGAGCTGCATGAGGTCCTTGTCGGCGCTCACGATGACGACGCTCCACCCCTCCCCGAGGGCCTTCGCCGTGACGGCCGCGATGAGGTCGTCGGCCTCCAGGCCGTCCTTCTGGAAGACCGCGGCGTCCCACGCGCGGATGACCTGCTCCACGCGCGCCATCTGCTGCGAGAGATCCGGTGGAGGGGCCGGCCGCGTCGCCTTGTACCGGGCGTCGAGCGCGTGACGGAAGGTGCGCCCCTTGGAGTCCATCGCCACGGCCAGCATGTGGGGCTTCCGCTCGCCCACCACCTTCTGGAGCATGTTCACCGTGCCGAGGACGGCGTGCGTGGGCTCCCCCTTGGAATTCGAGAGGGGCGGCAGCGCGTGGTAGGCGCGAAAGACGTACCCCGAGAGGTCGACCAGGTAGAGGACGCCCGCGGCTCCGGGCTGCGGAAGCGCCGCGCGGTGGCCTCCGCCCTCCGGGGTGCTGGCGGCAGGGCCGGCTCCGGGCGACCTGGGCGTCTTGGGAGCGGTCGCGCGGGGCATGGGGCGAATGCGTTGTTAGCGGCTGGAGGGAGACTCGTCTAATGTAGAGATGGCATCCCGGATGGATCCGCAGCCGACTCCGCCTGGCGGCCTCATCGCCGACAAGTACGAGGTCCTCCGCCTCATCGGACGGGGCGGCATGGGCTCCGTGTGGGAGGGGCGCCACGTGACGCTCGGGACCCGCGTCGCCATCAAGTTCATCGACCCCGAGTACGCCGAGAGCAAGGAAGCTCGTTCGCGCTTCGACACCGAGGCGCGCGCGGCGGCGGCCCTCCAGAGCAAGCACGCCATCCAGATCTACGACCACGGGGTCACTGCGGACGAGCGCCCCTACATGGTCATGGAGCTCCTCACGGGGGAGCCGCTCGACGAACGCCTCGACCGCGTGGTGCGCATCTCCCTCCAGGAGACGGCGCGCATCCTCGGCCAGGTGTGCCGTGCCCTCCAGCGCGCCCACGAGGCCGGCATCATCCACCGCGACCTCAAGCCCGAGAACATCTTCCTCGTCCGCACGCCGGACGACGACGACGAGATCGCCAAGGTGCTCGACTTCGGCATCGCGAAGATCAAGCAGCTCCCGGGCGAGCAGGGGCTGTCGAGCAGCACCAAGACGGGGGCTGTCCTGGGCACGCCGTATTACATGGCGCCCGAGCAGGCGCGCGGCCTCCGCAGCATCGACTACCGGGCCGACCTCTGGTCGCTGGGCGTCATCGCCTACAAGTGCGTGACGGGGGTGCTCCCCTTCGAGGGAGAGAGCGTCGGCGACCTGCTGGTGAAGATCTGCACGGCGGCGCCGCCGGTGCCGTCGATGGCGATCGCGGGGCTGCCGCCGAGCTTCGACGTGTGGTTCGCCCGGACGATGGAGCGCGAGCCGCCGCGCCGGTTCAACAGCGCCGCGGAGCTGGCCGAGGGGCTGACCATCGCGGCGGGCCTCAGCGTGCGCCGGGGGCCGATGTCGAGCGTGCCGCACGGGAGGGCCCTCCCCGGCCCGGGGACACCGGTGCCGTCGGTGGCGCACGAGCGCACCCGGCTGCCCGCCGCGGGGCTCACGTCGGCGCCG
>PLYU01000004.1 GCA_003153495.1 Myxococcales bacterium
ACGCCGCCTACCAGGCCGAGCGCCAGCTTGTGGAGCTCGGCGACCAGGTGGACGCCGACTCAAAGACCCGCATCGAGGAGGCCATCAAGGAGCTGCGCGAGTCGCTCGAATCAGAGGACCCTGCCGCGATCAACGCGCGCACCGAAGCGCTTCAGAGCGCCTTCCACGCGGTCTCCGAGGCGATGTACCAGAAGGCCCAGGCCGAGGCCGGCGGAGCCGGTCCGGCCCACCCCGACGGCGCCGGTGGCGAGCCGGCCGGCGACGGCACGGGCGCCGAGGAGGACGTCATCGACGCAGAGGTCGTCGACGAGGGCAAGAGCTGACCTCGATGACCGACACTGAACAGGAGACCAAGGACGCCCCCGGCGCAAGTGAATCTCTCCTCCCACCCGCCCCGCCGGAGGAGCGCCCGCAGACGCAGCCAGAGGAAGGCGCCGAGGCGCAGGTCCCACTCGCCGGGCAGGCTGAGCCTGACCGGCAGACCGACGGCGAGGCCGCCGAGATCGAGGGGGAGCTCGACGAGCTCGTCAAGACCGCCGCCCAACGCGACGAGTACCTCGCGCTCGCGCAGCGCACGCAGGCTGACTTTGAGAACTACCGCAAGCGCGTCGCCCGCGACGCGGCGCAGGCGCAGGATCGCGGAGCCGCGCGGCTCGCCAAGGAGCTCCTGCCGGCGCTCGACAATCTCGACCGGGCGATCGAGGCGGCCGCGGAGGGGGACCCCTTGCTCGCGGGCGTGCGGCTCGTCCGATCGGAGCTGAGCGCCGCGCTCGCGCGCCTCGGCATCGAGGCCTTTGCGCCCCTTGGTGAGCCGTTCGATCCGACCCTCCATGACGCGGTGGCCCAACAGCCCGTCGATGGGGCCGTGAGCGGCACCGTGGCCGAGGTATTTCAGAACGGCTACCGCATGGGCGAGACGATTGTCCGCCCGGCCCGTGTCCTGGTAGCGGCCTAACCGGAGCCCAGATGGCAACGCGTCCCGACCACTACAAGACGCTCGGGGTAGACAAGAAGGCGAGCGCCGAGGAGATCAAGAAGGCCTACCGCAAGCTTGCGCGTAGGTATCACCCCGATCGCAACCCCGACGACAAGCAGGCGGAGGAGCGCTTCAAGGAGATCTCCCAAGCCCACGACGTGCTCGGCGATCCCGAGAAGCGCAAGCAGTACGACAGCGGCACCGGCCCGTTCGCCGCGGGCGGCGCGGGCGGACCCGGCTTTGGGGGCTTTGGCAACTTCGACTTCGACGCCTCCTCGATGGGCGACATCCTCTCCAACCTGTTCAGTGGCGGAGGCGGGGGAGCCGGCGCTCGGCGCGCCCGCTCGCGCCCGCAGCGCGGAGGAAACCTGGAGACCGAGGTGCGGATCTCCTTCGACCAGGCGATCTCCGGCGCCCAGGTCCCTTTGTCGGTGCCCACCGGCGGCGTGTGCTCCACGTGCCACGGAACCGGCGCCAAGCCCGGCACCACCCCGAAGGTCTGCCCGCGCTGCGAGGGACGCGGAATCGAGACCCAGGGTCAGGGCATGTTCTCGATCTCCCAGCCCTGCTCGCGCTGCGGCGGCAGCGGCACCGTGATAGAGGATCCCTGCTCCACCTGTGGCGGCTCGGGCGCCGTGCGCACCGTCAAGAAATTCCGCGTCAACATCCCCGCGGGCGTGAAGGAGGGCTCGCGCATCCGCGTCCCCGGCAAGGGCGAGGCGGGGCTGCGCGGCGGCCCTTCGGGCGACCTGTACGTCGTCACGCACGTCGCGCCCTCGCCCGTGTTCAAGCGCAAGGGCGACCACCTCGAGGTCGAGGTGCCGCTCACGATCCCCGAGGCCTTGCGCGGCGGCGAGGTGCGCGTGCCGACGCTCGAAGGGTCCAAGACGCTGCGCGTGAAGCCGGGCACTCATCACGGCACCGTCCAGCGTCTGCGCGGCGAGGGCCCGCCCAAGCTCGGCTCCAGGGGATTGGGATCCCCGCCCACCACCCCCGCCCGCGGGGACATCCACTACCGCTTCGTCATCGACGTCCCCGAGAAGCTCACCGACGAGCAGGAGGCGGCTGTGGAGCAGCTCTCGAAGGTCATGAACGGCGATCCCCGCGCCGCGCTGTTCTTGGAGGCGTCCCCGTGAGCGAGGAGCGCGTCACGCGCGTGGAAGTCGACACCGACCGCGGCGTCTTCATGATCTCCGTCGCCGCCGAGCTCGCGAGCATGCACCCGCAGACGCTGCGCGTGTACGAGGCGCGCGGCCTGGTCGAGCCCAAGCGCTCGCCCAAGGGCACCCGCCTGTACTCCCAGCAGGACGTCGAGAAGCTGCGTCGCATCCATGAGATGACCGCCGAGCTGGGGCTCAACCTCGCCGGGGTCCAGCGCGTGCTTGACCTCGAGTCCGAGGTGCGGGAGATGCACGCGCGCATCGAGGAGCTCGAGCTGAAGGCGCTCCATGCTCAGGTACAGCTCGCCCAGGAGCTGGAGGAGGTCAGGCGCTCGTTTCGCGCAGAGCTCGTCCCTTTTCGGGGGGGCGGGCCCGGAACAGAGCTCGTGCGCGCCGCGGATGCGCGCTCGCCGTTCCGGCCCCCGCGAGGAGGCGGTCGGTTGTGAATGCGGTTGTAAAGACTGAAGGCTGGATGTGGAGACCGGCTGTTGGTGATTCTATTTTGAAATTTTGCGATAGTGACTACTTCTATATATACAATGGCATCTATATGGCAGAGGATGATGAGCGATGACACCGCCTGACGGGCAGATGCCTGGGGGTCCCGCGACGGCGCCCCCGCCAGAGGAGGAGCAGAAGCCGCTCGAGCGCTTCGGGCGCGACCTGACGGAGCTGGCCGAGCAGGGCAAGCTCGACCCGGTGATCGGGCGCGACGAGGAGATCCG
>PLYU01000171.1:0-1446 GCA_003153495.1 Myxococcales bacterium
CGCCGGCGTTGACCTTGTGCGCGCTGGTCCGCGAGTCGTTCACCAGGAGGGCCTGCTGCTCGGTGGAGCAGCCGGCGTTGTCCTGCTTGACGGCCATGAGCGTGTAGTTGGCGTACACGTCGAGCCCCTCGATCGGGAACGTGCGCATGCCGAGCTCGGCGCCGTACACGCTGTAGGTCTGGCACTGGTTCGAGAAGCCGCCGATGAACAGGGGGTAGGTCCCCGCGGACTGGTTTATGCCGGGGTTGAAGCCGGGCGTCGACAGGTCGGCCAGGGTGATGCGCTGGTTGGGAGCGACCTGGATGAGGCTGTCCGCGTGGTTGTAGAAGAAGGCGCTGTCGAGCGTCAGGTAGTCGCTCTCGGAGTTCATGTAGCCGAGCTCCGTGGTGAGGATGCGCTCGGGCTGGAGCGCCGGGAAGTTCGGCGGAGTGACGAGCGACGCGCCGGTCACCGGGAGCTGGACGGGCAGGCCGAGGTACGACTCGAGGAAGGTGGGCGTCCGGAACGCAGTGGCCACGGTGCCCCGGATCGTCGACCGAGCGCTCGGGTGGACGAGGACCGAACCGCGGGGCGACTGGACCACTCGCGACAGGTACGGCACGAAGTCGGCGCGGTAGTCGCCGATGACGGCGACCTTGGACCCGAGCTCGACCTCGTCGTGCAAGAAGAGGCCGACGTGGTGCTCGGTCTCGTCGCGCGCCTCGTAGGTCCAGGTGACGTCCTTGAGCCGGTACTCCGCGCCGACGTGCAGGTCGTGGGCGATGTCGCGACCCGTCTCGAAGGCGCCGATGATCTGCGCCTCGCCGTCGACCACGTTCGTGACGAAGCGCGCCGGCAGGAACGACTGGCCGATGGTCGCGGCGTTGTTCGAGTTGCGGCCGTCGGTGTGGTTCCAGAACGCCCGGACCTCGATGTTCTTCGAGTTGACGAACGCGGCGAGCTGGGTGTTGTTCCCGTCGATGATCTGGTCGTTGATCGGCCCCTCGCCGAGGATCTCGAGCGTGCCGGTCTCGTAGCCGCCCGCGACGCCCGCGGTGAAGCCGGCGCCCAGCGAGCGCCGGACCTCGCCGTTGAAGCGCTGGCCGCGCGCGGACGCGTCCTGATCGTTGCTGAAGAGGTGTAGGTCGACGCGGCCGGGAGGCACCTCGCGGCTCCAGCGCGGGAGGTAGTCGTAGCCGGCCGACAGCCGGTAGGAGACGTCCTTGCCCGCGCCGGTGGCCCAGGCGGTGCCGTGGGTGGTCCACTTCTCGCCGGAGGCCACGTTGAACCCACTGCCGCCCTCGCCCGGCTTCTTCGTGATGAGGTTGATGACGCCGTTGANNCCGCGCACGACCTCGATGCGCTCGAGGTCTTCCACTGCGTAGGGGATGGTGGCCCAGAGCGTGGCGCCGATCAGATCGGTGTAGATGCTCCGCCCGTCGACGAGCACCAGGACCTTGTTGGACA
>PLYU01000171.1:1514-2536 GCA_003153495.1 Myxococcales bacterium
GAGTTGGGGGCGTCGAGCGGGCTCTGCGCCTTCTTCGACGCGGTCACGACGCTCTCCTCGAACACCGCTTCGGTCTCGAGCTCGGTGGCGGCCTTCTCGGCGACGGCCCGTTCCCCCGCGGGGGCTTCGGTCTTCTCCGCGCCGGGCGCGGTCGCCCCCGCCGGCGCGGTCGGCGTCTTCGCCTCGCTCGTCGCGTGAGCGGGCGCGCCCGCGTCGGCCGCCGGCGCCTTGCTCGCCGTCGCGGACGGAGCAGGAGCGGCCTGGGTCTGCTCCGACTCGAACAGCCTGGCTTGCTGCCTGCGGATCCGCGCCTGCAGGCCCGTCACGATCTGCGCGACCTCGTCGCGATCCTTGNNCGCGCGGGCGATGTTGTAGAGGACGCTCGGGTGCGGAAGGATCTCGTACGCCTTCTTCAGCTCGTCGATGCCGACGTCGTAGCGGCCGTCGACGATCTCCGCCATTCCTCGCTTGAAGTGCGCGCGGGCTTCCGTGCGCTCGTCGGCGCGTGCGGCGCCGGTGGACAGCACCAGCGCGCCGGCGATCATCGCGGCGATGGCTGCCCTGGCTTGTCGTGCGAAGCCGAACATCACTTGGTCGCCCGTCGGCAGCGCGAGGATACGTCAGCCGCCGGTGCGAGAGTCTCCGTTTCTGGTCTCAATAGGGCAGGTCGGTCTTGTAGCCCGTGGGGACGGCCGGCGTGTCCGGCCGCACAGGCGGCGGCGGCGTCGGGGCGGGGACGAAGCGCGGAGCCTCCGGCGCGCGCACCAGCTTCGTCATGACCGGGCCGTCTCCGACCTTCACGGTCCTGACCTGCACGCGGTAGCCCTGCCGGGTCATCGTGAGAGCGTGCAATCGCGAGGGGTCGGCGTCGCCACCCTTGTAGAGGATGTCGCACGGCGTGCTGGTGCACAGCTCGACGCCGTCTTCCTTGACCGTCGCGCCGTCCGGGTCCGTGTTGACGCGGAGCTTCACCATCGCGGGCGCGGCGCTGGGGGGCGGAGCCGCAGCGGCGGGCCGGGCCG
>PLYU01000313.1 GCA_003153495.1 Myxococcales bacterium
GCAAGCACCCGACGCGCCTGTCGGAGGTGGGCGTGCCGAAGGACGCGCTCGCCGCGTGCGCCGAGGTGGCCATCACCGACCTGGCGGCCGCCGCGACGGCGCGCCGGGCCTCCGCGGGCGAGATCGAGGAGCTCTACGCCGCCGCCTGGTGACGGCGCGAAGCCTACTGCCCGCCGCGGATCAGGCCTCGAGCGATGACGATCTGCTGGATCTGCGTCGCGCCCTCGTAGAGGCGGAACAGACGCACGTCGCGGTAGAAGCGCTCGATTCCGTAGTCGGCGGTGTAGCCGCGGGACAGAGCCATCAGGACGCCCCTCCCCGCTCGATGAGCATCGCGATGCCCTGACCCACGCCGATGCACAGGGCCGCCATCCCGCGCCTCGCCCCGCGCGCCTTCATGGACCACGCGAGCGTGCCGAGGATGCGCGCGCCGCTCGCGCCGATGGGATGCCCGAGCGCGATGGCGCCGCCGTTTACGTTCACGCGGTCCTGCGGGAGCCCCAGGCCGCGGATGCACGCGATCGACTGCGCGGCGAAGGCCTCGTTGAGCTCGATCAGATCGAGGCTCTGCGCGGTCCACCCGGCGCGGGCGAGCGCCCGGGTGCCGGCCGGTATGGGGCCCTCCCCCATGAGGTTGGGATGCACGCCCGCCGTGGCGGACGTCACGACGCGCGCCAGGGGCTCCAGACCGTGGGCGCGCACAGCGTCTTCGCTCACGACGAGCACAGCCGCGGCGCCGTCGTTGATGGGCGAGCTGTTGCCCGCCGTCACCGTCCCCTCCTTGCGAAACGCGGGAGCGAGCCTGGCGAGGCTCTCCAGGGTCGTGTCCGGGCGAGGAGACTCGTCCCGGAGGAACATCACCGGCTCGGCCGCTCGACCCGACGACTTCTGCGCGACCGACACCGGCACGATCTCGCGCTCGAACGCACCGGCGGCGATGGCAGCAGCCGCCTTCTTCTGCGACGCGACCGCGAAGGCGTCCTGCTCCTCGCGGGTGATCTTCCACTTCGTCGCGACCTCCTCCGCCGTCTCCCCCATCGACAGCAGGGGGAAGCGCGCCTGCATCTTCGGGTTCTCGAAGCGCCAGCCGATGGTCGTGTCGAAGATCTTCGGCGGCGTTCGCGCGAACGCCTCCTCGGTCTTGGAGAACACGAACGGCGCGCGGGTCATGCTCTCGACGCCGCCGGCGATGACGACGTCCGCGTCCCCCGTGGCGACCCGGCGGACGGCGTCGCACACAGCCTCGAGCCCGGAGCCGCACAGCCGGTTCACGGTGACCGCCGGGATCTCGTAGGGTAGGCCCGCCAGCAAGGAGGCCATCCGCGCGACGTCCCGGTTGTCCTCGCCGGCCTGGTTCGTCGCGCCGAGGACGACCTGGTCGAGCTTCTCGCAGAGCGCGGCGTTGCGCTGGCACAGCGCAGAGAGCACGTGCGCCGCGAGGTCGTCGGTGCGGACGCTCGCGAGAGCGCCCTTGTAGCGGGCTATGGGCGTGCGGACCGCGTCCACGAGGAATGCGCTTCGGAGTGTGGGCATGGCAAAAGCGAACAGTAGCGCCTCGCCGCGCGTCAGGGCCCTACTCTTTGGGCTCGACGCGCTACGCTCTCGGGCCAACGGAGTGGACATGCAGGTCGACGAGCTCAACGACACCAACTGCAAGACGTACCTCCTCGTCGCGGGCGCGAAGGCGGCCCTGGTCGATCCGGTCCGGGAGCGCCTGGACACCTACCGGCAGATCCTCGGGCGGCGGGGGCTCGAGCTCACGATGATCCTCGAGACGCACACCCACGCGGATCACCTGATGCTCAGCCGCGAGGCCAAGGACCTGCTCGGCGCGCCGGTGGTCATGCACCGCGAGAGCCCGAGCCCGCTCGTCGATCGGCACGTCCAGGACGGTGAGACGATCTTCCTGGGCGCCGAGCGAATCGAGGTGATTCACTGCCCCGGGCACACGCCGGACTCCGTCTCGTACCGCGTGCCCGGCGCCGTCCTGACGGGCGACACGCTCCTCATCGGCGGCTCGGGCCGCTGCGACTTCCCGGGGGGAGACGCAGGCAAGCAGTACGACGCCGTGACCACCCGGATCTTCGCGCTGCCCGACGACACGGTCGTGTATCCGGCGCACGACTACAAGGGGAAGACCTCGTCCACGATCGGCGCGGAGAAGCGCGGGAATCCCCGCTTCGCCGGCAAGACCCGCGACGAGTACATCGCGCTCATGGCCGGGCTCGGCCTCCCCTTCCCCGAGAAGATCCAGCAGTCGCTCCAGGTCAACCAGTCCGGCTTCGAGGCCGCGGAGGTGCATTTCCCGCTGGTCGCCGACATCGCGGCGATGCCCGCCCTGGCGCCGGCGGAGGTGGCCGCGAGGCTCGCCTCGGCCGCGCCGCCGCTGCTTCTCGACGTCCGGGAGCCGGAGGAGTTCGTCGGCGAGCTCGGTCACATCCCGGGCGCGCTGCCCGTGCCGATGGACGCGCTCGCGCGCCGGCTGCCGAAGCTCGCCGGCTACGTCGACCGCGAGATCGTCGTGGTGTGCCGCGCCGGGGCGCGCAGCGCGAGCGCGGGCGCCATCCTCGGCCAGGCCGGCTTCCGTCACGTGTTCAACCTGGAGGGGGGCATGCTCGCGTGGGCCGGCGCGGGGCTCCCGGTAGCGCGGTAGAGCATCCACGGGAAGTGTCCTGGCATCAGGCAGCGCGCCACAGACGATCCGAGCGGCGCTTGCGTGCCTCCGTCGCGTACAGGCGCAGAACCGCGACCGCCAGGGACATGAGCACCGGCCCTACGATGAGCCCCTTCAATCCGAAGACCTGGACGCCGCCGAGAAGCGCCGCAAACGTCATGAGCGCCGGGAGCGATGTGGCGCCACCGACGAGACGCGGCCGGATGACGTAGTCGCAGACGCCCCCGACGATCGTCGCCCCCCATACGAGCTCGATGACGCCGCGGGCCACGTGCCCTTCCAGAACGAGCGCGATTCCGACGGGAAGCCACACGAGCGCCGCGCCCACTGCGGGAACGAGCGACACGACGGCGGCCGCTGCGCCGAAGAAGATGGGCTCGCGCACACCGGCAATCCAGAACCCGACGGTGGCGAGCACGCCCTGCGCGAGCCCCGTGAGAATGGTGCCGAGCAGGGTCGTCCGCCCGACACGCCGGAACTCGGCGAACAGCGTGGCCGTGTAGTCGGGTCGAAGGGGGAGAGTCTGCTGCGCGCGCACGGCCACCGCTTGCCAGTTGTGCAGGATGTAGTGCATCGAGAGCATGGCGAAGAACAGCGTGAAGACGGCGCCCGCGGTCGTCGCGAGAATGGCCTCGGCGAGGCCGGCCGCCCGCGCGGCGGAAGTCTCCGCCAGCGCGCGTGCTCGCGAAGCGAGCTCCTCGGGGGGTACGCCGAAGCGGCCCGTCAGACGGCCGAGGACGCTCACGAGGCCGCCTCCCGTGGCTCCGGGCCCGAGCGATGCGAGCCACTCGCGCGAGAGGGCGGTGCCTTTCGTCACCAGGAGCCAGGCAAGTCCGCCCAGGGTCCCCGCAAGCGTGAGCACCGAGCCAACGACGATGGCCAGCGCCGCCCATCTCGCGCCGAACCTCGGCTTGAATCGCTCGAACAGGGGCTGAAGCGTGAACGCCAGTAGCGTACCAAGGAGGATTCCCACGCCGATCGGCATCACGATCCATACGATGGCCGCCACCGCGGCTATCGCCGTCCATTCCAGAGCGCGCCGCTCGGACCGGGCCGCCTCCGAGTCCGCTTCGGTCGACGCGTGATCGCGGTCGGCCTGCTCGACCGGCGTGAGCGCTACCGAAGGGATTCCGACGGTGGACGGCGGATCGTCGGGCATGGATGTATCCAATACACCCATTCTCGCCCGCCGCGCTCTAGCGCCGGAGCGCCGCGAGGAGCGTCGCGTGCGAGACCTGCTTCGGGTCGAACGTGACCCGGACCGTCGGGGGCGCTCCCGCGATCAGGTCGACCTCGAGCACCCCCGGCAGCGCGTTCAGCACGTCTCGCTCCTTCGGGCCACCGCCGAAGACGGCCGTGTCGAGCGTCGCCTCGCAGCCGGCTCGCTGCCCCGGCGCGGGCGCCGCGCACGCGTTCGCCGTCGCCGCCAGCAGCTCCGAGGGCCCGGAGCCGAAGCGAGCGCGGTACGCGCCGTAGCCCTCCGCCTCGAGGCGCTCTTCCGGGATGAAACGGAGCGACGCGGAGTTGATGCAGAAACGAAGGCCCGTGGGCGCCGGGCCATCGTCGAAGACGTGCCCGAGGTGTGACCCGCCTGCCCTGGACCGAACCTCGGTGCGCATCATCCCCAGCGACGGATCGGGCTCCGAGACGACGCGCCCGTCCTCGACGGGCCGGGTGAAGCTGGGCCAGCCCGTCCCCGACTCGAACTTGTCGAGGGAGCTGAAGAGCGGCTCGCCGGTGACCACGTCCACGTAGAGACCGCGCGCATGATTGTCCCAGTACTCGTTGCGGAAGGGAGGCTCGGTGGCGTCGTTCTGCGTGACCTCGAACTGCAGAGGGGTGAGCCTCTTCTCGAGGTCGGGGACGGGGGGCTTGTCGTACGTTCGCGTGGGCATAGTCGCACCTGGGGTCGAGCGGGCGAGCGCGGGGGGCGGGGTGACGCCGGCAGGCTCCGGCGGGGTCGCCAACGAGGTTCTCTGATGGCAGCCGGTGGCGCAAAGTAGCAGCACGACCGCCCGGATCGGTGTGTCGAAGTAAGTCATGTTTCGCTCTCGAGACAAGGTACGCGCGCCGGGAGCGCCCGGTTTCGCCTAGTACCTCGACGCAGAGGATTTGACCGGTTCATGCGGGCGCAATCGCGATCATCGCCGGTGGTCCCCCCCGCCAGTGCATTCTTCTCATGATTTCCTAGCGCGCTGGAGGGGCCGGGTTCCGGCCAAGTCCTGACAAGCGAAGGCCACAGAGCCTCACGCGTGATGATACATCGCCCGACGCCCCGGGGCACGCGGGCCGCTCACACGTCGGCGGTGCGGAGGCGAAGCGAGTTGGTGATAACGGAGACCGAGCTGAAGCTCATCGCGGCCGCAGCGATCATCGGGTCGAGGAGCACTCCGAACACCGGGTAGAGGACGCCGGCCGCCACCGACACGCCGAGGGCGTTGTAGACGAACGCGAAGAAGAGGTTCTGCTTGATGTTCGCGATCGTCGCCCGCGACAGGCGGCGAGCCCGGACGATCGCGCGGAGGTCCCCCTTCACCAGCGTGACGCCGGCGCTCTGCATCGCGACGTCGGTCCCCGTGCCCATCGCGATGCCGACCTCGGCCTGGGCGAGCGCGGGCGCGTCGTTGATCCCGTCGCCGGCCATCGCCACGACCCGACCTTCGCCCTGCAGACGCTTCACGACGGCCGCCTTCTGGTCGGGGAGGACCTCGGCGATCACCTCGTCGAGCCGCAGCGCGCGAGCGACGGCCTGCGCCGTCGTCCGGCTGTCTCCCGTCAGCATCACGACGCGGAGACCCTCGCGGTGCAGGGCGTCGATCGCCTCGGGCGTGCCCTCCTTGATGGGGTCCGCCACTCCGACCACGCCCGCGAGCCGCCCGTCCACGGCCACGAACATGACCGTCTGGCCGTCGACGCGCAGCTGCTCGGCGGCCGC
This sequence comes from Myxococcales bacterium, assembly GCA_003153495.1. GTDB lineage: Bacteria > Myxococcota_A > Polyangia > Polyangiales > Polyangiaceae > Palsa-1150. Next base: position 5,610 of record PLYU01000313.1, read on the forward strand.
CGCGAGGGCAGAGACGTCAACGCTCATCGCCTCCATAAGCGCGCGGTTCCCGACGGCCGCCGCGCGACCGTCGACCTTCGCGCGGACGCCCTGACCGGTGATCGACTCGAAGTCGCCCGGCGCGGCGAGATGGACGTTGCGCTCCTCGGCTCCCCTGACGAGCGCCGAGGCGAGAGGGTGCTCGCTCCCGCGCTCGAGGCTCGCCGCGACGCGCAGCAGGTCGCCCGGCTCGAGCCCCGGCGCGGGGACGACGCTGACGAGCTTCGGCTTGCCCTCGGTGAGCGTGCCGGTCTTGTCGATGACGACCGTGTCGACCTTCCGCAGCATCTCGACGGCCTCGGCGTTCTTGAAGAGGATGCCGAGCGTCGCCCCCTTCCCCATGGCCACCATGATCGACATGGGCGTGGCGAGCCCCAGGGCGCACGGGCACGCGATGATGAGCACCGCAATCGCGTTGACGAAGGCGTGCGCCAGGCGAGGCTCCGGCCCGACGAGCGCCCAGACGACGAACGTGAGGACGGCGACGCCGACGACGGCGGGGACGAAGTAGCCGGCGACCACGTCGGCGAGGCTCTGGATGGGAGCGCGGCTGCGCTGCGCCTCGGCGACCATCGCGACGATCCGCGACAGGAGGGTGTCGGCGCCGACCTTCTCGGCCCGGATCACGAGCGCGCCGGTGCCGTTGATGGTCGCGCCGACGACGCGAGCGCCCGGGTGCTTGTCCACCGGGATCGGCTCGCCCGTGACCATCGACTCGTCCACGTGGCTCCGACCTTCGGTCACGAGCCCGTCGATCGGCACCTTCTCGCCGGGGCGGACGCGCAGCAGGTCGCCTACCTGGACGGCGTCGAGCGGCACGTCCTCTTCGCCCCCGTCGGCCCGGACGCGCCGGGCCGACTTCGGAGCCAGACCGAGCAGCTTCTTGATGGCGGCCCCCGTCTGGCCGCGCGCGCGCAGCTCGAGGACCTGCCCGACCAGGACGAGGGTCACGATGGCCGCGGCGGCCTCGAAGTAGACCGACACCTCCCCCGACGCGCCGCGGAAGGACGGCGGGAACAGCTGCGGCGCCAGCACCGCGACGACGCTGTCGACGTAGGCCACGCTCACGCCGAGGCCGATGAGGGTGAACATGTTGGGGCTGCGGTTCTTGACCGATTGGACCCCGCGGAGCAGAAACGGCCAGGCCGACCAGAGGCAGACGGGGGTCGCGAGCGCGAGCTCGAGCGCGCCGCGCGCGCGCATCGACATCCAGGCGCCGAGCGGATCGCCAGGCCAGAGGTCGCTCATGGCGACGACGAGAAGCGGGGCGGTCAGGGCCAGGGCGAACCAGAAGCGCCGGCTCATGTCGGAGAGCTCGGGGTTCGGCTCGTCGCCGGCGGTGGGAGTGAGCGGCTCGAGCGCCATACCGCAGATGGGGCAGCTCCCGGGGTGGTCCTGCACGATCTGCGGGTGCATGGGGCAGACGTACTCGGCTTTCGTCGGGGAGGCGGTCGCCGGAGCGGCGACCGGAGTCACCGGGGCGGCCGGGGGGACCAGGTACTTCTCGGGCTCCTGAACGAAGCGGTTCAGGCAGCGCTCGGCGCAGAAGACGTAGCTCTGGCCTCGATGCGTGGTGCGCCACTTCGCGGTCGCCACGGGGACCATCATTCCGCAGACGGGGTCGCGCTGGCGGTCGGGCGTGGCGCCGGCCTCTGCGGGGCCATGTTCGTGGGGGTGCATCGCTTCTTCGTCTTTCGATGCCGGAGACGAGCAAGAGTCGCGCCGATTGCGCGTGAGCGCCAGTCAGCCGGCGACCTTCGGGAGAGGGCCGGGGTGAGGGTTATCTCGGCCCGCCGCGCGCCCGCGCTCGCCGCTCGTCACCTACCGGCCGCATGCGCACGATTCGCTTCCCCGGATTCGATGAATGGGCGCGGAATCCTACCGGAGCAGCTCGAGCACCCTCCGCGTATGCCGCGCGATCATCCGCTCCTCGTCCGTCCCGACGACATGCACCTGGCACGCCGCCTTTGCCGCGCCGATCACGCTCGCGCCGGCGGCGTTGCGGGCGTCGTCCAGCGCGACGCCGAGGTGCGCGAGGCCGCGGCAGATCTCCCGCCGGACGTCGGGAGAGTGCTCGCCGATGCCACCGGTGAACACGAGAACCTCGAGCCCGCCGAGCGATGCGGCGAGCGCGCCGACCCACTTGCGCGCCTGGTAGCAGAACACATCGACCGCCAGCCTTGCGCGCTCGTCGGTCGCACGCCGCGCGAGCAGCTCCCTCATGTCCGACGTCGTCCCGGACAGCGCGAGCAGCCCGGCCTCGTGGTTCACGAGGCGCTCGAGGCGCCGCGCGTCGTAGCCGCCGTGCTCCAGCAGGTACACCACCAGCCCCGGATCGACGTCACCCGGTCGCGTGCCCATGACGAGCCCCGCGGCGGGGGTGAAGCCCATCGTCGTGTCGATCGCCCTGCCGTCGCGCACCGCGACCATGCTCGCCCCGTTGCCGAGGTGCGCCAGGACCGCGCGGCCGAGCGACGCCGGCCCGAGCGAGTCCACGACGTGCTCGTAGGATAGACCGTGGAAGCCGTACCGGCGCACGCCCGCGTCGAAGAGAGCGGCGGGCAGCGCGTAACGCCGGGCGACCTCGGGCAGCGTTCGATGAAACGCCGTGTCGAAGCAGACGACCTGGGGAAGGTCGCCGCAGCGCGCGCGCACGGCCTCGATCGCGCGAAGCTCCGCGGGCAGATGGAGCGGCGCGAACGGGACGGCGCGGGCGAGCCAGGCGAGAAGCGGCGCGTCGACGCGCGCCGGCTCGACGTGGTCCGGGCCGCCGTGGACGATGCGGTGACCCGCGGCGACCGGCGCGATCCCCCGCCCGTCGAGCTCGTCGAGCAGCCCGTGCACCGCCGCCGCGTGGTCGGCGGCGCCGCCGGCACCGATGCGGTCGACCGCGCCGCGCAGGACCGGCGCGTCGCCCTCGAAGAGTGCGTACTTCAGCGACGACGACCCGCAGTTGAGCGCGAGGACCGCGCTCACGGGGGGGCCCACGTCCAGTCGCGGATCTCGGGGAGATCGTCGAGGTGCTCGGCCACGTAGGCGCGGTGCTTCTCGAGCATCCGCAAGCACTCGGCGGTGAGCGCGTCGGCGTCGGCGAGCGGGCGGCGGGAGCGCCGGATGGCGTCCATGCAGATGTCGAAGCGGCTCGTCTGGTTGAGGACGACCATGTCGAACGGGGTCGTGGTCGTCCCCTCCTCCTTGTAGCCGCGGACGTGGAAGCGGCCCGCGCTCGGCCGCCCGTGCAGGAGCTCGTGAACCGCGCCTGGGTACCCGTGGAAGGAGAACACGACGTGGGTGTCTCGCGTGAAGAGCTCGACGAAGCGATCTTCGGTCATGCCGTGGGGATGCTCGCGCGGCGTGGCGAGCGTCATGAGGTCGACGACGTTCACGACGCGTACCCGCATCGACGGGGCCCGGTCGCGGAGCCACTTCGCCGCCGCCACGGTCTCGAGCGTCGCCGTGTCCCCCGCGCACGCGACCACCACGTCGGGCGGCTCGCCCGCGTCGTTGCTCGCCCACCGCCACGTCGACGCTCCGCGCGCGCAGTGCTCGCGGGCCGACGCCATGTCGAGCCACTGGAGCTGCGGCTGCTTGTCGATGATGATCAGGTTCACGTAGCTCTCGCTGCGCAGGCAGTGGTCGGCCACCGACAGGAGGCAGTTCGCGTCCGGCGGCAGATAGACGCGCACGACCGTCCCCTTCTTGGAGATGATCGTGTCCATGAAGCCCGGCCCCTGGTGGCTGAAGCCGTTGTGATCGTTCCGCCAGCAGGTCGACGTGAGCAGGTAGTTGAGCGAAGGCACCGGCGCGCGCCACGGGAGCCGCTCGCACATCTCGAGCCACTTGGCGTGCTGCGTCGCCATCGACGCCACGACGAGCGCGAACGCTTCGTACGTCGCGAACAGCCCGTGCCGTCCCGTGAGGACGTAGCCCTCCAGCCACCCCTGGCAATTGTGCTCGCTGAGGACCTCCATGACACGACCGTCCGCGGAGACGTGGTCGTCGCCTGCCACGGTCGCCTCCTGGAAGCAGCGGGTCTCGACCTCGAAGACGGCGCCGAGCCGGTTCGAGTTCGTCTCGTCGGGGGAGAAGAGGCGAAAGGTCTCGGGGTTCTTCGTGTACGTGTCGCGCAGGAGCAGGCCGAGCTGACGCGTGGACTCGTGTTGCACGGAGCCGTGCTCCGGCACGTCGAGGGCGTAGGAAGTGAAGTCCGGCAGGTCCAGCGCGGCCCGAGCTCTCCCGCCGTTCGCGTGGGGGTTGGCGCCCATCCGCTGCGCGCCGTTCGGCGCGAGCCCGGCGAGGTGGCTCACCAGTCGCCCGCGCTCGTCGAAGAGACGCTCGGGCTGGTAGCTCTTCATCCACGCCTCGAGCATCGCGAGCTGCGCCTGGTCGGTGCGGACGGCCGGCAGGGGAACCTGGTGCGCGCGGAAGGTGCCCTCCACGGGCAGACCGTTCACGGTCTTCGGTCCGGTCCAGCCCTTCGGCGTGCGCAGCACGATCGCGGGCCAGCGCGGCGTGCCCCGCAGCCCCCGCGCGCGAGCCGCCTGCTGGATCGAGCGAATCGACGCCAGGCACGCGTCGAGGGTCGCGGCGAGCTGCCGGTGGACGGCGAGCGGCTCGTCGCCGGCTACGAAGTGCACTTCGTAGCCGTGTCCCTCGAGAAGGCTGCGGATCGACCGGTCGCCCGCGCGCCCGAGCACCGTCGGCCCGGAGATCTTGTACCCGTTGAGGTGGAGCACGGGGAGGACCGCCCCGTCGCGCGCAGCGTTGAGGAAACGGATGCCCTTCCACGCTCCTTCGAGCGGCGCCGTCTCCGCTTCGCCGTCGCCTACCACGGCGACCGCGAGCAGGTCCGGGTTGTCGAAGGCGGCGCCGAACGCGTGGGCGAGCACGTACCCCAGCTCGCCGCCTTCGTGGATCGACCCGGGGGTGGACGGACCCACGTGGCTGGGCACGCCGCCGGGCGTCGAGAACTGGCGGAAGAAGCGCTGCATCCCGCGCTCGTCCTGCGTCACGTCGGGATAGATCTCCGAGTAGGTCCCCTCGAGGTACACGTTCGCGAGGATGGCCGGGCCGCCGTGGCCCGGCCCGGCGAGGTAGACGACGTCGAGCCCGTGCCGGACGATGAGGCGGTTCAGGTGAACGTAGAGGAGGCTCAGGCCCGGCGACGTCCCCCAGTGACCCAGCAGGCGAGGCTTGACGTGCTCTGCGCGGAGCGGCTCGCGAAGGAGCGGGTTCTGCTGCAGGTAGATCTGCCCGACGGTGAGGTAGTTCGCCGCGCGCCAGTAGGCGTCGATCGCCTCGAGCTCCGCCGGGTCCGTCGCGTCCGGAGACATCGTCGGATCAGCGCTCGAAGCGCCCCGTCTTCTCGTCGAGACGGATGCGATAGTAGATCGCGCGGATCGGAGCGGTCGCCGTGGCGTACCGGGTGGGGTGACTGAGCGCCGTCTCGCCGGGCGTGAGAGACGCGAACCGCGAGCGCAGGAGCGCGACCGCGCGCGCCTCGTCGGCGCCGCCGAGCTCCTCGTAGGTTCCCCAGGCGACGACGCTGCGCCACCGGTTGAGGTGCTCGACCTCGTCGACCTCGAAGCAGGCCTTCGGATTGGCGCGGAGGGTACGAACCTTGAGCCCGTCGCCCGAGTGGCCGTACACGCAGTCGCCGCCGTACCCGTACGTGATCGGCACGACGTACGTGCGCCCCTCGGCGTGGCAACCGATGCGGCCGACCGTGCCGCGAAGCAGCACCGTCTCGATCTCTTCTCGCGTCAGCTCGCCCAGCATTCCTCCGCTCCTCTCCGTCACCGCGGCCCGAGGGCGCCGAGCGCACCGATGTCCGTCAGCGCCCCCCGTACGACCCCCGCGTCGTCCATGAGCACGATGGCGCGCGCCCTGCGGTGCGCCATCAGCCAGATGGCCCTCCGCAGAGGGACCGCCTCGTGAACCACCAGGGAAGACCCGACCGCGAGGGCGGCCGCGGGCAGCGCCATCGCCAGCCTCCAGGGGAGCCCCGGGATCGTCAGCTCGCTCCGGGAGACGAAGCCGAGGAAGTGCCCGCTCGCGTCGACGACGGGTAGCGCCCAGGGCTCCGGCGGCATGATCGAGAGCAGGCGCGTCCCGGGGACGTCGGCCCGGGCGAGGGTGATCGTGGGAGCCGCGACGGCGCCCGCCGGGATCTCGAGCCCGGCGGCCTCGGAGACGGGCGGCGGCGAGCAGCGAACGAGCCCCGGACCCACCGAGGTCACGTGCTTGCACGCACTGCACTCGCTGACCTCTACGGAGCACTGCTGCGGCGGGCAGAAGACACGCAGCGAGCGCGCCTGCGTACCGTCGGACGCGACCGTCTCGGTCGCGTGCGCGAGCAGCCGCAGCTCGGTCATGTGGTTAGCGGACGCAAGGGTCACGCCACGTCTCCTCTCGCGCGGTTAGCCGTCAACTGCCGCGCAAAGCTTGCGCGCGGATGCGCGGGCCGCACCGGCCACCCCACTCAGCGGGAGTCCGGATCGGCCTTGGTGGTGGTCGTCGTTCGCTGCATCGTGATCCCGTACTCGTGGAGCTTGTACTGGATCTTTCGCACGCTGATGTCGAGCATCTGCGCGGCCTGGGTCGTCCGGCCGCCGCACGCCTCGAGCGTCGACACGATGGCGTGGCGCTCGATCTCGTTCATCGTCGACCCGGGGATGCGCACGCTCCCTCGGGTGACCGCGCCGACGCCCGCCGGCAGGTGCTTGGCCGTCAGCTTCGTCCCGTCGCAGAGCACGACGGCGCGCTCGATGACGTTCTCCAGCTCGCGGACGTTGCCCGGCCAGCGGTACGCGAGGATGCGGTCGACGGCGTCCTCGGAGAGCTCCTCGATGCGCTTGCCGTTCTCCCTGGAGAAGCTCTCGAGGAAGTGCGTCGCCAGGGGCAGCAGATCGCTCGGACGCGCGCGCAGCGGCGGCATCTCGATGTTGACGACGTTCAGCCGGTAGTAGAGGTCCTCGCGGAACGTGCCGGCGGCGACCTCGGAGGCCAGATCGCGGTTGGTCGCCGCGATGATCCGAACGTCGACCTTGAGCGTCTCGTTCCCGCCCACCCGCTCGAACGAGCGCTCCTGAAGGAAGCGCAGGAGCTTGACCTGGATGGACGGCGAGATCTCGCCGATCTCGTCGAGGAACAGCGTGCCACCGTCGGCCTGCTTGAAGCGGCCCTCCCGCCGGCCCGCCGAGCCGGTGAAAGACCCCTTCTCGTGGCCGAACAGCTCACTCTCGAGGATGGTCTCGGCCAGCGCCGCGCAGTGCAGCTTCACGAACGGCTGGCGCGAGCGCGGGCTGTTCTCGTGGATGGCCTGCGCGACCAGCTCCTTGCCGGTGCCGCTCTCGCCGGTGATGAGGACGCTCGCCTTGGTGGGGGCGACCTGCTCGATGACGCTGAAGACCTCCTGCATCGCCGGGCTCGTGCCGATGATGTTCTCGAAGCTCAGGTGGTCCTTGAGGCGCGCCCTGAGCTCTGTCGCTTCGTGACTCAGCTGCCGGCGGCCGAGGGCGCGCTGGATGACCAGCACCAGCTCATCGACTTGCAGCGGCTTGGTGAGGTAGTGCTCGGCCCCCTCGTGCATCGCGCGGACGGCCGTCTCGACGTCGGCGAACGCCGTCACCAGCACGGCGATGAGCTCCGGGTCGATCTCGCGGGCCCGCTTCAGCAGCTCGATCCCGTCGATGCCCGGCATCCGCAGATCGGTCACGAGCACGTCCGGAGCGGTCTCCTGGACCTGCGCGAGCGCCTTCAGCCCGTCCTCGGCGAGGACGACCTCGAACCCCTCGTCGCGCAGCAGCGTCGCGAGCCCTGTCCGCGCGCTGGCCTCGTCATCGGCCACCAGTACCCGCGCACGCGCCTTCGTCTCTTTGGTGCCTTCGTTCGTCACTTGAACCTCGCGTGCAAGAATTTCGCCCCCACGCACATTGCGCGTCAACGCCGAGTGCCCGGCCGCTGTGTTTGTCGCGATTCCCGCGCCTCGGGCTTCCCCAAAGCACACTTCGGACCGACGACCGGCAGATTATGCCGACGCCCCCACCGCGTCGGCCGGAAACGCCACCGTGAACACCGTGCACCCTGGCTCGCTCACGAAGGACACGCGCCCCCCGTGGTCGCTCACGATCCGGTGCACGATCGACAGGCCTAGACCCGTTCCGCGCTCCTTGGTCGTGTAGAAGGCGTCGAAGATCGCCGCGCCGTCGTCGGGGATGCCCGGTCCGTCGTCGACGACGTCGATCTCGACCTCCCGGGGCAGGCGCCGGACCCGGATCGTGACGTGTCCCCTCTCGGAGACGGCCTCGATGGCGTTGCGCACCAGGTTGACGAGCACCTGCTTGGTGCGCTCCACATCGAGCCTGGCCGACGCCGGGAGCGCGAAGGGCTCGAGGACGAGAGCCACCTGGCGGGCCTGGGCCTCGGGCTTGAGCAGGCCCTCGATCGCGCGCGCGATCTCGTTCACGTCGCAGTCGACGCGGACGACGGGCTTGGGGCGCGCGACCTCGAGGAAGTCGGTCACCAGCGTGCTCAGACGCTTGATCTCGGCGTGGAGCACGTCGATGGCCTCCCTCGCCGGCCCGGTGACGAGACCCGGGTTTCGCGCGAACGTGCGGTCCAGCACCTCCAGGTGAAGGGTGGCCCCGTTCAGCGGATTGCGGATCTCGTGAGCCAGCCCTGCCGCGAGGGCCCCGGCCGCGGCGAGGCGCTCGTTCTGCCGGGCCTGACGCTCGAGCTCTCGTTCGTGGGTCACGTCGACGCCGACGACCACCAGCGACGGCGCCTCGTCGGCCGGCGGATTCGGGACGCGGCTCGACGCGTGCCAGCGCACCGTCCGCGTCTTGCCCGCCCGCGTGCGAAGCTCGGTGTCGGTCTCGACGAGAGCGCCGGTCGTGGCGCTCGTCCACCGCGCGCGCACGGCCAACGCGCGATCGCCGAAGAGGCGCTCGAAGAGGTCGCCCTCCGCCAGCTCGTCGGAGGCGTAGCCGGTCAGCTGCTCCACCTTGCGGTTCGCGAAGACGAGACGCGAGCCGACGCCGAAGCCGAGCACCAGGACCTCCGCCACGTCGAGTGCGTCGCCGAAGAAGCGCTGCAGGCCGTCGAGCCGGCTGGCGACGGCTTCGTGCTCGCGGGCGCGAAGTCGCTGGGCGCGGCTGACCATGTCGTCCTTGTAGCTCTCGAGCATGATCGCCAGGTCCAGGTCGCACGCGCGCGCGATCGCCGCGCGCGTCGCGGCGCATCGCTCCGGCTCCTGCGCCAGCGCGCCCTCGGCGACTCGCTGGAGCGAGAGCCGGATGCGGTTCATCGCAGCGACCATGTACCGGAGCTGCAAGCCTATCTGGACGTGCACCTGCCCGATGCGCGCGTGACGGATGGCGTACGCCTCGTCGTGGGGGCCCCGGAGGACCTCGTCGAGCCACGTCTGGAGCGAGGCGTGCAGCCGCCGCGCCTGGGCCTCGTCCTTCAGGACCGCGAACGCGCCCTCGTGCAGGCGGATGACCGCGTAGAACTCGTCTGCGATGGCCGGGTAGTGCGGCTGGGCGAGCGGCCGCAGGCGGGCGAGCAGCGTCGCGTCCTCCTCCGTGAACCCCAGGTAGCTGCGGAGCTCCGCCAGGACGGGGCGCGTTGGAAGCATCGTCATGTCATCACGCGCCTGGGGCGCCTCCTCGCTGCGTCGCTTGGCGTCGCTTGCGAGGGCCGGGCCAACCTCGGCTCGGCGCAACCTTTACGCTCTTTCGCAAGCGCTGCGCGGGAACCGCTCGGTGCGCCCGGCGAAGGCGCCCGGGTCTCGCTGGGCACGACTGCTGCTACGGACAGACACCACCATGGCCACCGCAAAGCACATCCTCGTTCCCCACGACTTCAGCGAGACGGCCGAAGTCGCGCTGACCTACGCGCTCGACCTCGCCCAGAAGCTCGGAGCGACCGTCACCGTGGTCCACAGCTTCGAGGTCCCGGTCTACGGCTTCCCGGAGGGCCCGGCGCTCGTGCCCGAGATGGCCGCGCAGATCGAGGAGGCGAGCGAGTCGGCGCTGGAGGCGGTCATCAAGCGCGCCAGCCGGCCCGGCCTCGTGCCAGACTCGAAGCTCCGGCAAGGCCCGCCGTGGAGGGAGATCGAGGCCACGGCGAAGGAGATCGGGGCCGACCTCATCGTGATGGGCACGCACGGGCGCCGGGGGGTCGCGCGCGCGTTGCTCGGCAGCGTGACCGAGAAGGTCGTCCGGACGGCGCCCTGCCCGGTCCTCACGGTGCACGGCTAGGCGGCGCGCGCTGCGCCGATGACAGCCGTCACGTCGACCACGACGTTCGCCGCGAGCACGTGCCTCCACTGCGGTCTCGCAGTCGACGCGAGCGGCTCCGGCGACTTCTGCTGCGCCGGCTGCGAGGCGGTCTACGGCCTGCTCCACGGCGAGCACCTCGACCGGTACTACGCCCTGCGCGGCGCTCGCGGCGTTCCCGTCGCGGAGCGGCACGCCGAGCGGCGCGACGCGAAGTGGCTGGAGGCGATCGAGGAGCGCCTGCGCACCTACCCGGAGCACGGCCGGGTGACCCTGGACGTGCAGGGGCTTCACTGCGTCGGCTGCGTGTGGCTCATCGAGGAGCTGTTCGCCCGCGCGCCCGGCCACGAGCAGGTGCTCGTCAACCCGGCCCTCGGCCGCGTCGACCTGCTCGTCCGGCCGGATTTCGACGTCCGCGGCTTCGTCCGCGGCGTCGAACGCTTCGGGTACCTCTTCGGGCCGCCTCTGAAGCGCGCACCCGCTGCGACGCGAGACCTGGTCTGGCGGCTGGGGGTATGCGCGGCGATCGCGATGAACTCGATGATCTTCGGGATCTCGATCTACGCGGGGCTCGACCGGGGGCCGCTGTTCTCGCTCTTCACGACGCTGAACTTCGCGCTGGGCGCGGTCGCCGTCGCCGTCGGCGGGTCGGTGTTCCTCCGGTCCGCGTGGCTCGCGGCGCGGCAGCGCATGGTGCACCTCGATCTGCCCATCGCGCTCGGCATCGTCCTGGCGTTCGCCGGCTCGACGTCCTCGTACCTGGCGCACCGGTCGGAGGCGGCGTACTTCGACACGCTCGACGTCTTCATCGCGCTGATGCTGCTCGGGCGATGGCTGCAGGAGCGCGTGGTCGAGCGCAACCGCGCCTGGCTTCTCGAGAGCGACGGCACGGACGCCCTGCTCGCGCGCCGCCTGAAGGAGGGGCGCGTGGAGCTCGTGAGGTGCGCCGAGCTGGTCGAGGGAGACGCCCTCCTCGTGGCGCCGGGGGACCTGGTGCCGGTGGATGGGCGGCTGGAGAGCGGCGGGGGCACCTTCTCGCTCGACTGGATCTCCGGCGAGAGTCGCCCGAGGACGTACTCCGTCGGAGACGTCGTGCCGGCGGGGGCGTTCGCGGCCGGGGACGAGGCCGCGGTGCTCCGCTCGGCGACGGGCTTCGACGCGTCGCCGCTGCGCGAGCTGCTGCGGACGCCCGAGAGGCCCGCCGCGGACGCCGCGCGCCGCACGCCCTGGTGGCAGCGCCTGGCGAGGGCCTACGTCGTCGGGGTCCTGACGGTCGCGACGGCGGGCTTCTTCGCGTGGTGGCTCGGCACGCACGACCTCACGCGCGCCCTCGCCGTGACGACGGCCGTGCTGATCGTCACCTGTCCGTGCGCCTTCGGCATCGCGACGCCGCTCGCCTACGAGCTCGTCCAGGCCGGGCTGCGCCAGCGCGGGCTCTTCGTGCGCAGGGCCAGCTTCCTCGACCGCGCGCGCGACGTGAAACGCGTGGTCTTCGACAAGACCGGGACGCTGACCACCGGCGCCCTGGCCCTCTCGAACCCCGAGGCGCTCGACGGGCTCCCGGAGGAGGCGCTCGGCGTCCTCCACGACCTGGTCGCGCGCAGCTCCCACCCCAAGAGCGCCGCGGTCCGCGAGGCTCTCCGCCCGCGCGCGGTGGCGCTCGACCCCGGGGCGCGCGTCGTCGAGCAGGCCGGTCGAGGCCTCGAGATGGAGCGCTGCGGCAAGGTTTGGCGGCTCGGCGAGCCGTCCTGGGCGCTGGGCGCGACGACGGGCGCGCGCGACGACCTGGCGTTCGCGGTGGACGGGACGCTCCTCGCCGGCTTCACCACGACCGAGTGCCTCCGCCCGGACGCTGCTCGGGAAGTGCGCGGGCTGCAGGCCGACGGCTACGAGGTGTGGCTCCTCAGCGGAGACGCGCAGTCGCGCGTCGACGCGGCCAGCCGAGCGAGCGGCATCGCGAGCACGCGCGCGGTCGGCGAGAGCAGCCCGCACGACAAGGCCCGGTTCCTGGACGAGCACGACCATGGCGACACCCTCTTCGTCGGCGACGGCGTCAACGACTCGCTCGCCCTCGAGCACGCGCACGTGTCCGGCACCCCCGCCGTGGACCGGCCGTTCGTCCCGGCGCGCGCGGACTTCTTCTTCGTCACGCCCGGCCTCGCGCCCATCCGCCACGCGCTGCGCAGCGCTCGCGCGCTGGCGCAAGTCGTGCGCGCGGACCTGGCGATCGCCCTCGCCTACAACTTCGTCACCGTGGCGCTGGCGCTCGCGGGCCGGATGTCGCCTCTGGCATGCGCCGTGCTGATGCCACTCAGCTCCCTCACCACCATCGCCGCGACGGTCGTTGCTCTGTCGCCGAGGAGAAGACGTTGGAAGTCGTGATCCTGCAGGTCTTCGTCAGCCTGATGCTCGTCGTGGGCTCGGTGCTCCTCTTCGCGTTCACGTGCCGCCAGCGCGATTTCGACCACGCCGACCGCCTCGCTCTCCTCCCGCTCGAGAAGGACAAGAAAGAATGACCGCGTCAGCAGAAGGGATCGCCCCCGAAGCCGGTAGGCGGGTCGACGGCGAGACCCGGCGAATCGTCTACAACGACTCGATCACCCGCTGGTTCGTCGGCGCGTCGGTGATCTGGGGCATCGTGGGGATGCTCGTCGGCGTGCTGGCGGCGCTGCAGCTCGCGTTCTGGCAGGCCAACCTACCGCCTTACCTCACCTACGGGCGCATCCGGCCGCTGCACACCAACGCGGTCATCTTCGCGTTCGTCGGGAACATGGTGTTCGCCGGGATCTACTACTCGACCCAGCGGCTGGTGAAGGCGCGCCTCCCGAGCGACCTGCTCGCCCGGATTCACTTCTGGGGCTGGCAGCTCATCATCGTGGCCGCCGCCGTCACGCTGCCGCTCGGCTTCACGCAGGGCAAGGAGTACGCGGAGCTCGAGTGGCCGATCGACATCGCCATCGCTGTGGTGTGGGTCGTCTTCGCCATCCAGTTCTTCTGGACGCTCGCGCGGCGCGCCGAGAAGCACCTGTACGTCGCCATCTGGTTCTACATCGCGACGATCGTCACCGTCGCCGTCCTGCACATCGTCAACTCGCTCTCGATCCCCGTCTTCGGGCTGAAGAGCTACTCGATCTACGGAGGCGCGAAGGACGCGCTCGTGCAGTGGTGGTACGGGCACAACGCCGTCGCGTTCTTCCTGACGACCCCCGTCCTCGGCATCATGTATTACTTCCTGCCGAAGGCGGCGGACCGGCCGGTCTACTCGTACCGGCTGAGCGTCATCCACTTCTGGTCGCTCATCTTCGTCTACATCTGGGCGGGGCCGCACCACCTGCTCAACACGGCACTGCCCGACTGGGCGCAGACGCTCGGCATGGTGTTCAGCGTCATGCTCTGGGCGCCGAGCTGGGGCGGGATGCTCAACGGCCTTCTGACGCTCAAGGGAGCGTGGGGGAAGGTCCGGACCGACCCGGTGCTCAAGTTCTTCGCGGCCGGCGTGACCTTCTACGGCATGGCGACGTTCGAGGGGCCGCTGCTCAGCATCAAGAGCGTCAACGGCCTCGCGCACTACACCGACTGGATCATCGGCCACGTCCACAGCGGCACGCTCGGCTGGAACGGCTTCATGGCAGCGGGGATGTTCTACTGGCTGGTGCCGCGCCTGTTCGGACGGGAGCAGCTCTGGTCCAAGAAGCTGGCGGACGCGCACTTCTGGATCGGCACCTTCGGGATCCTGCTCTACGTCGTCTCGATGTGGGTGAGCGGCATCACCCAGGGCCTGATGTGGCGCGCGACCGACGCGCAGGGGGCGCTCGAGTATCCGAACTTCGTCGAGACGCTCAACGCCATCCGCCCGATGTACTGGATGCGGCTCATCGGCGGCTCGATGTACCTGGTGGGCATGCTCATGATGGCCTTCAACCTGGCGCGCACGGCGCTGGCGGGGAAGGCAGTGGACGGCGAGACGACGGTGGTCGTCGAGCGCGTCGAGGCGACCGAGCCGCCGTGGGCCGAGATCCTGTTCGGCACGCCGGTCATCCTGGTCACGGTAGTCGCCGTGCTCGCCGCGACGATGGCCGTCGTCAACAACGAGGCGAGCCTCTTCCTCGCGACGATCGTCGTGGTCGCCGCGATCCTCGGGACGATCGCCGTGCACCTGGCGTACGACCGCACGCGCCCCAAGTGGCACCGGATGCTCGAGGGAAGGGCGCTGTTCTTCACGGCGTTCACCGTCATCGCGGTGCTCGCGGGCGGGGTGGCCGAGCTCGTGCCGTCGCTGCTGGTCACGCCGACCGACGCGATGAGCGCCGAGGCGAAGCCCTACCGCGCGCTCGAGCTCGAGGGGCGCGACCTGTACGTGCGCGAGGGCTGTTACCTGTGCCACTCGCAGATGATCCGGCCGTTCACCTTCGAGACGAAGCGCTACGGCGACCCGTCGACCCTGGCCGAGTCGGTCTACGACCACCCGTTCCAGTGGGGGTCCAAGCGCACCGGCCCCGACCTCGCGCGCGAGGGCGGCAAGTACCCCAACATCTGGCACTACCGGCACATGGTCGATCCGCGCTCGGTGTCGCCGGGCTCGAACATGCCGCCGTTCCCGTACCTGCTCACGGACAAGGTGGACCTCGGGCGGACGCAGGACAAGATGCGCGCGATGCGCTCGGTGGGCGTGCCCTACGAGGCGCGCGACATCGAGGCGGGGCGCCACGACGCCGAGGTCCAGGGCGCCGAGATCGCCAAGAATCTCCGCGACGACGGCGCGGGCCAGGTCGATCCGCAGTCGGAGATCGTGGCGCTCGTCGCGTACCTGCAGCGGCTGGGCAAGCACCCCGAGCCCGAGAACCCCGCGGCGCACGTCGCGTCGCTCGCCAAGTGATCCCCGGAGGAGAGACACGAGCCATGCACAAGGATCTGCTCGCCCAGTCACCGCTGCTCGCGCTGCCCCTCGCGGCGATGTTCCTGTTCTTCGCCGTGTGGGTGGCGGTGACGATCCGCGCGATGACACGCTCGCGGGAAGACATGGACGCGGCCGCGCGGCTGCCACTCGGAGACGACCGTCATGAGCACCGATGAGAACCGGCACGAGAAGGACGAGAGCCACGTCTACGACGGCATCGTCGAGCACGACAACGAGCTGCCGCTCTGGTGGCAGCTGACGCTCTACGGCGCGGTGGCCTTCGCGTTCTTCTACTGGTTCGGCCACCGCCTGGGCGCGATCGCGACCCCGGGCCAGGTCTACGCTGTCGAGGTCTCGGCGCAGCGGGCCGCGGACGCCGAGCGGGCGCGCGCGCGGGGTGCGGTGGACGACGCGACGCTCGCGACGCTGGGCCGCGACCCGGCCACGCTGGCGCAGGGCAAGCAGGTCTTCACCACGACCTGCGCGCCGTGTCACAGGGCGGACGGCGGCGGCGTCATCGGCCCGAACCTGACGGACGCGTACTGGCTGCACGGCTCGAAGCCCACCGACATCTTCGCGAACGTCCGCGACGGCGTGCCCGCCAAGGGGATGCCCACGTGGGGACCGCAGCTCGGGGTGGAGCGCGTCGAGGACGTGGTCGCCTACGTACTGTCGATCAGGAACACCAACGTCCCGGGCGGCAAGCCCCCGCAAGGGGAGCTCGAGTAACGCGCCATGTCCAGCGTCCCGGCTCCCGCGGACGGCGAGCTCGTCTCCGCCGCGCTGCCCAGCGACGGGCGGCGCCACGCGATCCAGCCAGCCGACGTCCGCGGGCGGTACGACTCGGCGCGCCGCGTGACGTTCATCCTGCTCATCGGCCTCTGGGCGGCGCTCCCGTGGATCAACGTGGGCGGGCACCCGGCGGTGTTCGTCGATGTGGAAACTCGCGAGCTCTTCCTCTTCGGCGCCACCTACGGACCGCAGGACACCTGGCTGCTGTTCTTCCTGCTCACGGGCGTGGGCTTCGGGCTGGTGTACGCGACGGCGCTCGCGGGCCGCGTCTGGTGCGGGTGGGCCTGCCCGCAGACGGTCTTCCTCGAGGGCGTGTACCGGCGGGTCGAGCGCTGGATCGAGGGGCCTCGCGAGAAGCGGATGCGGCGCAACGCGGGGCCGTGGACGCTCGAGAAGGTCGCGCGCAAGACGGCGTCGCAGGTCGCCTTCGTGGCCCTGAGCTTCCTCATCGCGCACATCGTGCTCAGCTACTTCGCGTCACTGCCGAAGACGTTCGCGATGATCCGGCAGAGCCCCGGCGCGCACCCCGAGGCGTTCGGCTGGATGGCGGTGACCACGGCGGTGCTCTACGCCGATTTCGCCTGGTTCCGCGAGCAGCTCTGCGTGGTCATCTGCCCGTACGGGCGGCTGCAGGCGTCCCTGCTCGACGAGCACTCGTTGGTCGTCGGCTACGACGCCCGGCGCGGCGAGCCGCGCGGCAAGAAGGGGACGAGCGGGGCGGGCGACTGCGTGGACTGCAAGCGCTGCGTCGTGGTCTGCCCGACGGGGATCGACATCCGCAACGGCGTACAGATGGAGTGCCTCGCGTGCACGGCATGCATCGACGCCTGCGACGAGATCATGGACCGCCTCGAGCGGCCCAGGGGCCTGGTGCGCTACGACTCGCAGGACGGCCTGGCGGGCAAGCCTCGCCGGATCGTGCGCTCGCGCCTCGTGTTCTACTCGGTGCTGCTCGTCATCGGCGCGATCGTCGCGGTGCTGGCGACGCGCAGGCATCAGGACTTCGAGGTCACCCTGCTACGCCTCCCGGGAGCGCCGTACACGGCAGACGCTGCCCAGGTGACCGACGCGATCCAGCTCCACGTGGTGAACAAGCAGGCGAAGGCGGAGCGCTACCGGATCGAGGTCGAGCCCGCGGACGGGATGACTGCGGTGGTGCCCATCGCGACCGTCGCGGTCGGGTCGCTGGCCGACGTGCGCGTCCCGGTCTTCCTGTCGGTGCCGCGCGCGGCGTTCCACCGGGAGTTCCCGGTGCGGGTGCGGGTGGTGCGGGAGGACCAGCCGGGGCGTCCCGTGCTGGTGACGGGCACGTTCCTGGGGCCGCGCTCGTGAGCCCCGGGTTGCTGGCGTCGGCGGCAGTCATGGGGCTGCTCGGCGGGGCGCATTGCGTCGTGATGTGCGGGGGCGTCGTGGCGATGAGCGGCTCGGCGCTCCCGCTGACGCGCAGGTCGCGGCCGATGGCGCAGCTCCCGTACGTGCTGGCGTACAACGGCGGACGCATCGCGTCGTACGCGATGGCGGGCGCGCTCGCCGGGGCGTTGGGGTCGACGCTGGCGGCTTTCGGGCTGGTCGAGCGCGCGCAACTCGGGCTGCGCGTGGCGGCCGGGCTGATGATGATCGCGGTGGGCCTGTACGTCAGCGGGTTCGGCGGGGCGCTGCGGTGGGCGGAGCGCGCCGGGCAGCCGCTGTGGCGGAGGGTGGCGCCGCTGGCGCGGCGGCTGGTGCCCGTGCAGACGCCGGCACACGCGCTGGCGCTGGGGCTGCTGTGGGGGTGGATGCCGTGCGGGCTGGTGTACGCGGCGCTGGCGGCGGCGGTGACGAGCGGCTCGGCGCTGGGGGGTGCGGCGACGATGGCGGCGTTCGGGGCGGGGACGCTGCCGACGCTGGTGGCGATGGGATCGGCCGCGGCGGTCGTGGCGCGGTTCGCGAGGGAGCGGTGGGTGCGGGGCGCGGCGGGGGTCGCGATACTCGCGCTGGGGGCGGTGCAGCTAGTCAATGTGGGGGAGGCGTGGGCGGCGGTCGGGCACGGTAGCCCCGCGGCGTGCTGTGTGCATCATCATCACGGGCAGTGATGCGCGAACGACCCGGGGGGGGGAACATGAGCACAAAGAGGGAAGAGCACGAAGTCTACGACCTCCGGCGGGCGGAGCAGCAGTTCGCGGCGTTATTCGGCGACGCACCGATCGGCAACTGCATGACCGCGCCCGACGGGACGATTCTTCGCGCCAACCAGGCGCTCGCCGCCATGCTCGGCTACTCGGTCGAAGAGCTTCAGGCCGTCTCGTACCTCTCGCTCTCCCACCCCGACGACCTGGCCGAGACCCGCGAGGGCATCCGCGCGTTCCTGGCCGGAGAGCGAGGGAGCCTCGCCTTCGAGAAGCGCCTCCTCGCAAAGGACGGGGGTCAAGTCTGGGCGTACGTCACGACGACGCTTCAGCGTGACGTTCGCGGCACGCCGCTGTACTTCATCGCGCACGTCCAGGACGCCACGCAGCGCAAACGGGCCGACGACGAGCTGAGGGCGTCGGAGGCCCGGTACCGGCGCCTCTTCGAGGCGGCCCGGGACGGCATCCTGATCCTCGCGGCGGACACCGGGCGAATCGTGGACGTGAATCCGTTCCTCCTGGAGCTGACGGGCTACTCGCGCGAACACTTTCTCGACAAGCACCTCTGGGAGATCGCCCCCTTGCAGGATCGCGCAGCCTCGAGAGCTTCTTTCGCGCAGCTGAAGGGCGAGCAGTACGTTCGCTACGAGGGTCGGCTGCAGACGCAGGACGGCCGGACGATCGACGTCGAATTCGTCAGCAACGTCTATCGCGTCAACGACCGGAGGGTCATCCAGTGCAACATCCGTGACGTCAGCGAGCGCAAGCGCGCCGAGGCCGACCGCCTGCGCCTGACGACGGCCATCGAGCAGACGGCCGAGGCCGTGGTGATCACGGACGCCAACGGGGCGACGGTGTACGTGAATCCTGCCTTCGAGGCGGTGTCCGGCTATTCGCGAGCGGAGGTCCTCGGGCAAACTCCGCGCGTGGTCAAGAGCGGCGTACAGGACGCGGAGTTCTACCGGAAGCTCTGGGCGACCATCAGCAGCGGCAAGATCTGGACTGGACGGCTGGTCAACAGGAAGAAGGACGGCGCCCTCTACACCGAGGACGCGACGATCTCGCCCGTTCGCGACGCGACAGGTGCCATCACGAGTTACGTCGCCGTGAAGCGAGACGTGACCGCCAGCCTCGCGCTGCAGGCGCAGTTTCTCCAGGCCCAGAAGATGGAGGCCGTCGGTGTGCTGGCGGCGGGGGTCGCTCACGACTTCAACAACATCCTGTCCGTCGTCCTTTGCTACGCGGAGCTGATCCGGGCCGACCTCAGGCCCGAGGACCCGATGCGCGGCGACATCGACGAGATCCGGACGGCAGCGATCCGTGCGACGGACCTCACCCGGCAGCTGCTCGCCTTCAGCCGTCAGCAGGTGCTCGAGCCGAAGGTGCTGGACCTGAATCAGAGCCTGGGGGGGATGGAGAAGATGCTCCGGCGGCTGCTGGGCGCCGATGTCGAGCTGACCATTCTTCCTGCCGCCGCACTGGGGAACGTGAAGGCTGATCCGGGCCAGATGGAACAGGTCGTGATGAACCTGGCGGTCAACGCGCGCGACGCGATGCCCCGGGGCGGCAAGCTGACCGTCGAGACGGCGAACGTCGACCTGGACGCCGACTATGCCCTCGCGCACGTCGGTGTTCGGGCCGGCGCGTACGTGCGAATGACGGTGACCGACACGGGCGCGGGGATGGACGCCGAGACGCAGAGGCGGCTGTTCGAGCCCTTCTTCACCACGAAGGAGAGGGGGAAGGGGACCGGCCTGGGCCTCGCGACGGTCTTCGGGATCGTCAAGCAGGCCGGCGGTCACATCTGGGTCTACAGCGAGCCCGGCATAGGGACGACGTTCAAGATCTACCTCCCCAGGGTCGGCGGCGTGGCCGAGGTTGCAACCCCGTCGGCGTCCCCGCCGGAGACCGAGCTCGCGAGCGAGACGATCCTCCTGGTCGAGGACGATGACCAGGTGCGCGCTCTCGCGCGGAACATTCTTCGACGACGCGGCTATGTCGTCCTGGAGGCGCCGAACGGCGGCGAGGCGCTCCTCATCTGCGAGCAGCACGGGAGCGCGATTCAACTCCTGGTGACGGACGTGGTGCTTCCGCGGATGAGCGGTCGACAGCTCGCGGATCGCCTGGCGAGCGTGCGGCCGGCGATGAAGGTGCTCTTCATGTCGGGCTACACGGACGACGCGATCCTGCAGCACGGCCTCCTCGACTCGGGGGTCGCGTTTCTTCAGAAGCCGTTCACTCCGGCGGGGCTGACGCGGAAGGTGCGGGAGGTGCTTCGCGGGAATGCGGCTCGCGCGTGAGCGCGTGAGCGCGGGCGCGGGCGCGGACGCGGGCGCCAGTACCTCGCGTCGCTCTCTTGCTCGGCTTACCGAGCGTACCGTCGTGCTCGCGCGGTTACTGAGTAGGCGCCCCGGTCACCC
>PLYU01000002.1 GCA_003153495.1 Myxococcales bacterium
ATCGGCTTTGGGCTTCCTACCCTCGCGGAACGTGCAGTACTGCGAAGAGCCGTCGCTTGCTGCTGTCGTGGCCTCGCTCCAGTCGTAGCCGCGCTTCGCATTGGACCTCTCCAGGTCGGCGCGACCTCGCGCACGTGGACCGTCTCGACGTGCTTCGCGCGCCCGCAGTCGTGCAGGGGGCGGATCGCGTCGATGAGGGCGGGGATGCGGCGGGGTCGGTTACTTCTGCTCGCCGAATATGTCGCTGAGGGTAGCCATGACCTCGTACGCAGGCTGCATCTTGGCGATGAGAGCCATGAGGTCACGCTCGTTCGCCATCCACATGCGCGCAGCGTGCTTGTAGTTCCCGGCGGCGAAGGTCTTGTGTGCCTTCTCGCTGCGCTCGGCGATTCTGGTCGTTAGGGCCTTGATCGACGCCATGCGAACGATGCTACCTACGTTCCGTGCCACATGCACCCTCGACGCAGCCCCCAAGCCGTTCAAATCCGGCAACTACCCGCCGGTCGCCCAGGTTACTGTCCGGCCGCCCTCTCAAAGCTGGCGTGTCGCCTTCTCCACCTCACGGCGAGGGCGAGCGCGAACGGCCTCCCGGTACTCGTCCGAGTCGGGTCTCGACGCAAGAGGAGGTCCATGTCGAGCCTTCGCCGTCGTCTCGCGTAGCCATGAAATTGGATCGTGGTGTCCGAAGAGCTGTCGAGCGACCGGCCTCGCAGCTCGATGAGCCGGTTTCGGATCAAACGCGTTTGACGTCTCCGGACCATGGTTCCGTCGGCTTCACGACGAGGCTTGATCGGCGAAGCTCGCCGAGGTTCGTCGTGAGGCCGGCCCACAGGAGGACGGCTCCGGCCAGCGAGAGCACCTCGCGAGGCTCGTCCACGGTCACCGTCGGAGCCACATTGGCTCCGAGATCGTCGAGGAACCGAACGGCGCCGGACGCGGCGTCCTGTACGTGGTCGTCGGATTTCGTATGGGCTGACCCCGACACGAAGGCCTCCCACAGGAGCAGCGTGGTGGTCGGGGCTGCACGCCAGGTCGCCAGGTCGAGCGTGACGCTCAAGGACGGCACGCGAGCCTTCAACCGACTGAGGATGTACGCTAGTTCGTGCAGGCCAAGCGTCGTGACGCAGGCTCCAGCCGACGCGAAGCAGGACCGATTGCCGTCGCCGTCCCGGCCTCGACCAAGGCCCAGTGACGTGAGCGGCACCGGCAAGAATAGCGGCGCTTCCATCCCCAACGACACACGAGATCCACTCCCGAGATCGGCCGCTAGACCCTCTACGAGGTCGTCGATGGACGAGCCGCCCTTGATGGTTGTCGCCCCAGCCTCGCGCATGGCCATTGCCCACGCGAACTTGCCCTCCGGAACCGAGCCTACGTCGGCGCAGTACGCGATCATCTCGGCCAGGCTATCGCTTCCGACGTTCGCTCCGAAATCGCCCCCCGAGTGCCCTCGCGGACCCCCTGGTTCGGAGGGCGCGAGACGTGCTCCGGCGATCCGAAGACGTTCGTTTCTGAGACGTCTCGCCGCCAGGATCGCACGAGCTCGACCCAGCCATAAAGGGAGCGCCAGGCGCGTGCTCCGAGCCGGGCCAGGGTAAGACCGGCGGACACTATGGCCCGCAGCGATCTTGCTCAGATGGGCAGAAAAACGACCGCAGGGTCCAGCCAGGCAGTCGGGATCGAACCTGTCCCGTCACGCACGGCAGCCAGTTCTCGAACGTCACGTCTTCCGCACCGGGGTCGAGCGAGTCCATCCAGCCGTGCGGCGTGTGGACGAGGTAGTGGCCGTAGCCGTTGGGCATGGTTACCGCAATGATGTTGCCGTGGCGAATTTGCTTGGTCGACGGGCAACGGCGCGAGAATCGCCGGCGCTCCCAGTTCATATCCGCTGTCCAGAGCGCCCTCAGGATCGCCTTGCCGTTGTACCCGCACGGGCACCAGTCGCCGCCGATCACCTTGCTGAAGAACTCGTGCCTCGCCCGCGCGTAGTCCCTGGCGGTTAAGTACGCGAGGCAAGAGATGCCGCAACCCATAGGACCGAACTGTGGGACGGGATGCCTGCTGAACATCTGGTGCAATCCTACGGGCAAAGTTCGACCTCGCCTACCCCAGGGAGCGATCACCTTGCGCACCCGCTGCGCAAGGCACGGGCGGCGTCATCGTCGGGGCGCCCGGGCTCGCCAGCCTGGGGTATGCTCGACAGGTGCAACCCGCCGCGCTCACCGACGAAGAGCGAACGGTTCTGGAGGGGGTGGTCCGGCACCAGATCAAGCACCCCGGTCGCGAAGCGCCGCTTGACGAGATTCGCTTGCTCTTCCGAGCGGAGGAGGACGCGAAGGCGGGCAACCTTGCGCGTTCCCTTGCCGAACGCCTTCTTCTAATCCACCGGCAAGAGCGCGGGTTCGAGTGGTTCGCGGTGACGCCGGAAGGCCTGCTGACCTCCCACCCGGGGAACGAGGGACGCCGGATCGGACAGGGTATCCTTCGTCTCTTCCAGGCCGGCATTCAGCAGCAGCGGTCGGAGTTCAGCTCCTTCACCCTGGGGGATCTGGGCTTGAGCACACCCGAAGAGCATGCGGTCGCGCAACTGGTGGTCCGCGCCTTCGAGCTACACGGGCACCTTCCCGCCGTCTCAACGGCACCGTCCGGCGAGACGAAGTTCTTCACGCCCGACGACGTCGTCGATTTTCGAGGGTTCAGCGACATTGACGACCTCGTGGAGCGCGTGCGACGACTGAGAGCAAAGCGGCGTGCGTTCTGGTCAGGATCACGTCCCCCCGCCACTCGCGAGACCCTTCTGACGGAGGCAAGCCGCCACCGCGTGACGAGCGAGACGTTGAGCATCCTGTTCATGGATCTCGCCGGCTGGAGCCAGCTCACCACGCCTCAGATCACGGCCTACGTGACGAACGCGTTCCCCAAGCTCGCCGGGAAGATACGTTCGTTCTCTCCGATGCATTGCAATACCTGGGGCGATGCAGTGGTTGCGACGTTCCGATCGGCTCTGGATGCAGCAAATTGCGCTCTCGACGTCCGGGATTTCTTCCGCCGTGCCACCGAGACAGAGGGAGTTCCGCAAGGGCTCGTGCCCAGGATCTCGCTTCACCTCGGCGAGGTGATCATCGCCGAGAACCCGATTCTGAACCGACCGGACGTGTTCGGCGGTGCTGTCCACCTTGCAGCGCGGCTGGAGCCCGTAACCGCCCGCGGCCACGTGTTCTGTACTGAGGCACTTGCGGACGCGCTCCGGAGCGCTGCGGGCCTGGCGCCAGTCGCTCACGCACTGGGCGATGTTGAACTCCCGAAGGGATTCGGGCGGGTAGGCGTGTACGCTGTCACCGGGCCGAACGAAGACGCCCCGCCGCGGCTACCGGATGGTCCGCGCGTGACCACGATGTCAGGTGGCCCCCCAGCCGCCGAGGTAAAGCCCCTCGGCGACGACGAGACCGAAGCTCTCTTGCGCGTCATGGTGAAGGGGCTGCCGGCGAAGAGCGTGAACATGACGTATGAGCAGGTGATGGCGAAAACACATGCGCGTGTGAGCCGGGACGCAATTCGCCGGATCCTGCCAAGAGTCCTCGCGAGCACGAACTTTACCGGGACAGCGGGCGAGGAGACGCTCGCGCTGGAGTTCCATCAGCCCGCTCCTGTCGTCATCTCCCGTCCGCCGCGTCGCTTCT
This sequence comes from Myxococcales bacterium, assembly GCA_003153495.1. Taxonomy (GTDB): domain Bacteria; phylum Myxococcota_A; class Polyangia; order Polyangiales; family Polyangiaceae; genus Palsa-1150. The sequence goes on from PLYU01000002.1 coordinate 3,681, forward strand.
GACTGACGGCTGGCGCGCGTGCCCCGGTCGGCGCCGCCTCCGGAGCCCCGGGGGGGCAGGGGAAGGCTGGCCGGCCTGCGGGCGACTCCGGGGGCCCGGTGCTTTCCCGACCGGAGCCAACCCGGTCCCGCTATCCTCGACGACTATGCCGGCGGAGCGGGAGCCTAGACCCCGAGCCCGCGACTTGGGGGTGCGCTCGTGAAGTTGGAGGAAATCCAGAAGGGGGTGCGCGTCCGAGGCCTCGCCGCCGAGGGCGTGGCCACGGTGAAGTCCGTCGAGTTCCACGGCTCGAACGCGATGGAGGCAATCTTCACCGACGCGCGGGGTACCCTTCACACGCGCATCCTCACCCGCGAGGATGAGCCCTCGCTCGAAGGCGTCGAAGCCTCCCGCCCGTGGTCCTTTGACGCAGACGGCAACCTTTTTCGCCTAGTCTCCGAGGCCCGCCGCATCCAGCTCGCGTGGCTCTTCGACCCCTACGTCGCGATCACATCCTCGACGATCGAGCCGCTCCCTCACCAGATCAGCGCGGTCTACGAGGAGATGCTGCCACGACAGCCGATGCGCTTCCTGCTCGCCGATGATCCCGGAGCGGGCAAGACGATCATGGCCGGCCTCCTCATCAAGGAGCTGATGATCCGAGGCGACCTCGAACGGTGCCTCATCGTCTCGCCGGGCAGCCTCACCGAGCAGTGGCAGGACGAGCTGGGCGAGAAGTTCGGCCTGGAGTTCGACCTGCTCACCCGCGACATGATGACGGCGGCGCGCACGTCGAACCCGTTCGAGCACAACAACCTGCTGATCGCCCGCCTCGACCAGCTCTCGCGCAACGAGGACATCCAGGAGCGCCTCAAGGCGGCGCCCGAGTGGGATCTCGTCGTCTGCGACGAGGCGCACCGCATGAGCGGGCACGTCTTCGGCGACGAGATCAAGTACACGAAGCGCTACCAGTTCGGGCAGGTCGTCGGGCAGCACACGCGCAACCTCCTCCTCATGACGGCCACGCCGCACAACGGCAACGAGGAGGACTTCCAGATTTTCCTCGGCCTGCTCGACGGCGACCGCTTCGCCGGCCGGTTCCGCGAGGGTGAGCACAAGGCCGACCCGTCCGACTTGATGCGGCGCCTCGTGAAGGAAGACCTCCTTCGCTTCGACGGGACGAAGCTCTTTCCCGAGCGCCGGTCCTACACGCCGCACTACGACCTCTCGGGCCGCGAGGCGAACCTCTACGCCGACGTCACGGAGTACGTCCGGCTGGAGATGAACCGCGCCGAGCGCTTCGGGGACAAGGACGCTGCCCGCAAGGTCAACGTCGGCTTCGCCTTGATGACCCTTCAGCGGCGGCTCGCGTCGTCGCCGGAGGCCATCTTCCGTTCGATCCAGCGACGGCGTGAGCGGCTAGAGACTCGCCTTCGCGAGGAGCGCTTGGTGCTCCGAGGCAAGGGGGACGGCGCCGAGCTGACGGCCGAGGCCGAGCCCAAGCTCGACGAGGACGACTGGGACGAACTCTACGACCAGGCCCCTCAGGAGGAGCGCGAGGACGTCGAGCAGAAGGTCGTCGACCATGCGACGGCAGCTCGCACCGTCGAGGAGCTGGCGCAGGAGATCGTGCGGCCGAAGGAGCTGGAGAGCCTCGCCAGGGAGGTTCATACCTCGGGCGAGGACGCGAAGTGGCAGGAGCTAACCGCGATCCTCGACGACCCCCTGATGACCGACGAGCACGGGGCTCGCCGCAAGCTTGTCGTCTTCACCGAGTTCAAGGACACGCTGCTCTACCTTTCTCGTCGGATCCGAACGCGGCTCGGCAAGCCCGAAGCCGTCGAGGAGATCCACGGTGCTGTCAGCCGCGACAAGCGGAAGGCGATCGTGGAGCGCTTCATGAACGACCCCACGTTGCTCGTGCTCGTGGCGAACGATGCCGCCGGTGAGGGCGTGAACCTTCAGCGGGCGCACCTCATGGTGAACTACGACCTCCCGTGGAACCCGAACCGGCTGGAACAGCGCTTCGGACGCATCCACCGCATCGGGCAGACGGAGGTCTGCCACCTCTGGAACCTCGTCGCGAAGGACACTCGCGAGGGCGAGGTCTACCACCGCCTGCTCGAAAAGCTGGACGTGGAGCGGACCGCCCTCGGCGGGAAGGTGTTCGACGTGCTCGGACGCCTGTTCGACAAAAAGCCGCTCCGCGAGCTGCTGATGGAAGCCATCCGCTACGGGAACGATCCCGCGCGGAAAGCCGAGCTGCTCCGCCAAACCGACAACGCCGTCGAACGGGATCACATTCTCGCCGTCTTCGAGCGGCAGGCTCTCGTCCGGAACGAGATGGACCTCTCCAGGGTCATGGCGCTGCGAGAGGACATGGAGCGCGCCCACGCCAAGCGCCTTCAGCCTCACTTCGTTCAGAGCTTCTTCAACGAGGCCTTCAAGCGGCTCGGCGGGTCGATCCACCGGCGTGAAGAAGGTCGCTTCGAGATCACCCACGTGCCCTCGAAGGTTCGCGATCTGGACCGGGCGATGGGCACGGGCGCTCCGGTGCAGGCCCGCTACGAGCGGATCACGTTCGACAAGCGCTACGTCGACGAGCAGCCGCGCGCGCATCTCGTCTGCCCGGGAAGCTCTCTGCTGGAGGCAACGATCGAGTGCACGCTCGAAGAGCACTCGGACATCCTCAAGCGTGGCACGATCCTCGTCGACGAAGCCGACGAAGGAACAACGCCTCGCCTCCTCTTCACGCTGGAGCACGTCATCCGGGACGGTCGGAAAGGCCGACGCGGCACGTACAACGTGGTCTCCCAGCGCCTTGAGTTCGTCGAGGTCGGGCAAGATGGGAAGTTCCGGCACGCCGGGGCAGCGCCCTACCTCGACTACCGGAGCGTCTCCGACGTCGAGCGTAAGGCCCTCGACGCGGAGCTGAATAGCGCCTGGCTCCGGCAGGAGTGGGAGCCGCTCGTCACGACGTTCGCGATTCAGCACGTCGTCCCCGCCCACCTCGAAGGCGTCAAGCGGCACCGGCTCCCTCTGCTGGCGAAGGTCGAATCCGAGGTCAAGGCGAGGCTCACGAAGGAGGTCCGCTTCTGGGACGCCCGCGCGGAGGACTTGAGGGTCAAGGAGCGCGCCGGCAAGAAGACGAAGCTCCCGGCGCAGGTGGCCGAGGATCGTGCCAACCGCCTGGGCGAGCGCCTGAAGACCCGCATGGCCGAGCTTCACGCCGAGAGGACGCTCTTCCCGGAGCCACCCTTGCTGAAGGGCGGCGCGCTCGTCATCCCCAAGGGGCTTCTGAGGAAGCTAGGCGTACAGCCGGCGGCGAGCCCGAACGACGGAGATGCCGATCGAGAGCTGACCGAGCGCATCGCGATGGAGATGGTGGTGGCGGCTGAGCGGGCCCTCGGTCGAGAGCCTCGCGACCGCAGTGCGGAGCGAGGGCTGGGGTACGACCTGGAGTCCAGGGACCCCGACATCCGGCACCTCTTCTTCGTGGAGGTGAAGGGACGGCTGGCCGGGGCGGACTCGGTGACCCTCACCCGCAACGAGATTCTTTGCGCGCTCAACGAGCCCGAGAGGTTCCGTCTGGCGATCGTCCTCGTCGAGAACGGCGTCGGGCGCGAGCCCGCCTACGTCACGGCGTTCGACTTCGGGCAGCCGGGGTTCGCTCAGACGAGCGCCACGTACGCGCTGAAGCAACTCCTCGATCATGGCGGACCGCCCCGATGACGACGTACCGGAAGAAGCTCATCGAGGTCGCCTTGCCTCTCACCGAGCTTAGCGAGGCCTGTTCGGAGGAGAAGCAGATCCATACGGGCTTGCCACCCAACCTGCACGCATGGTGGTCACGAAAGCCTCTGGCGGTCGCGCGAGCCGTCCTCTTGGCGTCGATCCTGGACGACCCGGGAGACGGACCCGATGCCGCTACGGAGCGTCATCGACTTCTGAACCTGGTCATGCGCGCCTCAGAGCCAGGCGTGCTCCTGCCTCAGGGCCCACTCGCGGACCTGCGACAGGTCATCGCCACAGCCACGGGGGGGAAACCTCCTTGCGTGTGGGACCCCTTCTGCGGTGGCGGAACGATACCCCTTGAAGCCAGCAGGCTGGGCTTCGCGGTTCAGGCGTCCGACCTCAACCCTGTCGCAACGCTGATCACGCAGGCGATGGTGGAAACAATTCCGCGCGCGAGGCAAGACCTTGAACGGCGAGGCAGCCAGTCACTTGCGGAGCTTACGCTCCTATATGCCGAACGGTTGAAGAAGCGAGCGGCGGCGAAGATAGGTCGCCTGTTCGAGTCCGTGAGCGTCGACGGACGCAACGTGGCGCCGATCGCTTGGATCTGGGCGCGCACCGTTCAATGCCCAAACCCGGCATGCCAGGCCAGCGCGCCGCTGGTGAACAAGTTCTGGCTATCGACGCATGAAGGGAACATCGCATGGGCCCAACCGGATTACTCCGATGGCACATGCAGATTCATCGTCAGAACTACTGGGACCCCACCCCCTGGAACCGTAAATAAGAGTGGTGCGCGCTGCGCGAAGTGCGCTTCACCGATTCCGTTCACGCACATTCGCGCCGAGGGAAGAGGAGGGCGACTTGGTTACGTTCCAATGGGAGTGGTTGCCGACGTAGGCGGACCACGCCGCTACCTGGCAGCGGAGGGGAACCCGCTTGGTCGCCTTCCTAAGGTCTGGGTGCCGGAAACTTCGCTGCCGGAGAAGGCCCTCGGTTTTCGCGTACAAGCGTATGGGCTTACGCGCCACGCCGACCTGTTCACGCCACGACAGCTCGTGACCGTATCAACCTTCGCGGACGACGTGGAGTTCACGGCTGAGGAGGCCGCCGCCGACACCGGCAGCGCGGCGGTCGGCGACGCCGTAGCACTCCTCCTAGCTTTCGCGGTCGATCGACTGGCGCAAACAAATTGCGCCTTGGTCAGGTGGCGCGTCCGTTCGTCCGGAACATCGAAGGGCGAGGCGTCGTTCGATCGCCCGATCGTGTCCATGACCTGGGAGTTCTCCGAGGGTCATCCGTTCGGTGCCTCCGTGGGGAGCTGGGATGCTGCCGTGAAGAACGTCGTGAGTGCGCTGCGCTCTATACCCGACGGTGGGCGAGGTGGTCACGTCACTCAACGGAGCGCTCTAACCGACGACGATGCAGTAGGGACGGGACTCCTGATCTCGACGGACCCTCCGTACTTCCACAACATGGGATACAGCGACCTCTCGGACTTCTTTTACGTCTGGCTGCGTCGCTCACTGTCGGCCAGACGGTTGCCTTGCCTCGCGACGGTACTTGTTCCGAAAGCGGATGAACTCACTGCCGCACCGCACGCCTTCAACGGAGACCGTCAAGCAGCGGAGACTCACTTTGAGGCCGGGCTTACGCAGGCGTTTCACGTGATGGCTAAACGCGCATCCCCAGAGTATCCCGTCAGCGTCTACTACGCCTTTAAGCAGACGGAAACGGACGCCCCTGATGACGAAGGAGAGTCCGGCGAAGGTGGGGCAGCATCGACAGGCTGGGAGAAGATGCTCGCAGCGCTGATAGCGGCCGGCTTCGAGGTTACCGGCACCTGGCCCGTACGAACCGAATCGCGGACTCGCCTTCGTGCGCTGAAGTCTAATGCACTAGCGTCGTCGATTGTTCTGGTCTGTCGCAGGCGGCCTGAGGACGCTGCGTCCACTACGCGGGGCGAGTTTCGCCGTCTGCTTCGTAGGGAGCTGCCGGACGCGCTTAAGAAGCTTCAGCAAGGGAACATAGCGCCGGTGGACGTGGCTCAGGCCTCGATCGGGCCAGGCATGGCGATCTTTTCGCGCCACAGGCACGTGCTTGAGGCGGATGGGGCCGCCATGAGCGTCCGCTCTGCGCTCCAGCTCATAAATGAGGTACTCGACGAGTACTTGGCCTCGGGCGAAGGTGACTTCGACGCCGACACACGCTTCGCGATCACCTGGTACGAACAGCACGGATGGGACGCAGGCGCTTTCGGCGACGCGGAGACGCTCGCGAAGGCACGCAATGTGTCCGTAGCCGGTGTCGTCGAGGCGGGCATCTGCCACAGCGCTGCAGGAAAGGTTCGCATTCTCAAGCGGCAGGAGATGCGACCGCTCGACTATGACCCCGCCGCGGACAAGACACCGACCGTTTGGGAGTTCACGCAGCACATGATTCGCCACCTCGAAGAGGAGGGCGAAGAGCGCGGGGCCCGTTTGCTCAAGAGGCTGGGTGCTCGTGCAGACGCCACGCGCGAGCTGGCCTACCGCCTCTTCAACACGTGCGAACGCAGGAAGTGGGCGGAGGACGCGCGCTCGTACAACGGGCTGATCCTCGCGTGGCCAGAGCTGGAGAAGCTGGCAGCGCGGATGACGGACGAGTCTCCGACCACGGCCCCAGGCAAGGCGGGCAAGAAGTCGAAGGCAATGACCAAGGACCAGCAGGATCTCTTCGGGGGAGACGACAAATGAGCACGGCGCGAGATCGAGTCCGGAAGGCCCTCGACCATATAAGGGACGGGCTCAAGCCCTTCGTCGAACGAGAGCTGCGGGCGAAGCTCGGCGCCCGCTGGGAGGACGACGCTCGAAGCCGCCTCGGGATGTCGACGGCGCGCAGCGGCACCCCCAACTGGGATACGCAGGCCATCCTGAAGGCCATCGGCCACGAGTATTGGAACGACGTGTTCAAGTCCTCGCTCCAGCAGGTCGATCGAAATTACGCCATCGAGCTGAAGGACGTGCGCAACAAGCACGCCCACGACGAGGCGTTCACCGACGACGACGCCTACCGCGCGATCGACACGGCCCAGCGGCTCCTCGAAGCTGCTCACGCCCGGCCCCAAGCGGAGGAGTGCGGAAAGCTGAAACGAGAGCAGCTTGCGCTTGGCACGCAGAAGTCCGTCGAGGCGAAGAACCCCCTCGCCATCGACATCGCGACGAAGGCGGGCCTCAAGCCGTGGCGCGAGGTCGTGACGCCCCACAAGGACGTCGCGTCAGGACGGTACATGCAGGCGGAGTTCGCAGCAGACCTTGCCCAGGTCCATCAAGGCGAAGGCAGCGACGAGTACCGGGACCCGACCGAGTTCTTCCGGCGGACGTACCCGACGGCCGGCCTCAAGGATCTCCTTCTCGGCGCGCTCATGCGCATCGGGGGCTCCGGGGGTGATCCCGTTGTCGAGTGCCAGACGAACTTCGGCGGCGGCAAGACGCACTCGATGCTCGCGCTGTTCCACCTGTTCGCCGCCGACAGCAAGGCACGCATCCCGTGGATCGACGAACTGCTCGTGGAGGCGAAGCTCAAGGAAGTCCCTCGTGCTCGCCGCGTCGTGCTCGTCGGCACAGCGCTCTCCCCGGCCGAGGAGACCAAGAAGAAGGACGGCGTGACCGTCCGCACGCTGTGGGGTGAGCTGGCGTGGCAGCTCGGCGACGCCGCCGGGGGCAAGGGCAAGGAGGCGTACCAGCTCGTTGCCGAGTCGGATGCGAAGGGCACGAGCCCGGGCTCGAAGGTCTTCGTCGAGCTGTTCAAGAAGTACGGCCCCGCGATCGTGCTCATCGACGAGTGGGTCGCCTACGCCCGGCAGGTCGTCGGAAAGCGCGACCTCCCCGGGGGGGACTTCGAGGCGCAGGCGTCCTTCGCACAGGCCCTTACCGAGGCGGCCAAGGCTGCGGAGAAGACGCTCGTGGTGGCGTCCATCCCGGCATCGAAGATCGAGATCGGCGGCGAAAACGGCGAGTTTGCGCTGGAGAACCTGAAGAACGTCTTCACCCGCGTCGGCAAGCCCTGGCGCCCCGCCAGCGCCGATGAGGGATTCGAGATCGTCCGGCGCAGGCTCTTCGAGCCCATCGAGGGACACGAGGCCGAGGTTGCACGCGAGGCCGTCGTACGGGCCTTCATGAAGCAATACCGCGACGGGCCTGATGAGTTCCCGACCGGCTGCGGCGAGAAGTCCTACGAGCGGGAGCTGCTCAACGCGTACCCGATCCATCCGGAGCTGTTCCGGCGCCTCTACGACGACTGGTCAACGCTCGACAAGTTTCAGAGGACGCGCGGCGTCTTGCGTCTCTTGGCGAAAGTCGTTCACCGCCTGTGGGAGAGTCAGGACGCGAGCCTGATGATCATGCCGTCGAGCGTACCGATCTACGACGGTGCCGTGCGCTCCGAGCTGACACGCTACCTGACAGACGACTGGGAACCGATCCTGTCCCAGGACGTCGACGGCGAGCACTCGCTGCCGCTCGAACTCGACCGGGCGGCGCCCAACCTCGGGAAGGTGTCCGCATGCCGGCGGGTGGCGCGGACGCTGTACATCGGGACGGCCCCCGGGGCCGAGATGAAGAGCCCGGGCATCGACGATCGACGTGTACGTCTCGGGTGCGTTCAGCCAGGAGAAGCTGTCGCGGTGTTCGGGGACGCGCTCCGCCGGATCACGGACCGCGCGAAGTACGTTCATCAAGAGGGGCAGCGGTACTGGATCTCCCGCAAGGCGAACCTGAACCGGTTCGCTGAGGACCGTGCGAACACCTTCATGCGCGAGCGCGAGGTGCTCTTCAACGAAGTCGTGGGTCGGATCGCCAAGGAGGCGCGTAAGCGGGGCGATTTTGCGGGCATGCATGCGTGCCCCGAAAGCAGCAACGACATCGGCGACGAGCCCACGACCCGGCTGGTCATTCTGCACCCCAAGTACCCCCACAAGAAGGGCGCCAAGGACAGCGCCGCGGTGGAGCAGGCGAAGTCCATCCTGGAGACGAAGGGGACCGGGCCTCGCCTGGAACGCAACTGCCTGCTGTTCCTCGCCGCGGACGCGAAAGATCTGGAACCCCTGCTTCAGGCCGTCGCCAACTACCTCGCCTGGAAGTCCATCGAGGCAGAGGCGGAGCAGATGGACCTGCACCCCTCCCAGCGCAACCAGGCCGTCACCAAGACGCAGGAGTACGACGACACCGTGGCCCTTCGGCTCGGAGCGACCTACGCGTGGGGTCTCGCTCCACGTCAGCCCGATCCAACGGCCACCGTCGAATGGGAGGACTTCAAGGTCGGCGGGGAGGGCACTCTCGCCGAGCGAGCGACGGCGCGTTTCACCACGGAGTGGGCGCTCCGGCCTAAGCTTCCCGGGGTCGAGCTACGGAACCTGCTCGACAAGTACCTGTGGGTCGAGCGGGACTACGTGAGCGTCGCTCAGCTCCAGGAGTGGTTCGGGCGCTACCTCTACCTGCCTCGGCTTGCCGCACGTCAGGTCGTCGACCTCGCCGTCCAGGATGGCGCGGCGGTCCTCAACGCCGACGACACGTTCGCCATCGCGGCCGGCCACGACGAAGCGAAGAAGCGCTTCACCGGACTGAGGGTCGGCGAGGGGCAGCCCGGCATCATCGACCGGACGACCCTCGTAGTGAAGACGCCCGTAGCGCGCGCACAGCGGGAGCGCGAGAAGGGGCCGTCGAGTCCGCCGGGGAGACACGACAGCGGACAGATCGGGCAGGTACGCGATGGCGGCCCCGTGTCGCAGAAGGGCACCTCACCAGCACCCAAGCTCCCGCCGAACCTCTTCGTGGGGTCGGTGAAGTTGGACGGTCTTCGGGTCGTCAAGGAGGCGGGCCGAGTCTCGATGGAGGTCGTCGAGCACCTCTCGACGCTGCCCGACGCCGAGGTCGACGTGACGCTGGAGATCCGGATCAGAGTTCCGGACGGCGTGAAGGATGACGTGGTGAGGACCGTCAGCGAGAACGCCAAGACCCTGAAGTTCCAGACCTTCACGTTCGAGCGGGAGTAGGCGATGCGTCTTCAGAGCGTCACCGTCAAGAACTTCCGGGCGCTCGCCAACGTCACGGTGCAACTCGATGAGACGACTGTCCTCATCGGAGAGAACAACACGGGGAAGACGGCGTTCTTGGAGGCCCTGAAGCTCTGTCTCTCGCAGGGAGCGTCGAGGCGCGGCGATCTCTTCGACGACTACGACCACCACCTAGCTTCCCAGCAGTCTCAGGTCGGAGACGCGGGCAACACGGAGATCGTCTTGCGGTTCGCCGAGTCGAAGGTCGGCGAGTGGTCGGACGAGATTGCGCAGGCGCTCACCGAGGTGATCGTTTTCGATGGGGACCTGAAGCAGGTCGTGCTCCGCGTGAGCAGCGCCAAGGACGCGCAGACGGGGGAGATGGCGGCCAAGTGGGAGTTCCTGGATTCTGGTGGGAATCCGCTCAAGCCCAAGCGTTCCGTGTGGGTCGTGCTGCGCGACCTTCAGCAGCTCAAGCCGTTCTTCTACCTGTCGGCCGTTCGCGATGCGACGAGGGAGTTTCAGCCGCGGTCGGCCTTCTGGGGGCCGTTCCTACGCAACCCCAACATCTCGGACGAGCTGCGGAAGGAACTGGAGGCGGAGCTTGATGCGCTCAACGCGAAAGTGATCGCGGCGGACGACAAGCTGATGGACGTGAAGAATCGCCTGGAGAAAACAGGGGGCATCGTTTCGATCCAGGCTTCCGATGCGGTCACCATTGAAGCTGTCCCCGGGAAGGCCCGCGACCTTCTCTCTCGGGCGCAGGTCAGTGTCTCGGGGCGGACAGGCGCTAGGCTCCCGATGGCGCGTCACGGCGCAGGCACACAGAGCTTGTCGGTGTTGTTCCTTTTCGAGGCGTTCTTGAACTCGATGCTGGAGCGTATCTACGGACCGGGCAGCGTTCCCATCGTCGCAGTGGAAGAGCCCGAAGCTCACCTTCATCCAGCAGCCGCGCGTGCTCTGTGGAAGGCGATCTCCGACATGCCGGGCCAGAAGCTCGTGGCGACCCACTCCGGAGACCTTCTCGCTCGTGTTCCGCTCGCGAACCTTCGGCGCTTCTGTCACGACGGTGCAGGCGTCGCGGTGCGACGACTTCAGCCGGGCACGCTTAACCAGGATGACGCACGGAAGATGGCGCTTCACGTGAAGGCCACGCGTGGCGAACTTCTGTTCGCTCGGAGCTGGCTCCTCGTCGAAGGCGCAACGGAGGTGTGGGTCTTCGAGGGCATCGCGGACCTCCTTGGTGTCGATCTTGAGCGAGAGGGCGTACGCATCGTCCAATATGCGCAGGTCATGCCGGACCCATTCATTCGCTTGGCAGATGACCTCGGCATCGGATGGTTCTGCTTCGCAGATGGTGACCAGGACGGTCAGAAGTACCGGAAGGCGGCGGTCGCTTTGTTGAAGGGCCGCTCCGAGCCGGATCGCGTGCGAACCATCCCTGAGGCGACGATCGAGATCCACCTCTGCAACGCAGGGTTCGGCGGCACCTTTGAGGGTGCGGTCGTTGCCCAGAAGAAGGCGTCGATCACCAGCAAGCCGGGGGCCCCGGACTACTGGCCGCAGGTTGTGGCCGCTAACCCCAACCGTGGGAAAGAGGCCCGAGCCATCAAGGTCGTGGAAGAGATGGTTGCGCGTGGCCCCTCGTCCGTGCCGCCGTTCCTGAAGGGTGTGCTGGAAGCCGTCGTTCAGATCGCGAAGGGATCCGCCAGTGGCCCTTGACCTGTCAGCTCTGAACCCGAATCAGCAGGCCGCCGTCGTCTGGGATCAAGGCCCACTCCTTGTCCTAGCGGGACCAGGCTCGGGCAAGACGAAGGTGCTCACAACGCGCATCGCACGACTCATCGCGGGGTCTCCCGAGAAGCGCTTCCGCGTGCTGGGTCTGACGTTTACGACGAAGGCCGCGGACGAGATGCGATCTCGGATCGACAGCATGATCACGGACGGGCGCGACCGCGTGCAGCTTGCGACGTTTCACTCCTTCGCAGCGGACGTACTTCGCCAGCACGGTAGCCACGTGGGCTTCAAGCCCGACTTCGTGATCTTGAACCAAACCGCCGACCGTGAGTCGGTGCTGTTGGACGCGATCCAAGAGTGCGGGCGGCAGGGCGTCGACACCGATGACGCCGACGTCAAGCTGCTGCCCTTTCTCGATCGGCTCCTCGATACCTGCACGAACTCAGACGAGGTTCGGAAGAGGGTGCGAGATCCGGATCTTGCAGACAAGGCAGCGGCGCTCTTCGCCGAATATCGCCACCAGCTAGAGAAGAGCAATCGGCTGGATTTCCCCTGCTTGCTAGGAAAGGCGATCGAGCTCCTTGAGAGCAAACCGGCCGTCGCCCGCCTTCTTCGGACCGCGTACCCCCGCGTGTGCGTGGATGAGTTCCAGGACACTAACTACTCGCAGTATCGGTTCCTGCGGTCCATCGTCGGTGACGTACCACATGATCTCTTCGTCGTCGCCGACGATGACCAGATCATGTACCAGTGGAACGGGGCGGACCCTGAGCGCCTGTCGGAGCTTCGGCACGACTACAAGATGTCCGTCGTGCAGTTGCCAGCGAATTACCGTTGCCCTCCTGCCGTGATCGGCTTGGCCAACAAGCTCATTCAGCACAACATCTCGCGTTCGAGCGACAAACAGCCGCTTGTGGCCATCAAGACGGATGACCACACCGACGCGGTGCGGCTTCAGCGGTTCGAGGACACCGACGACGAGATGGCGTGGGTGGCCGCGGACGTCGCTGGTCGAGGAGTGAAGGCGCACGCCCATTGTGTCGTTCTCGCGAGGACCAAGAAGGTTCTCGAAGCTGCTGCGGCTGCTTTGGAAGCTGCCGGCGTGACGGCCGCCCTCAACGTCAGGAAGGACGAGTTCGAGTCACCGCCTTTCCGATGGCTCCACAGCATTCTTCGGCTCGCCAACGCCCGTGGCGACCGCGAGCAGCTCCGGCGGGCCTGCAAGGCCTTCTACAGCATCGAGGGCCTCGACCTTCGAGTGGAGCAAGTCGTCGCCTCCGCAGCGGTGACAGGTGGGGATCTGCTGCGCGCTTGGTTCGAGGAGACCTTGGTGAAGGATCTTTCGGACTTGTCTCGCGAGTACCTGACGGCCCTTCGGACCCGCATTGTCAGCCGTCTCGACTTCCAGGCCTTCGTCACGATGTCGCTCGACTGGTTCCGTCGGCTCCATGCCGACGAGGGTCGGGACCAGGAGGCTCTCGGAGACGTCGAGGCGGAAGAGAGCATGTGGCGGGAGCTGGTCCAGACCATCGGAGATCGACTCGGCGAGGGCCTCACGCTGGAAGCGTTTCTTCAAGAGATGGACCTTTCACCCAAGGTGCCTCCGCCCCCGCCGAATGCTGTCCGCTGCCTCACGATCCACAGCTCCAAGGGGATGGAGTTCGCGCATGTCTACCTTGTAGGCCTCGCGGAGGACCAGCTCCCGTCGTTCCAAGCGGTGAAGAAGGGAGACGACAGTCGCGAGCTTCAGGAAGAACGCCGGAACTGCTTCGTAGCGATCACCAGGACGCAGGAGTCTTTGACCATGACCTACGCTAGTACCTACGGGGGGTGGAGTAGACAGCCGTCGCGCTTCCTCCACGAGATGGGCCTTGACCTCCCAGGTGAACCAGCTCCGCCGCCGCCTCGCACTGCATGAGGCCGACCCGCCGAACCTGGCTTTCACCCCGGCGGACGACCTCGGCAGGATGATCGCAGCAAAGCTGGAGACGGTGTGCCGGGCGGGGCGGGGTACCTTTCGGACCAAAATGGTCGGGCGGCGCCTACAGGGCCGCGCGCGGGGCCAGCGAGGTCACTCGACGGTCGGTCCGCTCGTACGTTGCTCGCACGAAGCAGTAGCTCTGCGGCGGCCGGAACCATGGCCATCGGTCGCGAAGCTCCTGGAGCTTGATGGGGCGATCCAAGGGCTCCACGCGCGTCAACCAGATGGCGGCGGCTCGCGCCGCCCCAGAGAAGTACGCGGAGTACTCCTCAACGGACACGCCAGCGGCGCCGTGGACACGACGCCACAGCTTGTCGGGCTGATCAACGTCGACCCGCTCGACGATGGCCGAAGCAAGGAGCGCCATGGTAGGGGAGCTGCTGTAGATGAGCACATCCTGCCCAGGATGAACTATCGGCCGTACGCGCCGAAGCTCCGCGGTTTTCGATCCCTCCAGAATGCGCCCGACGAAGATGGGGCGCACCGACAGCAGGAGGGCTTCACGCTGCATCTGCGCGTGCCCCTCGAAGGTAGATGTCGAAGAAGTACTCCTCAGAGATGGTGATCGGGGACTGGAGCGGCGACCCCTTACCCGTGTGGGCCCGGAGCGTCTCCTGGACAGCGTTCCAAGGGATCGGCTTCAAGAAAAGCTCCGTCTTGCTGAACTTGAACGCCATGACGTCTCGCGTCAGGTCGTGCTTCGCCAGAGCGAAGATGTCGCTCCACTCGTACACGCCCAGGCGCTTGAACCTCCCGAAGACCTCCTTTGGGGGACCGACCACGATCTCGTCGATGTACGAACTGGCCCGAATCGCCTTGCTCTGCGGGTACCTGGGGTCATTGCTGACGTACCAGAGGACACGCGCCGGGGCAGTCAGCACGCCCGGGCGTGGTGCGCGGTAGTAGACGTTCTCGGGACTGAGGGCGAGTCTCGGGTTGGCGCCGAAGAGTGTGCCCTCTGCCATCTCGCGGTCGAAGAGTTCCTTGGCCCATCGCGGCTGGATCGGGACCAAGTAGCAAGCAAGTCCGGTCGACGTGAGCTTCGCTGGCCACAGCGCCCGTTCCACCGCGAGCGCCTTGGCTCGCACAAGGCCCGGCCCGCTACACACGGTACGAAGCTCGTCAGCGACGCGACGAGCGAGCTGAGCGGCGGGCGGGGAGCCGTTGCCCACGCGTTCCACCTCGATCGCAGCCTCCTCGGGCGCCATTGTCACCGGGAGGGCCAACTTCATCCAGCCGCCCAGCTCCTCGGAGAAGCCCAGCTCTGCGAGCGCCTCGGCCACGCGCGGATCGACGTCGCCAACGTGCACAAGTCGGCGCCCCTCGGCTGCCGCCAGCCCCACAACGGCCTCGCCAATTAGGTCGGCAGGTTGTCACGAACCGAACGGTTTGTGACAGGTGCTTGGGCCCGGGGATCCCGGGGTTCCGCTTGGCCATGGGATCGGCTTTGGGCTTCCTACCTGTAGAGCGACGTGCAAATCCGCG
>PLYU01000232.1 GCA_003153495.1 Myxococcales bacterium
GACCGGCGGCTCCGGCCAGTACGCCAAGATCATGGGATACATCGAGCCGCTCCCGGCGGACGCGGTGGAGACCTACGAGTTTCTCGACGACACCAGCGGCGGCTCCATCCCCAAGGAGTTCATCTCGTCGTGCGACAAGGGCTTCAAGGAGGGGGTGCGCAAGGGCACCCGGATCGGCTTCCCGATCGTGGGCATCCGGTGCGCGGTCAACGACGGCGCGTCCCACGCGGTCGATTCCTCCGAGATGGCGTTCAAGACCGCCGCGATCATGGGCTTCAGGGAGGCCTACGCGAACGCGAACCCGACGATCCTCGAGCCCATCATGAAGGTCGAGATCGACGCTCCCACGGAGTTTCAGGGGACCGTGGTCGGTCTCGTCAACCAGCGGCGTGGCGTGATCCTGGAGACCGTCGGCGGTGACAGCGTCAGCATCACCTGCGAGGTGCCGCTCAACGCCATGTTCGGGTACTCGACGGATCTGCGCTCCGCGACGCAGGGCAAGGGTACCTTCACCATGGAGTTTGCCCGCTACGCCGTCGTGCCGAAGCAAGAGCAGGAAGAGATGGCCAAGAAGTACCGCGAGAAGCTCGCCGCCGAGGCCGCGCGGAAGTAGAGCGCGGTCAAGCGCGGGTGCAAGGCCCATCATGACGTCCTTCTCCCACGACAGCGCTCGCCTCGCGGAGACGTACGACCGGCTCAGTGACTCGCAGTTCGAAGGGGGCAAGCGCCTCGTCGAGCGGCTCGAGCTGAAGGCGGGCCACCGCGTCCTCGACGTGGGCTGCGGCACCGGGCGTCTGGCCCGGTGGATCGCCGAGCGAGTCGCGCCCGGTGGGAGCGTCGTCGGTATCGATCCGCTCGTCGAGCGCATCGCCGTGGCGCGCGCCGGTGCCGCCGGGATCTCCTTCGAGGTGGGTCAGGCCGAGGACCTCGCCGCGTTCGCGAGCGATTCGTTCGACGCCGTGTGCATGTCGGCCGTCTTTCACTGGGTGGCCGACAAGCCCAGGGCGCTCGTCGAGGTTCGTCGGGTGCTGCGTCCGGGTGGCCGGCTGGGGGTGACGACGCTGCCGCGGGAGACGCTGGGCGCGAGCACCGTGACGACGGTCTGCGGTCCGGTGCTCGGGCAGTCGCCGTACGCCGAGCGGGTGGACCTGTCGGCCCTCGCGGTGGCGAGCCGCGGCCACACGACCACCGAGCTCATCGCCATGGTGCTCGAGAGTCGCCTCGAGCTCCTCGATCTGCACGTCACGCAGCGGACCCGCGTCCACCGGAGCGGCGAGGAGGTGATCGACTTCCTGGAGTCGAGCTCGTTCGGCAACTTCCTCCGGCTCGTCCCGGAGGATCTGCGCCGGTCGCTGCGCGCGGACCTCGCGCGGGCCTTCGAGGCACGAAGGCGTCCCGAGGGCATCGCGATGCGCGACTACGCCACTCTGTTCGTGGCGACGAAGGGCTGATCTCACGCCGCGACGCGCCCCGTCACTCCTCCCCACCGTGGCCAGCACCGTGCGCGGAGGTCTGCTCGGCGCGCGTCGCTGAGCGGCGCGCCGTCGACCTCCACGATCGTGAACCGATCGAGCCCCGCCCTCCGCACGGCCGATTCAGCGGAGTGCTACAAGCCGAGATGGAACGCATAGAGCTTGTGGCTCGGCGTGCCGAAACGCAACCGTGACGCCGGGTATCCGCTGCCCCAGTAGACGATCCCGTCGGCGATCGCCGGCCCGCCGTACACCGTGCCTCCGCTGTGGAACGACCAGAGGACGGTGCCGGTCTGGCCGTCGAACGCGAACATCGTCCCCTGCGCGTCCATCGATCCGGCGAACACGACCCCGTTGGCCACGGCCAGCGGGCCGTTCACGCTCGCAAGGTTGAGCGGCTCGCGCATCGCGGGGTTGGCGACCTGCCAGCGGATCTCGCCGCTGGAAGGATCGAGCGCGGCCCACGAGCCCGTGCTCGCGGTCTGTCCGGCCTGCGATCCCTTGCCCCCGAGAGTGTAAGCGGCTCCGAACTCGTCGTTGACGCCCACGTACACGTGAGCGCCATCGACGGCGGGGCCCCACTGAATACCGCCGAGGTGTCCGCCGGGCCCGACCTGCGTCTGCCAGAGGACCTCCCCACTGTCCGGGTCGACGGCCCAGTAGATGCCGCTCTTCTGGCCCGCTCCCACGACGTCCCGCGTATGGCCGCCGATCGTCGCCTGAAAGAGGTTTGCCCCCGATCCGAAATCCCAGTCGGGGCCGCCGGCCTTCGGGTCGGTCAGGAAGTCGGCGATGGTGAACCTGTCACCGGTCGTCACGCGGCGTGACCACTTGACCGCGCCCGAGTCCAGATCGAGCGCCATGATGGACTCGACGTGGTCGCCGGCCGGGAGAGCGGTGACGCCCTTCGGTGTCGAGTAGTTGTTCCCCGTCGTGACGTACAGGGAGTGGCGCTTGCGATCGACCGTGGGCGTTCCGGCCCACACCGCCGCGCCCGCGAAGCCGGAGGGGGTCTTGCCGTCGGCCTGGTAGTAAGCGCTGTCGTCGATGGTGTACGTCTTCCAGAGCAGCTTGCCGGTCGTAGCGTCCAGTGCGGCCACGCTGCCGCGGAAGGTGCAGCAGGGGTAACCGGGTAGCGTAGCGAACCACTCCTCGCCCGACGAGACGCCCACGTAGACATGGCCGTCCTGAATCACCGGCGACGAGGTGATGACCGCAGCGGGATGGGCATCGACCTTGGTCTGCCACTTGAGAGCGCCAGTCGCACGGTCCACCGCGACCACGATCGCAAATGACTGCAAGCTCGTCGACGAGCCCCGCGACAGCCCGAAGATGACGCTGTCGCCGAAGACGACCGGAGTGACTCGCGAGACCACGGGCGCGGGCACGTCGCTCGCGGCCGGAGCCGACCCGCCACCTCCCGCGGGCGATGGGCTCGCGTCCGCAGGGATTCCTGCGATGGCCGCTACCGACTTCGACCATGACGCCTTCCCCGTCGCCGCATCGATGCGGTGGATCATTCCGCCCCAGTCGGGCACGTAGACTTGACCCGCCACGACCGCCGGCGTGGCCGAGACGTCGCCCGCTGCCTCGAACGTCCACTTGACCCTGAGCTGGGCCGCCGTCTTCGGTCCGATCGGCCCCCCCGTGACTGCGCGCGTGTTGCAGACGTTCTGGCCGTACATGGGCCAGTCGTGGCCGTCGGCGGAGCAATCGAGAGGCGTGGTCTGGAGGGCCGCGGGCGCAGCCGGGGCGGGCGCTATCGATGCGGCGCCGCCCCCGCACGCCGGCTGGATCCCTGAGAGGATTACGACGAGACCCAGCAGCCAGTTAGTACGAAATCGCACGATTCCCTCCACGGTGCAGGCGCGAATGCCACGGATCGTGGCGCGCTCAGGGTCCGGAGGCTCGCACGACTCCGGAACACATGGAACACCGTTGTTCGGTGCGGCGGGTCGCGCGCCGACGTCCTCGACCGCGTAGGTCCACCGCTCATCCGGGATGCGTTCTAGAGTGGGGCCGATCATGGCCGGCAGCTACACGCAACTCATCCCGGGCACGATCACGCCCAAGAACCGGCTCCTGATGGCCGAGGCGAGAAGCACCCCATGAGGCGCTCGCTGCCCGTCGACTTCGAGCCCCGAGCGGTCTGTGCCCGCTGCCGGAGGCCCCTGGGCGTGTGTTACTGCGCGCATCTCGTTTCGATCGACACCCGCACGCGCGTCGTTCTCCTCCAGCACCCGCGCGAGCGAGACGTGCCGATCGGCACCGCGCGCATCGCCCGCCTGTGCCTTCCGAACTCGGAGCTCCACGTCGGCGTCGATTTCGGCGGTTCGTCGGCGCTCCGGCGGGCGCTCGCCGACCCGGCGCGCCCCGCGGCGCTCCTCTTTCCGAGCGACGGCGCCAGGGGCGTTCTGACCGATCCCCCCGCCGGTCCCGTCACCCTGGTGGTGGTCGACGGTACCTGGTCGCAGGCAAGGAAGCTCGTTCGGGAGAATCCCTTCATAGCGAAGCTCCCCCGGTATGCGTTCCGGGCGCCCACGCCGAGCGAGTACCGCATCCGTCGGGAGCCGGACGAGGCGTTCGTCTCGACCATCGAGGCGCTCGTTCACGTCCTCGGCGTGCTCGAAGGCGATCCTGCGAGACTCCGCGCGCTGCTCGCGCCGTTCCGCGCGATGGTCGGCAAGCAGGTCGCGTTCGCAGCCAACGTGCACCGCGCCCGCGTTCGCCATGAGAAGGCGCCCCGTCCGCCCAGGACTTCGCCCGTACCTGTGGCGCTCGCGGAGCGCCGCCCGAGCGTGGTGTGCGTGACGGGCGAGGCCAACGCGTGGCCGTATCGCAGTCGCCAGCTGCGCACCGCACACCGCGATGAGCTCGTTCACTGGGTCGCCCATCGACCGGCCACCGGCGAGTCGCTCGACGTCATCGTGCGGCCGCAGGGTCCCCTTGCGCCCAGCACGCCGCCGCAGATCGGGCTCGCCGCCGACGCGATCCACGGTGGCGTCACCCTGCCGGAGCTGCTCGAAGCCTGGCGCGGGTTCGTGCGCGACGACGACGTGGTCTGCTCGTGGGGGCACTACGCGGTCGGTCTGTTCGCCGCCGCGGGAGGGGAGCTCCCGGGGACGCGGGTCGACCTCCGCGCTGTATCGCGGGCGCTCCTGCGCGACCGCGTCGGCACCATGGAGGCCCTGCTCGAGCGTCTGGATACCGCACCCGCGTCGTCCGGCACCCTCGGCCGCGGGCGCGCGGGCGTGCGCGTTGCCCAGCTCGCGCGCATCGCCGGGCTGCTCGGCGACCGAGGGCTACTTGCCGGCTAGCCCGGTGTTTTTCGCCGATCCCATCGCGCTGGCGTCGTCGGGCTCGCTCGAGCTACGCGTAGTAGCCCTCGCTCGCCCTCCTAGCCATCGCTCGGTCTCGGCGAAAACCACCTGGGGCTCCTGCGCGGCGAGGAGACTGGCGATTCGCACGCGTCTTACGTACGCGACAAGCACGCCGTGCTCGATGCTGCGCGCAAGCGGCAACGCGACCCCGCCTGGCGCGCGCGCTATCGCGCCACCCGCCCGAAGGTCGAGCGCAAGATCGCGCACCTGATGCGGCGCAAACACGGCGGGCGACGGGCCCGCATGCGCGGGCGCCTCCGCGTCGGCCACGACTTCGCCAGCGCGCCGGGATCGGCCGAAAGACGCCGGTCTCCTAGAGCGGCGCTCCGTTCCGGACGCGCGCGGGCGCCGTGGGGTCGACGGCGGGCGGCTGCCTCTGTCGGTGCCGGACGTCGTCTCCGCGGACCATGAAGATCACCGCTTCGGCGACGTTGGTAGCGTGGTCGGCGATGCGCTCGAGGTACTTGGCCACGCGGATCACCCGCAGCCCCGCCTGCACCTGGCCCGAATTCCGTGACACGTACCCGATCATGGCCGAGATGACCGATGCGCAGCGCCGATCGATCTCGTCGTCGCAGCCGAGGACGTCATCCGCCTGGACGTCGTCTCCGCGCACGAACGCGTCGAGTGCGAGGTGCAGCATGTCGAGCGCGCCGACCGCCATCGCGCTGAGCTCGGCGCTGACCAGCTGCTTCGCGGCCCCGTCGTGCTCCGCCGTGCGCTCGCCGATGTTCACGGCCTCGTCGCCGATGCGCTCGAGATCCGTGATGAGCCTGAGCGCGGTCGCCAGAGAGCGCAGGTCGTCGGCGACGGGCTGCCTCAGAGCGAGGATCCGCAAGATGAGCGCGTGGATCTCGATCTCGTCGCGGTCGATTTGGACGTCCAGCGCCTCGACGTCCCGGGCGACCTCCGGGGTTCCCTGCAGGAACGCGTCGAACGCCAGGCCCACGACCCGCTCGCAGCGGGCGCCCATCGCCAGCAGGTGAGCCCGCAGCTCGCGCAGCTCCGTCTCGAAGTCGCGACTGCTGTGCTGGGACGCCGCCCTTCGCATAGGAGAAACATGCCACGGTTGGCGCTCGGAAACGAATCGTCGGCATGGCGTGGCCCTTGCGTACGTCCTCGCCATGACAACCGATACCAGGGCTCCCCACGCAGTGAGACGCGCGACGCGCATGTTCACCAGCACGCAGATCGCTCAGTTCCGCGCGGCGCTCCAGGGCAAGCGAACGCAGATCCTGCGTGCGCGCGAAGAACGCGACTCGCAGGCCGCCATGGCCGACGCCGGACCGGGTGACGCCGTCGATGTCGCCGAGGGGGTGATCGAGGATCGCGACCGCGCCGCCCTTGCCGAGCACGATCTCGCGCTCCTCAACGAGATCGAGCACGCGCTGGCGAAGCTCGACGCAGGCACCTACGGGCTCAGCGAGGTGAGCGGCCGCCCGATCGCCATCGAGCGCCTGAAGGCGGTGCCCTGGGCGCGCCAGGAGGCGGAGGAGGCCGAGCGCATGGAGCGCGCGATGCGCCGCTGACGGAGTCGTCGAATCGTCCCGGCGGGCGGCGCGTAGATCATCTACGGTGTCGGTCATGGTGAGACACGTCCTCTTGCTGCAGCCTCGCCCCGGCACGACCCCGCAGGCCATCGAAGAATGTCGCGAGGCGCTCGCATCCCTCGTGGGGCGCATTCCCGGGCTGATCGATTGCCACTGGGGCGAGAACTTCGCGGCGACGGAGCGGCGCGACGGCTTCAGTCACGGATTCACGATGGACTTCCACGATCGTCCGAGCCTGAAGGGGTACGGGCCGCATCCCGCGCACGCTCCGGTCTCCGCCCTCGTGCGTGC
Organism: Myxococcales bacterium; assembly: GCA_003153495.1. GTDB lineage: Bacteria > Myxococcota_A > Polyangia > Polyangiales > Polyangiaceae > Palsa-1150. Next base: position 6,694 of record PLYU01000232.1, read on the forward strand.
GACGTTCGAGCGCATCCTCGTCCTCGACCTCGAACTGTGAATCGCTACGTGATGCGCGAATCACCGTTCGGACGCGCGCGAGGGCGCATGATAACCAGGCGGTGTGGACGCGGCTTCAGTCTACGAGCAGGGGCGGCGCCTCCACTCGAGCGCTCTCGCGGCTCTCGAGGCGCGGGCCCGTGGGCTCGCGACGGCTCGTCTCGTCATTGCGGGCGCTGCGCTGGGCTTCCTCGGCGCGCTCATATGGGGACATCTCGGCGCGTGGGCCGTCGCGGCGCTGGGGGTGCTCGGCGTCGGCTTCCTGGCCCTCGTTCCGATCCACGCGCGGGTGCACCGCGCGATCGAGCGCGCGGCGGCCGCCCTCCGCTTTCACGAGCGCGGCCTCGCGCGGCTGGGCTTCGCGTGGGATCGACTCCCCGCCACGAGCGCGCGCTTCCGGTCCGCGGACCACCCGTTCTCGGGGGACCTCGACGTGTTCGGCCGCGCGTCCCTCATGCAGCTCGTCGACGCAACCGAGACTCTCTCCGGAGAGGTCCGCCTCGCGGGCCTGCTGTCGGCCCGGGACGCCGGAGCCTGGCCCGAAGACGTCCTCGCCCGCCAGCGAGCCGTGAGAGATCTCTGCGGGCGTCTTTCGTTCCGCGAAGCGCTCGCCACCGCGGGTGGCGTTCTGGCGGACGAGAAGCCCGATCCGACCGGTCTGCTGGGCTGGGCGGAGGCTTCGGTGCGGCCTGGTGAAGTCACCCGCTGGCTGGCGTGGCTCGTGCCGGCGACGGTCGTCGGGGTGGCCGTGCTCGCGCCGGTGGCTGGCATGACCGGCGGAGCGGTGACCGGCGCGACCCTGACCGCAATGGCGGTCGGAGTCCTCGTGAGCCATCGTCTCGCTCCGACGCTCGAGTGGGTGTCGGCGCACGAGTCGGCCGCGACGCGGTGGAGAGCGATGATCTCGCTCGTCGAGCGGGAGGCCTTCGGGGCCCCGCTGCTGCTGGAGCTGCGCGAGCGCCTGCTCGCGAGCGGCCGCCGGGCCTCCGAAGAGATCGCGGCGCTCGAGCGAATCGTGGACTTCGCGGCCGCGCGGCACAACGAGGTGTTCCGGTTCATCATCGGACCGCTCCTCATGTGGGACGTTCACTGCGCGTGGGCGCTCCTGCGCTGGCGCGACCGGAGCGGCGCGCGCTTGCGGGGGTGGCTGGACGCGCTGGGCGAGATCGAGGCCCTGGCGAGCCTCGGGGGGTTCGCCTTCGAGCGCCCCGATTTCGCCTGGCCCGAGACGGCGCGAGAGCCGCTGCTCGAAGCGTGGTCGCTCGGGCACCCGCTCATCCCGGCCGACCGGAGGGTCGGCAACGACGTCCTCCTCCGGTCCTCGGGCCGTGCCCTGGTCGTGACGGGATCGAACATGTCGGGCAAGAGCACGCTCTTGCGGGCCCTCGGGGTCAACACCGTCCTGGCGCTCGCCGGGGCGCCCGTGTGCGCGCGTGCGATGCGCCTCGGACCCTTACGCGTCTCGACCAGCATGCGGGTAGAGGATTCGCTCGAGCAGGGCGTGTCGCATTTCTACGCCGAGCTCCGGCGCCTGAAGCGGGTGCTGGATCTGGCGCGCGAGTCGGGGCGGACGCAGCCCGTGCTGTTTCTACTCGACGAGATCCTCCACGGCACCAACTCGCGCGAACGCGTGGTCGGCGCGTGCGCGGTGGTGCGGCACCTGCTCGCCGCGGGTGCGCTGGGCGCCGTCTCGACCCATGACCTGGGGATCACCGCCCTCGAGGCGGAGCTCGGCGGCGTGGTCCAGAATGCGCACTTCGAAGAACAGGTCAGCGGGGACGCCATGACGTTCGACTACGTCCTGAGGCGTGGGATCGTGCAGAGCTCGAACGCCCTGCGCCTCATGCGCGCCGTCGGCATCGATGTACCGGAATGAGTAGCCGGGCGCAGTCGCCGGCGCACCGCGCCGGACTGCCGCCGGTCACTCGCTTCGCCGCCCTCGCGCACTATCCTCGGGTGGAGAGCGCCGCGACGAGCTTCTGCGGCGCGGGCGGCCTGTCGGTCTCGACCCTGTTTCGCCCTGTCGACTTTGCGCGGTAGAGCGCCGTATCGGCGCGCCGCAGCCAGTCGTCGGGCGACCCGTCCAGCGCCGGGTCGAGCTCTGCCACCCCGAAGCTGATCGTGAGCACGCCGTGCCCGCCGTGCGCGGGGATCGCGACCTTCTCGACGGCCGCGCGAACCCGCTCCATCGCGCCTGCGGCCTCGGCCAGCGACTGTTCGGGGAGGAGGACCACGAACTCCTCGCCTCCGTACCGGTAGAGGCCATCTCCCTCGCGGAGTTCTCCACGGATGGTATGCGCGACCGACCTGAGCGCGTCGTCTCCCGCCAGGTGCCCGAAGTGATCGTTGTAGGCCTTGAACAGGTCGACATCGCAGATGGCGATCGAGTAGCGGTGCCCGTAGCGCTTCACGCGCGACCAGAGCACCCTCACGTCCTCGTCCATGGCGAGTCGGTTCGCGACCTGGGTGAGAGCGTCGATGCGCGCGTCGCGAAACGACGCCTGGCTGTCGCGCCGCAGCGCCGCGTTCTTCTCTGCGAGCTCCCGGTACAGCGCGACCACGCGGCCGGCGGAGACGAGCCGGGCGCGCAGCTCGTCGAGGTCCACCGGCTTGGTGTGGTAATCGTCGGCGCCCGCTTCCATACCGCGGAGGAAGTGGTCCTTGTCGCCGAAGCCCGTCATGAAGATGAAATACGTGTAGCCGCCCTCGGCCTGGGCGACGCGCGTGCGGCGGCAGAGCTCGAGGCCGCCCATGCGCGGCATCTGCCAGTCGCTCAGGATGACGTCCGCGTGCTCTCGTTGGTGCATCTCCCAGGCTTCGAGCCCGTCGCACGCACCGCGGCACTCGTGCCCGAGGAGGCGAACGGCGGCCACGAGCGCCTCGCGCGTGCCGTCGTCGTCGTCGGCCACGAGCACCTTCAGCGGTGCGCGGGGGACACCGCTGGTCGTCGCGCAGAGCGGCGCGGCCTGCAAAGAAGAGCGTGTGGCTCTGGCGGGCGCGTGCACGGCGAGCTATCCGTTCTTCGGCTTCTCGGGGGGGGGCGCACCGAGGCTGCCACGGGTGACTCCAATCTCGTCGTCGAGCGCCTCGTCGCGCTGGTGAGCTCGCTCGGCCTCCTGGTCGAGCACCTTGCCCGCCAGCGCCCCGGCCGCCGCGCCGATGACCATCCCTGCCACGACCCCCGGCGGTCCTGCGCTGGCCCCGATGACCGCCCCCAGCACCTCGCCGGCGATCGCGCACGCCTCTTCGCCATGCGTGTGCGACGGTGCCAGGGGTGTCGTCTCGCTCGTCGCGGGCTTCGCGGCCCTGGATCTCTTTCGCATGACTTCCTCCGTGCGCAGTGCGCCCACGCGTAGAAGCATTTCGGATGCCGACGGCGCTTTCCGGCGGATCGCGGGTGCCCGGAGGTCTGCCCCATGCAATCCGTGCGCCTCCGCGTGAGCCTTGCGTCAGAACCGGCGGTGCACGCTAGTACGGGTGTGCCGCCACAGCGCACCGGGGCGCCCGGCCCCTGCTCCATCCGTGCTCATTGCCCCATGATCGCAGGACGAGCTCGGGCTGAAACGGGGAGCGGCAACTAGCACATTGCGCGCCGTTCGCCTATAGTGGTCATTGTCGTGAGAAGCGGCCGGTCCTCCGTGAAGAATGGTTACGTGCGGCTGGCGGGCCTCGTGCTGGCGTTCGCCCTCGTCGCCGGTCTGGCCAACGCGGGCGGGCGCCTCTTCTACTGCGATTCGATGCGCCTCTTGCGCTCGAATCCATGCAGCGTCGCTCATCACGACGACGAAGGCTCGCCTCTCGGCGACGCGGCGTGCCCGCCGCGCATCGACTGCTGCGAGGTGCTCACTCTGCCGTCGATGCCCGCGGGCACGGTTGCGGCTGACCACGACGTGGCGCGCCCGGCGCTGCTCTCCGTGATCACGCCGTCGGAGCTCTTTGCCGTGCAGCTCGCCGGCGTGTCCGGCGCGACGGCGCGAGCGTTCGAGCGATGGCGCGTGCCCCCACGACCTCCGGGCGAGGTGCGCGCGCGCCTGATGGTCTTCCTGACGTGAGCCGCCGGGCGAGGCTCGCCTGAGCCTCGCCCGCCGACGGCGCGCAGCCTGCGCGCGGTCGCCGATCTCTCTCACGTGAGCGCGCAACACCGGCCGGCGGCCGGCGTGCGCGGAGGAAGCCAGCCATGAATTTGCACGTTCAGGGACGGGCCTGGTGGTCAGCGTCCGCGGTCGTTCTGATGGGATGCGCCGCCACGGGCGCCGGGGTCAACCACGAGCCGATGCCGATCGAATTCGACCGCGCCGGCGCCCCTGACGAGCGGCAGCAGGCCGAGGACGACCGCCTTCTCGCCGGCCCCGTCCTCGAGCGCGGGGCCTACGTCAGGGCCGTTCTGCACCGCAACCGCTCGGTGGAGGCTGCGCGTCAGGGGTGGCGCGCGGCGATCGCGCGGGTGCGCCAGTCGGGGGCCTTCGACGATCCGATGGTGACCCTCGAGGTTGCGCCGCTCTCGATCGTCTCTTCGACCGCGCGGTTCGGGTACGCCGCCGAAGTCAGCCAGCGCCTGCCCTGGCCCGGCAAGCGCTCCCTGGAGGAGTCTGCCGCCAAGGCGGAGGCCGACGCCCAGAGGAGCGACTACGAGGCTGCGCGCCGGGAGCTCGCCCTCAGCGCGTCGCTGCTCTACGACCAGTACTTCGTCGCGGCGCACTCTCTCGAGATCAACGGGCATCACGTCGAGGTGATGCGCACGATGCGCGCCGCGGCCATGGCGCAGTTCGAGTCGGGTCGGGGCTCGGCGCAGGACTCGCTGCAGGCGGAGTTCGAGCTGACGCACATGGAGCACGACGCGGTCGTCCTGGCCACCCAGAGAGACGTCACGGTCGCGCAGATGAACGAGCTTCTTCACCGGGCTCCGGAGCTGCCGCTCTCGCCGCCGCCGAGGGACTTGCCAGCGATCCCCGGGACCGAGCTGGGCGACATGCAGCACCTGCAGGGAGAGGCCGTCGAGCGCCGGCCCGACATCGCGGGCGCCCGGCAGCGGGCGCGCGCCCAGCAAGCACGGGCCGAGCGCGCCGGGCGGGACGCCTACCCCGACCTCACCGTCTCGACTTCCTACAACTCGATGTGGGACATGCCCGAGCACCGGTGGATGCTCGGGCTCAGTTTCGATTTGCCGCTGCAGACACGCCGCCGCGGGGGGATGGCCGACGAGGCGGACGCCATGCGCGCGCAGTACGAGGCCGATGCTTCGCGCCTGAGCGACATGGCGCGCACGCAGGTCGTGGTCGCGCTCAAACATGTCGAAGAGTCCGCGCACGTGATGCGCCTCTACGAGGAGCGCCTGATCCCGATAGCGCGGCAGCGGGTCGAGGCCGCCCGCGCCGCGTTCATCGCGTCGCAGACCCCTTTCGTGGCGGTGGTCGACGCGGCGAAGAACCTGCGCGGCGCGGAGCTCGAAGGGCAGGTGGCTCGCGCCGACTACCAGCGGCGCAGGGGCGAGCTCGACCAGGCGCTCGGACGCATCCCCGGGCTCGACGGAAGCGAGGAGGCACCATGAGCACCATGGCGGAATCGAGCTCGACGCGCCGGCGCCTCACGTCGGTCGTGGTGGCCGCGCTGCTGGCGGCCGGCCTCTGGGTGTTTCGCGGGCCCGTCGTCGCGTGGTTCACCTTGACGTCGGGCGGGGGGGCGCCGTCCGCTGCGGCTCCGCCGCGGACTCTCGCGGGAGCCTCGGACGGAGGCGGCCCCGACGCGGCGGACGAGATCGACTACTGGACGTGCACGATGCACCTGTCGGTGCACCAGAAGGGCCCCGGGAACTGCCCGATCTGCGGCATGAAGCTGGTCCCGGTGATGCGGTCCCGGCAGCAGGACGCGGTCGTCACCATCGACGAGGCCCGCCGGCAGCTCATCGGCGTGCGCACGGCGGCCGTCACCGCGGGGCCGATGCGCAGCACCTTCCGCGCGCTCGGGCACGTCGCGTACGACGAGTCGGCGTTCGTGGACGTGAGCCTCAAGGTGCGAGGCTGGATCACCCGGCTGTACGTGGACAAGACAGGCGAGCGCGTCGCGCGCGGGCAGACCCTCTTCACCCTGTACAGCCCCGAGCTCTACGGCGCGCAGCAGGACTTCCTGCTGGCGACGCAGGCGACCGTGGCCGACGAGGCCCCCGGCGGCGGTGCTCGCGTATCTCCGCTCGCCAGGGCCGCGCGCCAGCGCCTCAGGTTGCTCGGCCTGAGCGACCCTCGGATCGACGAGGTCGCCAGGAAGGGTGCGCCCGACGAGAACGTGCCCTTCGTGGCGCCGGCGAGCGGCTTCGTCATCGAGAAGGACGTCGTCGAGGGCGCGTCGGTCGAGGCGGGCATGCGCCTGTTCCGGCTCGCCGCGCTCGACAAGGTATGGGTCGAGGCGGACGTCTACGAGGCCGATCTCGCGCACGTGCGGGTGGGCCAGCACGCCGACGTCACGCTCGACTACCTCCCGGGCCAGTCTTACGACGCGCGCGTCGCGAGCATCTACCCGTACCTCGACCCGAGGACGCGCACGGGCCGCGTACGGATGGAGCTCGCCAACAAGCGGCTCGAGCTGCGTCCCGGGATGTATGCGAACGTCGCGCTGAACGCGGATCTGGGCGATCGCGTGCAGGTGCCGGCGGCCGCCGTCGTGTACACCGGGCCGCGCCGGCTGGTCTTCGTGGACCTCGGACAGGGCCGCTTCAGGCCGCAGGAGGTGCAGGTCGGGACCGAAGCCGACGGCGCCTACGAGGTGCTCTCGGGTCTCCACGCGGGCGACCTCGTCGCGACGTCGGGGGTGTTCCTCATCGCCGCGGAGGCGCGCATCAGCGGCGCGTCGAAGTACTGGGAAGGCGGCGACGCGGGCGACAGCGCAGGGGTGCCGAAGACGGGAGCCCCTCGATGAGCGCCCCGGCGCCCGGGGGGATGGGCCCCGTCGCCGCCCTCATCGGGGCCAGCGCGCGCCGGCCGTGGCTGACGGTCCTGCTCGTCGCCGCCCTCGCGGCGTGGGGCTGGGTGTCTCTGCAGCGCGCCGCGCTCGACGCGATCCCGGACCTGTCCGACGTGCAGGTGATCATCTTCACCGAATGGATGGGGCAGAGCCCCGACCTCGTCGAGGACCAGGTCACCTACCCGATCTCCGCCGCTCTGCTGGCGGCGCCGAGGGTCAAGGCCGTGCGGGGCACGTCGATGTTCGGGATGTCGTTCGTGAACGTGATCTTCGACGACGGAACCGACATCTACTGGGCGAGGAGCCGGGTTCTGGAGTACCTCAGCTCCGTCCAGGGCAAGCTCCCGCAAGGGATCGCGCCTGTCATCGGGCCCGATGCGACCGGCGTCGGCTGGGTGTTCGAATACGCGCTCGTCGACCGATCCGGCAAACACGATCTCCAGCAGCTGCGGTCCCTGCAGGACTGGAACGTCCGCTACGCGCTGGAGAGCGTGCCCGGCGTCGCCGAGGTGGCGAGCGTGGGCGGCTTCGTCAAGCAGTATCAGGTCAACGTCGACCCGAACAAACTGCTCGGCTTCGGGATCTCGATGGACGACGTCGTCCGCGCCGTCCGCGCATCCAACCAGGAGGTCGGCGGGCGGGTCCTCGAGATCGCGGGGCACGAGCACGTGATCCGCGGGCGCGGCTACGTGAAGTCGCCCGACGACATCGGGCGCAGTCCCATCAAGGTCGTGGAGGGCACGCCCATCCGCGTGCAAGACGTCGCGCGGGTGAGCCTCGGTCCCGAGATCCGGCGCGGTCTGACGGAGCTGGACGGCGAGGGAGAGACGGTCGGCGGGGTGGTCGTCATGCGGTACGGCGAGAACGCCCTCACGGTCATCGACGCCGTGAAGGAGCGCCTGAACGAGATCCGCGCCGGGCTGCCCGAGGGAGTCACCGTCGTCCCCACGTACGACCGCTCCGGCCTCATCGAGGACTCGGTGCACACGCTGAAGCACACGCTCATCGAGGAGATGATCGTCGTCAGCGTCGTCATCTTCGTGTTCCTGCTCCACGCGCGCAGCGCCGCGATCCCCATCCTCACGCTCCCCATCGGCGTGCTCCTCGCGTTCATCCCCATGGGTGCTCAGCACCTCACCGCGAACATCATGTCGCTGGGGGGCATCGCCGTGGCCATCGGCGCGATGGTCGACGCGTCGATCATCATCATCGAGAACATCCACAAGAAGCTCGCCGAGTGGGAGACCGCGGGAGAGCCCGGGCCGCGCCGCGACGCGATCATTCGCGCGATGCAGGAGGTGGGCCCGTCCATCTTCTTCTCGCTGCTGGTGATCACCGTGTCGTTCTTGCCCGTCTTCACGCTCGAGGGCACCGAGGGGCGCCTCTTCAAACCGCTCGCGTTCACCAAGACCTACTCGATCGGGTTCGCCGCCGTCCTGGCGGTCACCTTGACGCCCGCCCTCGCCGTCCTGCTGATCCGCGGCAAGGTCGCCGACGAGCACAGCAACCCCGTCAACCGGTGGCTCGCGGCGGCGTACGCGCCCGTCGTGCGCTTCGTCGTCGACCATCGCTGGAAAGTCATCGCGGCCGCCGCGCTCGTGGTCGTCGTCACGGTGCCCGCGCTCTTCCGGCTGGGAAACGAGTTCATGCCGCCGCTCAACGAGGGCGTCATCCTCTACATGCCGACGGCGCCGCCGGGCATGTCGGAGAACGAGTCGGCGGTCGTCCTGCAGGCGATGGACCGGGAGCTCAAGAAGTTCCCCGAGGTGGTGAGCGTCTTCGGGAAGATGGGCCGGGCCAGCTCGCCGACCGACTCCGCTCCGTTCGGCATGGCGGAGGTCACCATCGTCTTGAAGCCCCGCGCGGAGTGGCGAGCGGGCCTCACCTGGGACGCGCTTCTCAAGGAGATGGACGAGAAGCTCCACTTCCCGGGCATGCCGAACGTCTGGTGGATGCCCATCCAGACGCGCACCGAGATGCTCGCGACCGGCGTCCGCAGTCCGCTCGGGATCGAAGTGTTCGGCGACGATCTGGACGCCATCGAGCGGGCCGCGATCTCGATCGAGCGAGCCGTGGCGCGCGTCCCGGGCACCCGGAGCGCCTTCGCCGAGCGGTCGACGGGCGGCTTCTACATGGACTTCGACGTCGACCGCGAGGAGGCCGGGCGCCACGGCCTCACCGTGGCCGACGTCGGCGCGATCGTCGGGAGCGCCATCGGAGGCGAGAACGTGTCGGAGGCGATCGAGGGGCGCGAGCGCTACCCCATCAACGTCCGGTACGCGCGCGAGTTCCGCGACGACCCCGAGCTGCTCGGCCGCACGCTCATCGCGACCCCCGATGGGTCGCAGATCCCGCTGTCGCAGGTCGTGACGATCAGGAGCGTGCTCGGTCCGCCCATGATCCGCAGCGAGGGTGGCAGGCTCGTCGGGTTCGTCTTCGTGGACACGAGCCGGCCGATCGCAGATTACGTGGCCGAGGCGAAACAGGTCGTCGCGCGAGAGGTGACGCTGCCGCCGGGGACGCGGCTCGAGTGGGTAGGTCAGTTCAAGTACTTCGAGCGCGCGAAGGAGCGCCTCGAGTGGGTGATCCCGCTGACGCTCGGCATCGTCGTCGTGCTTCTTTACATGAACACCAAGTCGGTGACCGAGACGGCGATCGTCATGCTGGCGGTGCCCTTCTCGCTGGTGGGCGCCGTCTGGCTCCTCTACGTCCTTCACTACAACATGAGCGTCGCGGTGTGGGTCGGCATCATCGCCCTCGCGGGGCTCGACGCCGAGACGGGCGTGGTGATGCTCCTCTATCTGACCCTCGCGCACGGCGCGTGGGAGCGGGGAGGGCGGCTGCACACCCGGGGCGACCTGCGGGAGGTCATCGTCGAGGGCGCGGCGAAGCGGCTGAGGCCGAAGCTCATGACCGTGACGACGATGATCCTGGGCCTCGTGCCCGTGCTGTGGAGCACGGGCACGGGGGCGGACGTGATGAAGCGCATCGCGGCGCCGATGGTCGGGGGCCTGGTGACCTCGTTCTTGCTGGAGCTGACCGTGTACCCGGCGATCTTCGCGATCTGGAAGGGGCGCCTCCTGCCTTCGCTTCGCTCAGGATGACGGGCGGGAAGGCCCGCATGCCGCGGCGCCTCGGGCGCGCGCGGCTTGCGCAATCGTTCCCGGTGAGCCCGCTCATTCATCGACGGAGTCGTGCAGTGTCCTTCGGGCCGGTCCGCTCAGCGGATCGTGCCGCATCGCGCCCTCGGGGACGCCGCCGGTGACGTCCGAGGTCGCGACGGCTCCGCGCGCCCAGAGGGTACGCTCGACCATCGCCCGGAAGACCCGCTCGAGGGCGAGCCGCACTTGCGTCCCCTCGAGGATACCCATCGCGCGGGCGATGGCCTCGATCGTCGCCAGACCGTGCGCGTGCGCTTCCGTCCGGAGCCGGTAGGTCGAGGGCTCGTCGGCCGGAAGCGAGACGCATGGCACGTCCTCTAGCCCCGGCACGCGCCTGCGCACCTTGGAGGCCTGGCGCCACGTGCCGTCGGGCACGACGAGGGTGACGGGCGACGACGATCCCGCGAATCGCGACAGCGGGACCGCGTCCTGGTGCGGGAACAGCAGGACTCGCTGCGACGCCGGGTCCGGGGGCAGCGGGCCGCCGGGGTCGTCCTCGTCGCCGCGCACGATCACGGTGCTGTTGGGGAGGCACTCTGCGGCGAGCCGGCCCGTGTTGGACGGCTTCCGCGCCTCGAGGCGGTGGATGACGAGCACGAGGCGAGTCCGCGTCGCGACGCGAGGAATGAGCGCGCACACGCAGAGGCTTTCGTGCATCCGGCAACGCTTGCACCGGACGCTGGCGTTGTCCCGGCGGCTCACGCCGGGTCCACCACGACTCGCAGGTGCACGACCATCGTCTGCAGGAGGTTCTCCGAGTTGTGAACCACGACGCACCACGAGCCTGCAGGGAGCGTCTCCGTCTTGTCGAACGAGTGCACCTTCAGGCCCTCGAACGAGGGAACGTCCCGGAAGGGCTTGCGCTTCTCGAGGTTGGCCAGCTCCTCGGGGGCCATGACGTACAGCCTGAACCCCTTCTCGGTGTGCTTCTTGCCGTCGGCCACGATACGGACCGCGCGCGGCGACGGCAGGGTGAAGCCCGGACCGCGCCAGGCGTGCGCCGCCACGGTGACCTCCTCGTCCGCCACGACCTGGGGGCTCCGGACCGTGCTGCTGAGCAGATCGCCCAGACCCAGGTCCACTGCAGGGGAGCTCGATTGACCGAGGTGTGGATCTCGGTGGCAGCCGGCGTGCCCTGCGAGCAAGAGGAGCAGAGCAGCGGTTCGCGTCGCGGCCATCACCCCCGCCAGCCTACTCTGCCGACAGCTCGCTCGCGCGGTCTTCTGCCGCGCGAGCCTCGTCGTCGCGCCCCTCTCGCCGCAGGACGATCGCCAGGTTGCCGTAGGCCCGCCCGTAGCCGGGGTCGATCTCGAGCTGCTCGGCCAGCTCCCGCTCGGCGTCCGCCCACCGGGCTCCGGCCATGTGAATGACCGCGATGTTGTTGTGCACCACGCTCGAAGCGCCGAGGGCGAGCGCCAGGCGGTACTCGGCGAGCGCGCGCGCGGGGTCTCCGTCCAGCTGGTACGTCTGCCCGAGGCAGAAGTGGGCGAGCCCCGAGTGCGGAGCGCTGGCCACCGCGCCGGTGGCGAACGAGCGGCGGTCGCGGAATGACTCCTCGTAGGCCGTCGTGAGCACCGCGAGGACCACGACGGCGACGCCCGCGGACGCGGCGAACGTACGCCGCTCCAGGGTCAGCGCTCTCCCGATCTCGGCGAACGCGAGGATCGCGCCGCACGCGGGCAGGTACAGCCGGCTCTCCAGGATGAGCGTCCCGGGCACTGCGAGGACGGGCGCGAGGAGGATCGCGAACGCCGAGAGGCCCAGAGCCACCACGCGCGGCCGTATCCCTGGCACGCTACCCATGGCCACGGCGATCGCCGCGGCCACGACGAGGCCAGGCCAGACCACCAGATCGGCGGGGCTCCCGAGCAGCGACGGGGCGAAGGGGAACGCCAGCTTTCCCAGGCCCGACGCGAGCAGTGCAAGCCCGTGCCCGAGGTCCCGCGCCGTGGCGTCGCCGAGGCGCGGGGAGGCGAACAGGCGGCCTGCGAGCGCCAGGCACCAGCCGAGAACGAGCGTCCCCTGGCGGGCTGGCGGCCCCCAGGTGCCCGTGAACGCGACGTGGACCGCGCACAGCAGCGGGACGCAGACGGCGGTCTCCTTGGTGAGCAGGGCGAGGGCGAAGAACGCGAGGTGAAGGGACCGATCGACCCACGACGGGCGCTCCATGTCCCGCATGAAGCAGAGCCACGCGGCCAGCACGAAGACGGCGAGGAGAAGGTCGTTGCGGCCGGGCACCCAGGCGACCGCGCTCGCGAGGACGGGGTGAACGGCAAAGAAGAGAGCCGCGGCGAGGCTCATGGCGCGCCCGAGCGCGAAGCGACGCAGCACGAGCCAGAACAGCACGCTGGCGACGGCGTGCAGCGCGAGGTTGGTCAGGTGGTACCCGAACGGGCGCAGGCCGCTCCACGCGGCGTCCGCGGCGTACGACAGGGTCACTAGCGGTCTGTAGTACGCGTGGCGCCCGTCGATGACGTGCATGTACGAGCGCGAGAAGGCGCGCAGGACGCCCGACGGACGTGCCAGCCCCTCGAGGAACGCGTGATCGTCGACGACGAGGTCCCGATCGTCCAGGTTGGTGAAGTCGAAGGTCAGCGAGCGAGCGTGGACGGCGAGCGCAGCGAGGGAGACCACGGCGCCTTCGAGGCAGGGGGCAGGGGAGAACCAGGCTCGGACTCGCAAGGCTCGACCCGCCGATTACATCACAGGGATTCGAAGTGAGGATATCACCGACGCGCAAGCAAGGTATCCTCCCATGCGTGACCCGTGAAGAAGTCTGGAAGGGCGTGTCGGACGCACTCCGCACGGACTTCGGGCGCCTCCTCGACGTCCGCGACGTCCGGCGCGTGCGCCGCGTCTCCGGCGACGCCTGGGTGGTGACCGTCGTGCTGGCCGCGCCCTCGGGCGACCTGCACGTCGCCGACGTCACCGTCGACGACGCGGGAGCGATGACGCCGACGCTCGGCGCGGCTCACGTCATCGAGGCCGTCCGCCGGTCGGAGCGGTTCTCGCTCCGCGCGCCCGCTCCCGGCGAGCTGGCCGACTTCGGCGCCGACGCGGGCGACGACGACGAGCCCGCCCTCGAGATGCTCGAGGAGGAGCCCGTCTCGGTGCGCGTGGACGCGGCCATCGCCGCCGGCGACCCGGAGTCGCTGGCGCTGGCGCGCGAGCTGCTGCCTCGCCTGCTCGGAGACCACGAGCGCAGGGGCGCGACCCTCTTCACGATGGCCGAGGTCGAGGTGAAGCTCGGGGAGCCGGCCTTCGCCCGCGGGTACCTCGAGGCGGCGGCGCGCGAGTTCGCCGACCGCTTCGACCTGCCCGCGCTCGAGCGCGCCGCCGCGCTCGCGCTGCAGATGTCTGGCCCGGAGGCGTTCTCCAGGTCCCCGGTCCATTCGCTGCTCGAGCAGAGCCGCGCCCGTCTGCGGCCGCTCGACAGTCTGTTCGACGCGAGGAGCTTCGCCGGACTTTCGCCCGACCTCCGCGAAGAGCTGGCGCGTCACGCCGCGCTCCACACTCTCGCGCCCGGCGAGATGCTCGTGACCGAGGGGGAGCCGTCGCGCAGCGTCTTCGTGGTCAAGAGCGGCCTGCTCGGCGTGTGGCTCGAGAAGCCCTCGGGCGGCTCGTGGATGGTGCGCTGCTGCTTCCCGGGCTGGCTCCTGGGCGAGTCGAGCGTCCTCGGGCGGGGCGACCCGCGCTGCACGGCGTCGCTCCGGGCCGAGCGCGTGAGCGAGGTGTGGATCCTCCCGGCCACAGCGGTCCGCGCGACCATGAGCGCCGATCTCGCCTTCGGGCTGCGCATCGCCGAGACCAAGCAACTGCACCGCATCGACTCGTTCTTCTCGATGCACGAGACGATGGGGCAGCTCGACGTCCAGGTTCGCGACGACGTGCTGTCCTGCATCCAGAGGCTCGAGTCGTTCGACGAAGAGACCGTCATCGTGCCGGCGAACGTCCGCCCCGACGTGGCGTGCCTGGTCGCCCGCGGCTCGCTCGCGCTCTTCGAGGGAGAGGGGCGGGGCGAGCCGGTCGCCGTCGTGCAGCCGGACTCGTTCTACGGGGTGAGGGACGCGATCCATCGCATCGCGCCGAGCGTCTTCGCCGTCGCGCGCCCCGGGACGACCGTGGCGTTCTTCGACGCCGCTCGCCTGCAGAAGCTCTGCGAGCGCAGCCCGCCGAACGTCGTCGCCGTGCTAGAACGCCTCGGTTGAGAGATGCGGCTCCGCCCCGTGGCTGGGAGCCTCCGGGCGAGGCTCTAGCGCCGGATGAGATACATCATGACGGTCGAGAAGCGATTCCAGGGGAAGGTCATCGTGATCACGGGCGCTTCGTCGGGCATCGGCGCGGCGGCTGCGCGGGCCTTTGCGGCCGAGGGCGGGCACGTCGTGCTCGCCGCGCGCTCGGCGGCGCCGCTCGAGGCGGTCGCCGGCGAGATCGTGGCGGCAGGGGGGAGGGCGCTTGCCGTGCCCCTCGACGTCTGCGACCCGGGGGCGCCGGAGCGATTGCTCGAACGCGCGGCCCGCGAGCTCGGCGGCATCGACGTCCTGGTCAACAACGCGGGCGTCAACCACCGCGGCGCGGTGGAGGAGCGAACCCCCGCCGAGCTCGCGCAGATCGTGGCCATCAACCTGACGGCGCCGATCCTGCTGACCCGGGCCGTGCTGCCCTATCTCAGGCGCCGCGGCGCGGGGGCGATCGTCAACGTGGCGTCGCTCGCCGGCCGCGTGCCGCTGCCTCACGAGGCGACGTACTCGGCGACGAAGTTCGGGCTGCGGGCCTTCAGCTTCGCGCTGGCCGGGGAGCTCGCCGGGTCGACGATCAAGGTCGCCGTCGTCTCGCCGGGGCCGGTGGACACCGGCTTCATCATGGCCGACATCGACCACGTCCCCGACCTGGTGTTCTCGCAGCCGATGAGCACCGCCGCGGAAATCGCGGCGCAGATCCTCGACTCGGCCGCCGACGGACGGAGGGAGCGCACGCCGTCGCGCGGGTCGAGCGTGATGACGACGTTCGGGTACCTGTTCCCGGCGCTGCGCTCGCGCCTCACGCCGCTGCTCGAGCGGCGCGGGCGGGCGGCGAAGGAGGCGTTCCGCAGGAGGGCGAGCGCGAGCTGACGCCATCGGTCCTGGCCGGCCGGAAGGGTGAAGTAGAGCGTGCTTCCGGCCCCGGGCGCGCTCTTGGCCATTTTCACCTGGCCTCGCAGCACGGCGCGTGCATGCTGCGAACCCGAATGTTCGCCAGGGAGCACCGGTCGGCGCGCGTGACGGCGGCGCTGCTCGAGGTGCTCGGGTTGGTCGTGCTCGCACCAGGCACAGCGCACGCCGAGGCCGACGACGAAATTGCGCGCGCCCAGGGCGAATTCATCCGCGCGCAGGGCGACCGGCCCATCGCGGCAATCCGCGTCGAAGGGCTGCGCCGGACCCGCCAGGGCGTGGTTCAGCAGTGGATCGAGTGCGCCGTGGGCGCGCCGCTCTCGAGTTGCGACCTCCCTGCGATCCGCGAGCGGATCTACCGGCTCGCCATCTTCAGCGCCGTCGAGGTCGCGCTGAACGAGCAGCCGGCGGGCGTGGAGATCGTCTTCCGCCTCGAGGAGAAGTGGAGCCTCTACCCGGTGCCGATGCTCTGGTACTCGCCCGAGTCGCAGATCGCCGGCCTGGTGCTCGTGGAGGCCAACCTGTTCGGCTACAACAAGGGGCTCGCGATCGGCGGCGCGTACTCGAACCGCGGCTGGTACAGCCTCGCCGGCTACAACGACCCGAACATCGCGTACACCAACCTGTGGGGCAGCCTGCACGCGTTTCTGGGCTCGGGCGTGGTGGAGGACGACGCGCCTGATGGCTCGATCGAGCAGTCGTTCGACATGACTCGCTTCGACCTCGAGTACGCGCTCGGCTGGACGTTCTGGGACCGCGTCTCGCCCACCTGGAATGGCGGGCTGCGGGTGGCGCGCGTGGGGGCCGTGCACGTTCCTGGAAGCGAGCCCGCGGCCGATGCGAGCGTCGCGGTCCAGGCGTTCCAGCTCACCTACTCGGATCGGCGCTTCCGCGACCTGTACGACGAGGGCCTGCGGCTCTCGGCGGAGGTGCAGCACAGCTTCCCGCTCGACCGCGGGAGCCCGACGTACGACGACGCGATCTTCGACGCCAAGTTGGCCCGGCCCGCACCGCTCGGCGGATTCCTGGACGCCCGCGCGCACGCGTTCGTGGGCTCGATGCCCATCGTGTTCGAGGAGCGGCTAGGAGGGCTCGACGGCTCGCGCACGCTGCCGGGCAGCGGGCTGGTGGCGGCCGATCGGTACGCGTCGCTGTCACTGGCCTACCAGGTGCCGTTCTTGATGCTCGAGCCTGCGACGGCGAGCGGCGTGGTCTTCGGCGAGGTGGGCCGGTACGCGCGGAACGCGGAGCCGGCAGTCACCTACGGCGGGCCGGGCGTGGGGCTCCGAGTCTACCTGAAGCGGGTGGCGATGCCGGCGGTGGGGGCGGACGTCGGCTACGAGGTCGCGTCGAGTCGGATCAGCTTCAGCATCTCGGTGGGGTATCGGCCCATGCGGTAGCGACCGAGGACGGGCCGGTCCCTGTCGGCCGACCTCGAGGAGCTCGACCTCGAAGACCAGCGTGGAGCTCGGGGAGTGACAGGGGGGTACGCGCGGGAATCGACGTCTTCCCTCCCGTCGTCGAGCGGTTGCGCGCTACGCTGACTCCGTGGAAGGCAGCGAGTTCACCGAGGAGTGGTTCTTCGGCGCCATCGCCCGGAGCGGAGCGCGCGTCTTGCTCATCGGGCGCCGGGCCATGGTCGCCCTGGGCATCCCCGTCCTGACCGCGGACTACGACCTCTGGGTGCACTTCGACGACATCGAGAAGCTCAACCTTGCGCTGGCGCCGCTCGACCTGGTTCCCACTCGAACGCCGGGCGAGGCGCGCCAGGGCGGCCGGTACGTGCTCGAGAACGACGAGCACGTGGACGTGATGGTGGCCCGGGCGGCGACGACCGCCGCGGGCGACCGCCTCGCCTTCGATGACGCCTGGGCGCGTCGTCAGACCGTGACCTTCGAGAGCGTCGAGGTGGCTCTGCCTTGCACCGACGACCTCATCATGACCAAGCGCTGGTCGATGCGCGAGAAGGATGTGCGCGACATTCAGCTCATCGAGGCGCTGCGACGGACGAAGCCATGAGGACGCAGCAGCTCTCCCCCGAGGTGCGGGCGCTGTACCTCGAGCCGCTCCAGGTCGATGAGTTCGAGCGTCGCGTCTCCGCTGCACTCGCCGAGCTCGACGGGCCAGAGCTCGAGAACCTCCAGGGGCTGATCGGGTGGTTCCGGCGCCGCTACCCTACGGCCAAGGAGAGGCTCGCCTACGCCCGGCGCGCATACTCCCGCTGGGTGCGCAGCACGACGCGGTGACGGACGGTTGCGCGCTGACGCTCACCGTCTCTTTCACTCTGATTCCCTCGTCTGGTAGCTTCGCTGCGAGCACGGCGCGAACCGTCGCCGCTGCGTCCTCACCCGACGTTCTGTCGAAAGCGCTTCGGGTCGAGCGGCGCGGGCGCGAGGTCGATCCGCCGCTCGTCGCAGCCGTACGCCGTGGGCTCGAGCTCCACGATCGTATGCAGCGGGATCGAGATGGTCGGACACTCCCGGGGCGGCCGGTCCATCATGTAGGCATAAAGAGCACGCAGCACGGCCTGATGGCCAATCACGATTACGGGCTCCCGCTCGCGCTCGAGCTCGAAGATCACCGGCTCGAGCCGCTGGATGACGTCCTGATACGACTCGCCTCGCGGATAGCGGTAGCGGAACTTGTCCGCCTTGCGGGCCTCGAACTCGTGCGGCATCTCCTCGGCGATCTCGGCGTACGTCATCCCGTCGCACGCGCCTGCGTCAATCTCGTCGAGCGCACGCCACGAGCGGAACGGCAACCCCAGGATCTCCGCCGTCTCGATCGTGCGGCGCAGTGTGCTCGTCCACACCTGGACGCGCGACCCGAACCGGCCGCGAGCGATGCGCGCGAGATCATGCGTGCACGCGCGGCCTGCGTCGCTGAGCGGAGCATCGCCGCCGATGCGGCCAAGCACGTTGAACGTGCTCTCGCCGTGGCGCGTCAGCCAGACGCTGCGCGGCTGGATGTGCAGGTTGAGCAGGAAGTGCACCACGCGCGCGGGCAAGTAGCCCTGGATCCGGTGGAGCGTCATCTTGCGTCCCACGTCGATCACCTTGATGAACGGCCCCTCGTCCTCGCCGACCTCCTCGTATTCGCTCTCGTAGTGAGCGATGCGCAGCCGGAAGTCGCGTACCGCATCTTCCTCGGGAACGCCCTCGTAGTCGGGAGAGCGCGCCTTGGTCGCGCGGATGTTGGTCTCGACGATAGTCTGGTCGTTGCAGATCGACTCGACGAAGACGACCTCGACCCCCTGGGCGAAGCACCGCGTGCGCACGAGGGCGCGGCGCTCGCGGGTGCTGTTCGTCGCGTCGTAGATGGCGATGTCGCCGTTGCCACCGAGATACGCGAGCATGTCGTCGAGTGCGGCGAGCGCCACGTCGCGCCTTGCGACGACGTATGCTTCGTTGCGCGGGTCGAAGAACGAGTGGTGCTGGCGGCCGAGCTGCGCACGCCGGTACGAGCCCACATTGAACACTCGGGTGCTATGCCCGAGCCACGAAAGATACCTGGCGATCTTGCGCGCGATGAACGTCTTCCCGCGTGCCGGAAGGCCGACCATCGCGAAGGCGAGCTTGGGAGGCGGAGCCAAGCCGAGCGACGTGGCGTCAGAAGTGGGTTTCAAGGTGTCTGGCTGGCTCATGTCGTGCGCGGGTCGATGATCAGCACCCTGTCCGGCGACTCGGAGCTGCTCGATGTCATCCGGTGGCTCGGCAACGTACCCGATTCTTCGGGCAGGATCACCGGCCTAGCTCAAGCCGCTCGAGAACGGCGTACCGTGCGCACAAATCTTTCCGCATAGTAGTGGCCGCGTGCGCGCGATCCGCTTTCCCATTCTTGGCGGGCTTGGCGGCTCCCCGTCTCTTTCGAGGATCGTGACCGCTGATTTAGAGGCAGCGCGCGGACGGGAAGGATAGATCGCGCCTGTGGGCGTCCCTCGCTGCGCTGCGCCGTGCGGCTTTTGCGTATCCGCGCTCCTGGCTCTCGCGGGCTGCGGGAGCCCCGCGGGAGACACCGGCTTCGCAGCCGGCGGCGGCGACGACGCCGCGATCGCCGGCGACAGCACCGCCGGCGGGAGCGACGACGGCAGCGGCGCCGCCGCGGGCGACGACGGCTCCCCCGCCTTCCTCCTCGGAGACGGCGGCTCGCGGCCCCCCGTCGGAGACGGCGCCGCCGTCCCGCTGCCGCCGAACCTGGTCAAGACGGAGCTCGGCGGCTACGCGCTCGGCCCCGCGATCACGGGCAACGACGCCGGCGCCAGCCCGTACTCGCAGACGGGCGGAGGCCAGCCGTGCAGCGTGGTCGTCGGCGTCGTGCGCGACGTCCAGTTCGCGAGCGTCAAACCCGGCGGGCACCCGGACTTCGAGTCGTTCGGCGGGTGGGGCGTGGTGACGGGGCTGGTGGCCCCCGCCATCGGCGCCGATCGCAAGCCGGTGTACGCGTCGCAGTGCGAGGCCTCGCTCGCCGGCGGTTTCCTGAAGTGCTCCGGCGGCCAGCAGACGACGAGCAAGGCGTACTTCGATATGTGGTACCGCTCCGCGAGCGCGTACAACCGCGAGTATCTCGTGTATCTGCAGTTCGTGCCCAGCGGTAAGCTCTATACCTTCCAGAGCTCGCTCTACTTCCCGCTCGACAACGCCGGCTGGGGCAACTCGGGCACGGGCGCGGACGGCAAGCAGCACAACTTCAGCTTCACCACCGAGCTGCACACGACATTCAAGTATACCGGCGGCGAGGTCTTCACCTTCACGGGCGACGACGATGTCTGGGTCTTCATGAACGGCACGCTCGCCATCGATCTCGGCGGCCTCCACTCGCCCTCCACCGTCACGATCAACCTCGACCAGTCCGCTGCTACCCTCGGACTCGCGAAGGGCAAGGAGTATCCCCTCGAGGTCTTCCAGGCCGAGCGGCACACCGTCGGGTCGACGTTCCGGATCGACACCGACATCGCCTTCACCAACTGCGGCTCGGTGGTGCCCGAGGGCGTGCAGTAGGGTCGGGCGCCGGCTCAGAAATACACCGCGACCGTCCCCAGCACCGACCTCGGCGGCGCCGCGGTGACGTGGCGGGCGAGCGACGCCGGCTGCTGCCCTGGCGCCAGGCTCCAGTTGGACACGTAGTACGCCTCGTCGTCGGGGTACTGCATCCCCAGCACGTTGAACGCGTCCACGCTGGCCTCGACGGCCCCGTAGCGGGCGCTCGCCCCGGCGTTGAGGACGTTGCTCGCCGCGCCGACGATCGTGTCGGTCAGGTGCCGGCCCGACAGGAACGTGTAGCCGACGCCCGCCCGCCCGGTCAGCGTCCTGTCGCCGACCCTCGCCAGCGCCCCTCGGGCCGTCACGTCGGCGCGGAACAGCACCGGCGGGACGTTCGGCACGTAGTGCCCCACGCCTGCCACCAGGGTCGAGAAGGTGGCTCCGGTCACCGAGACCGCCGTCGACGCCACCAGCCAGTCGAAGGGCTTGGCCACGATCGAGCCCACGACCCCCCGGCGGATGCTCCTCTGCTCCGTCTGCAGCCCGCCCGCCGCCGCCTCGAAGACCAGCTCGTTCTCGACCCACGTCTCGAAGGCGGACAGGGTCGTGATGAGGCGCTCCTTGCCCGTCTGCACGCGCACGCCCGCCTCCACCGACCGCACCTTCGAGTAAGGCTGCGAGCCGTCTCTCAGGCTCCCCGCGTCGAGCGAGCGAAACCCCTCTCCGTACGATGCGACCGGCGTGATCTCCGGGGTGACCTCGTAGGCGACGGTCATGCGAGGGCCGGCGGCGATGCCGGCGACGTCGCGCACCGCGCCCTGCAGCGGACCGGGCGGCGCGCTCGCCGCGGGCGAGGCGCCGGCGAGCCTGTCGTCCACGGACACCGCGAGCAGGTCCACGCGCGGGCCGCCGGACAGGCGAAGGTGCCTGAGGACGCGCACGTCGAAGTCCAGATAGGCCCCGGCGTCGAGCGTGGCGAGCCCCGCGTCCACGCGGCGGTCCCAGGGCTGCAGCGTGGACGGATCCAGC
Source organism: Myxococcales bacterium (assembly GCA_003153495.1). Lineage (GTDB taxonomy): Bacteria > Myxococcota_A > Polyangia > Polyangiales > Polyangiaceae > Palsa-1150. Next base: position 28,006 of record PLYU01000232.1, read on the forward strand.
AGCCCCCGGGTCTGCTCCGTGTGACCCCCTCGCACCGTGACGCCCGGCTCGGCCACGACCTCCACCGAGCTGCCGACCTGCGCCGGCGCGGTGTGGAATCGCGCCGTGAGGCCCGCGGCGGTCTCGCGGTTGGTCGTCTCGAACAGATCGCCGCGGCCCGACTGCGTCGGGTCGATCTGCGAGCTCTCCAGGTTGCCCGTGAAGTTCTGGCGCGCGCGGAAGTCGGTCCACATCAGCCACGGCGCGAACTCGAAGCGCGCGCCGCCCGGGGCGACGTGATCCACGTCGGCGCCGAAGATCACGCGCGCTGCCTGCACGCCCTGTCCCTGCGCCAGCCGCGGGTACGAGTCGTAGTAGCCGAGCTTCCCGGCGTCGACGTCGTCCTGGCGCACGACCCCTGCGAGCGACGCGCGCGAGCCGTACGCCGTGGCGAGCAGGCGGACGTGGTCCCGGGCGCCGACGTCGAGCCCGTACTGCGCGTTGACCGAGCCCGACTCGCTCTTGCGGTTCTGGCCGAAGCCGTCGGTCTGCCGGACGGAGAACGCCGCGAACGTCTCCTCGTCGGCCTCCGCGGGGGCGGCGACGCCGACGACCCGCCACTGGTCGAAGGACCCGTAGGTCGAGCGGAGCTGGTACCCGCGCTCGGCCACGCCGAGATCGAAGTAGGCGCTCCCCACGATCGCGGCGTCGCCCTGGCGAGGGTCGTAGGGTCCCTCGAGGACGCGGATGCTGCGGACGACCTCGGGGAGGATGAAGTTGGCGTCGGCGTAGCCTTGCCCCTGGATGTGCAGCGGCACGTTCAGCGGGATCGAGCCGACCCGCATCTCGACGCCCGATCCGTGGTCGAGGTCGAAGCCGCGCAGGAACACGTCGTTGCCAAGGCCCTCGCCGTCCTCGTGATCGACGAAGAAGCCCGGCGCGGCCGAGAGCATCTCGCTGGTCTGCTGGCGGGGCGAGGCCTCGAGCAGCTCGCGCTTGACGCGGATGTCGCCGAGGCCCCTCGGCGACGACCAGCCGGCGCCGCGGACCTGGACGACCTGGGCGTAGTCCTCGTCCTGCTCGGTCGTCGACAGCGGCTTGGACGGCGCGGGCGCCTCGCTGCGCTGCGGCGGCTGGCTCGCTGGCTCGGGAGGGTGGAAGACGACGACGTACTCGACGCGTGACCGGATCGGCCGCCCGTCGCGCGTCGAAGGGGTGAACCTCGCAGCCCTCGCGGCCTCGACCGCGGCAGCCGCGAACGCGTCGGGCGCATCCGACGGCACCCGCGACGCGACCACGGCCGATTCGACGCCGCCCGTCGCGTCGATGACGAGCTGGAGCACGATCTGGCACTCGACCGGCCGGGCGCCGTCCGGAAAGGGAGCCTCGATGGGGGCCGCCGGCTCGGCCACGACGACCTGCGCGCGCGCCCGCGGTCCCGCCGCCACGGAGGCGAGCGCGACGAGCACCCCCGCGCAGCGTGAGCGAGCGGCGCGCGACCTCACTGGACGATGAACTGCCCGGTCTGCGTGTCGCCGGGGACGTCCGACCGGAAGGTGTAGATCCCCTCCGGGTTGGGGGTGGTGAACGTCGCCGTGGCGCTGGCGTCGGGCGCGACGGGTCCGATCGTCGCCGCGTCGCCGAAGCACGAGGTCGCGGGGCAGCCGTTGCCGTTCGGCGTGGGCAGGCAGTCGATGGCGAACCCGTGGGGTCGGGTCCCGGCGTTGGTCAGGGTGAGCGTGACGCCGCTCCGGTTCTGCGCCTTGAGAATGGTCGGCGCGAAGGTGGTGTCGTTCACGGTCAGGTCGAAGGTCGCGCTGACGCCGACGATCCCGTCCGCGTCGCCGGGGCTGCACGGGGCCGCGCCGCCCGTGGAACTGCACCGGACGGCTCCGAGGACAGACCCGAGGGCGAGCGCGATGACGGCGAGGCGGCCGTGGCGAACGCGAGGAGCTTCTCCCGTCGGCATGGGCTCTCCGCTCGCCAGCCTAGGCCCTCGGCGCGGGCCGCGCGCAAGTCTTTGCCAGCCGCGCGAGCTTGCGCCGGGACGTCGCCACGGCGAGCTTGTCGCCGCGCGGGAGTCGCTTGAGCGCGCGCTCCAGCCGCAGCGCGTCCCCCTGGCTCGCGCACCGGCGGGTGACGAGGACCCGCAGCGGCCCGCGCCCGCGCGTGTATCGCGCGCCGCGCCCGGCGTCGTGGAGCCCGATGCGGGCGACGACGTCCCGCGCGATGCCGACGTAGAGCGTATCGTCGGAGCAGCGCGCGACGTACACGAACCAGGGGTCCACGAGCGCGAAGAATAGGCGCGCGAGCTCGCGCGCGACCACTTCCCCGCGGGCGCCTACAGGAGCGCACATACGGGCTTTGATCGTCCGGCGCGTCCGGTGCATCAGACAGGAGGCAGGCGCGGGCGCCTGCCCATACCCTTGCCCCTTACGGACGGCGTTCCCATGAGCAAAGACGCGCAGATAGACACGCTGCCCCCCGGTTCGGAGCCGCCCCGGTCCGAGCCGCCGCCGCTCCCCGAGAGCGCGGCGCGGCTCGCGCAGGCGCGCGCGTCGGCCGACGCCCGCTTCGCGGAAGAGATGCTCGATCGGCTGGCCGCGGGCGACTACGCGGGCGCCTTGCTGGCCGCCGACTCGCTGCTGCTCCACCAGCCGCGCCACGCCGACGCGCTCGACTGCGCCCAGATCGCCCGATCCGAGCTGCGCAAGATCTACACAGGCCGGCTGGGCTCGCTCGAGCGCGTACCCCACCTCGCCATGGGGCACGAGGGACTGCAGGCGCTATCCCTCGATTTCCGCGGGGGATTCATCCTCTCGCGCGTCGACGGGGCGACGCCGCTCGACATCGTCGTGGCGGCCTGCGGCCTCCCGGAGCTCGACGCGCTGCGGATCCTGTCGGAGCTGGCGCTCCAAAGGGCCGTCCTCTTCGCCGAATGAAGTGCGCGCTCGAGGGTGTCTCGCCGGCGACCCTTGACGCTGAACGGTAGCGCAGTATCCATCGGGCGATGACCCCGCACGTCTGGGAGCTGCATGCCTCGGTCTTCGAGCTCGCACAGGCCAGGGGGCTGCCGCCCGCCGGTGACGCGCCGCCGCCCCGGTCCGACCCCACTCCGGGCCGGCGAGAGGACCCGTCCTGACCCATGCAGCCGAAGCTCAACCTCGGCCAGCAGGTCGTCTACAGAGATCTGCTCGATCTCGTCCGCAAGCACGCGACGCTCCTGCCCGACGCGCGGGTCGCCGTGAAGGAGAACGCGAAGGGGGAGATCGTCATCGCGATCATCGTCCCGACCGTCACCGTCCGCCACTAGCTACCTTGGCATCCTTCGCTTCGCTCGGGATGACAGGTAGTCTGGCGGCCCATGACGCGACCGTTCCGGGTGCTCGGCTTGCAGCAGATCGCCGTCGGCTCGACCGACAAGGAGAAGCTACGCAAGCTCTGGCTCGAGCTTCTCGGCCTCGCCGTCACCGGCAAATACCGCAGCGAGCGCGAGAACGTCGACGAGGACATCGCCGTCGTCGGCAAGGGCGCGGCGCGCGTCGAGGTCGACCTGATGCAGCCGATCGATCCGGGCAAACGGCCCGCCGTTCACGACCCGGCGCTCAACCACATCGGCCTCTGGGTCGACGACCTCGCGGCGGCCGTCGCGTGGCTCGGGGCGCAGGGCGTACGCTTCACGCACGGGGGCATCCGCAAGGGAGCGGCCGGGTTCGACGTGTGCTTCATCCACCCGAAGGGCAGCCCCGAGGCGCCGCTCGGGGGCGAGGGAGTCCTGATCGAGCTGGTCCAGGCGCCGCCCGAAGTGATCGCCGACCTGGCCTGAAACGGGCCAGAAACGCCGGCCGTGTCACTCTCCGATGACGACCGGATGCCCACCGACAGCATACCCGCGACGCTGATCCCGGGCGACGGCATCGGCCCGGAGATCGTCGCGGCGACGCTCGAAGCGCTGGACGCCCTCGGCGTGTCGTTCGAGTGGGACGTCCAGAGCGCCGGCGCGAGCGGCGTGCGCGCGGCCGGAGATCCGCTGCCTCCCGCCACGCTGAGCAGCATCCGGCGCACGCGCCTCGCGCTGAAGGGGCCCCTCGAGACTCCGTCGGGTGGGGGCTATCGCTCGTCGAACGTGCGCCTGCGCGAGGAGTTCAAGCTCTACGCGAACCTGCGGCCGTCGCGCACGCTCGTGCCCGGCGGCCGGTACGAGGACATCGACCTGGTGGTCGTGCGCGAGAACAACGAAGGCCTGTACATGGGCTATGAGCACTTCATCCCCATCGACGACGACCCGCATGCCGTCGCGATGTCGACCGGCGTGAACACGCGACAGGGGAGCCGGCGCCTCCTGGAGTTCGCGTTCGAGTACGCCATCGCGAAGGGACGGAAGAAGATCACCGTCGTCCACAAGGCGAACATCCTCAAGGCGTTGACGGGCATCTTCCTCGAGACCGCGCAGGATCTCTACCAGCGCAAGTACCGGGACCGCATCGCGATGGACGACGTCATCGTCGACGCCTGCGCGATGAAGCTCGTCCTCGATCCGTGGCAGTTCGACGTGCTGGTGACGACCAACCTCTTCGGCGACATCCTGTCCGACGAGATCGCCGGCCTCGTGGGCGGCCTCGGCATGGCGCCCGGGGCGAACATCGGCCTCGACGCGGCGATCTTCGAGGCCGTGCACGGGTCTGCGCCGGACATCGCGGGGAAGGGGGTGGCGAACCCCGTCGCGCTGATGCTGGCGGCCGCGATGATGCTCGACCACTGCAAGAGACCGGTCGAGGCCAGCCGGCTGCGCGACGCCATCTCGAAGACCCTGAACGTCGACGGCGTTCGCACGGGGGACCTCCGCGGCCGGGCGAGCACCGCGGAGTTCACCCGGGCGGTGGTGAGCCGGATCCGCAGCGCGTGAAGCTCAGTGGTCGAGCACCGCCGGCGAGACGTCGGCCCACCCGCTGAAGACCTGGTGCGCGTCTGCGTAGTGCTCGCGTCCGGCCTGCGGCGCAGGAAGGGCGACGACGCGCATCCCGGCCGCGAGGGCCGCCTCGACGCCGGCCGGAGAGTCCTCGAACACCAGGCACTGCGCGGGGTCCGCGCCGAGGTCGCGCGCCGCGACGAGGAAGATGTCCGGCGCGGGCTTCTTGGCGAGCACGCGGGGGTCGTCGCCGCAGACGACCGCCGCGAACCGCGCGAACCATGCGTGGGGCCTGACCTTGATGTCGTAGAGGCGCCGGTCGCTGCTGGTGGCGACGGCCATGGGCACTCCCTTCGCCGCGAGGCGGTGCACGAACTCCTCGGCGCCCGCCATCGCGGGGCTGCTCGCGATGAGCGCCTCCAGGATCGGGTTGCGCTCGGCGAGCAGCTCGTCGGCCGTCAGCGGGACATCGAGCCGCTCGACGATCAGTCGGGCGCTCGCCCGCGCCTCGCGCCCCATCGTCTGGACCTTGAGCGCCCAGTCGTACGTCTTGCCGTAGCGCCCGACGACCGCCTGCGTGGCCTGGGTGTACAGCCCCTCGGTGTCGAGCAGCACACCGTCCAGGTCGAAGAGAACGTGCGTCTTCACCGCTTCGGGGGCGCGACGCCGACGTGCAGCCCGCACTCGCGCTTCGTCGACTCTTCCCACCACCAGCGGCCCGCCCGCTCGTGCTCTCCCGGCAGGACCGCCCGCGTGCACGGCTCGCAGCCGATCGAGACGAAGCCGCGCTCGTGCAGGGAGTTGAACGGGACGCCTCTGTCTCGGATGTAGCTCCACACCTGCGCCGAGGTCCATCCCGCCAGCGGGTTGAGCTTCACCAGGGGCCCGTCGGCTCCGGAGAAGGTGCGGTCGCGCTCGACCGCCGCGATCGCCGAGCGGGTGGCCGGGCTCTGATCGCGGCGCTGGCCCGTGGCCCACGCGCGCAGCGTGCCGAGCGCCCGCCGCAGCGGCTCGACCTTGCGGATGCCGCAGCACTCCTCGTGGCCGTCCTCGTGGAAGCTGAAGAGGCCCTTCCGCTTCACCAGGCCCTCCAGCGCGGCGGCGTCCGGCGACATCAAGGCGATCTCGATCTCGTAGCGTTCACGGACGGCCTCGATGAACCGATAGGTCTCCGGGTGCAGGCGCCCGGTGTCCAGGCAGAAGACCGAGAACGGGAGGGCGGCCTCGCTCGCCATGTGCACGAGCACGACGTCCTCGGCTCCGCTGAACGCGATGCCCAGGGAGCTGCCCCACCGCTCGAGGCCCCAGCGCAGGATCTCGGACGGGTCGCGGCCGGCGAGGTCCCGCGCGGCGGCGTCGAGGTCGGCGTCGGCGAGGGCCGGAGCCGGGACGGGCTTCGCGGCGACCGCCAGGCGCTCGTTGACGAGCTTGAGCACGCTCTCGTACACGGTCTCCGAGCCGTCGTCCTCGCGGACGAGGAAGAACGGCGCCAGGGTGACGCCCAGGCGGGCGCCGAGCTGCATCCCGGGCGACGCCGGATCCGCCTCGTCCGCCCAGACGACGTCGCCGATCCGGTCCCAGAGCCCGCGGTTCCTGAGGAGCTCCTCGGCCTGGGCGCACTTGCGACACGGTTCGCCGTTCGCCAGGCGCTTCTTGACCATCGTGACGTGCATGCGGGCTATTGCCGATCCGGATACCACGTCTGATGAATCTCGCACCGCCCGCGTGGCGGAGGAGTGTAGCCGCCCCCGTCACGGATCCCACCCCGTGTGCGTCCCGTACTTGCGTGCTCTCCAGACGCCGAGCCCCTCGTCGAGCACCGTCACCTTGGTGAACCCGGCGGCCTGAAGCTTCTGTGCGAGCGTCCCCGACTCGGCGTGCGGGCAGGCGCAGTAGGCCACCAGCCAGGCGTTGCGCGGCAGCGCCTGCAGGTAGGGCTGCGGATCGTAGAACGGCACGCTGACGGCCCCGGCGATGTGCTCGTTGGTGTAGTCCGAGGGTGCGCGCGCATCCAGCAGGGCCATCCTGGCGCCACGATCCAGCTGCGCCTTGACCGCGTCGACCGACGCGGTGGCGGGGAAGGGGTGAAACCCGGCGGGCTCCGGGCCACGCGGGTTGAGCGGGACGGGGCCGAGCGGGATGGGTGGCGGGCGCGCAGGAGGCGGGTTCGTCACGGTGACCGCCTGCGACTGGAAGCTCCGGAGCAAGGCGACGGTGTCCTCGACTCCCTCCTGGCCGAGGGACGCGGCGAAGCTCGGCATGGCGGTCCCGGCTCGACCTCCGGCGATCGCGTACCGGAGGAATCCGTTGCTCGCGCTCGAGAGGAGCTCTGGGTTGCCGATGTGGACGTTGGGGCCGCCGGTTCCTCGAGCGCCGTGGCATCGCACGCACTCGCGGGCGAACACGGGCTCTGCGCGGCTCGCCTCTCCGAGGACCGGCCGTTCGTCCAGCGTCGCGCGCGGCAGCGTCTCCCACGTCCGGACGAAGGAGACGATCGCGTCGATGTCCGCCCGCGACAGCGGACCGCCCCGCTGGCTCGACCACGCAGACATGGTCGTCGCGCTGCGACCGTTCGCTATCGCGTTGCGCAGGAACCCGTCGCTCACGGACCCCAGAAAGGCCGGATGCGCGAGGGCAGGTGCTTCGTCCGCCCTGTATCCCTCGCCCGACGCGCCGTGACACACCGCGCACATCCGCCCGTAAAGCTGCGCGCCTTGCCGCTGCTCCGGCGTCGGCTGGATACCGCCGCACTCGAGGGTGCCGCTCGCGAGCGTGGCCACCACGACCAGTATGGCCTCGAGGAGCGGACGAACGCGCATGAGTCTCGGCGCCGTTCTGGAGTCGGACACGACGTCCCCGGCATCATACCCGGTTCCGGCGGCGCGCTGCCGCTGGCCCGGGATCGCTCAGGCCTGCTGGTTGAACCAGCCCTGCATCGTCTGAGCGAACATCATGTCGCCGGACAGCTTCAGCTTGCCGGCGAAGAACGCCTGCATGCCGTTGAGCTTACCCGAGACGAGGCGCAGAAAATCGGGGAAGGTCAGCGCCAGAGTCACCCGCGGCGCCCCGGCCTTGCCCTTGGCGACCTCGCACTTGCCGCCCGCCACGTCGAGCTGGAAGGTGTAGACGCCGTCGGGCGCGGTCACATCGTACTGGATGATGGCGCTCTGTCCGGCCGCCTTCTCCGGCAGAAAATGCTGCTTCATGCCGTCGAACACCTGCGCGCAGGTCTGCTCGTACTTGCCCTCGAGGGCCTTGTTGATCTCGTCGTCCGACCTGCCGTCGACCGCCTTCGCGAGCTCGGCCGGGTTCGTGATGTCCGTCATGGCACCTCTCCGTCCGCTTGCCTTAGCAGAGCTCGCGCGAGGCATCCAGAACGCGTCCCATGACCCTGCGATCCATGCGCAAAGGTTCCCTGAGACGCGTTCTGCGCGGCCCGCGTCACTTCGCGGTTTTCTTCTCCTTCTTCTTCTTCTGCTTCTCCTTGGTCGAGAGCTTCGGCTTGTTCATCTTCTTGTCCTTCTCGATTCCCTTGGCCATGTCGGTGGCCTCCTTCGTGGCGCAGCCTAGGGCCACCGGGGCCCCCGCGTCACGATTGCTGCAGTCGCCGCGTCGTGTAAGGAGTGGCTTCATGCTGAAGCACAACACGTTCTTCGACGGCAAGGTCCAGAGCATCGGCTTCGAGCGGCTCGGCCGGCGGATGACCGCGGGCGTCATCGCTCCCGGCGAGTACCACTTCGACACCAGCGCACCCGAGCGCATGGCCGTCGTCAGCGGGGAGCTCGAGGCGAAGGTCGCCGGCGCGTGGCAGACGTACCCCGCGGGCACCTCGTTCGAGGTCGCCGGCAAGAGCGGGTTCGACGTGCGCGCGCGGGCGCCAGCCGCGTATCTCTGCGAGTTTCTGTGACAGGTCTCACATGTGCGTCTCAACGGTCGCGTCGAGCGGTCCTCCGCTCGCGGGCCATGGTATGAATGCACGAACGCGTCTTACTCTTACTCGAGGTCTTCCCCCCCATGCGCATGCTTGCCCTCTCGTCGCTAGCGATCGTGACCACCCTTCCCCTGTGCACGCTCGCGTGCTCGGCCTCGAACCCCGCGGGCCCCACCGTCGACAGCGGGAGCACCGCGCCGGAAGCGGGAGCGGGTACGGAGGCGGGGGCGTGCACCCCTTTCGCCGCGCCCGCGGTCAGCACGCTTCAGACGCCGACGGTCTCGTTCGCGAAAGACGTGCTGCCGATCTTCCAGCACAGCTGCGTGTTCAGCGGCTGCCACCAGAGCCAGACCGGGGGCCTCGAGTTTCTCGGTGACAACAACGACCTGGGGCCCGACGGTGGTTACATCGGCCCGGCCGCGTACGACGCGGCCACTTACCCGTCGTCGTATGCGAAGCAGGTGTACGACAACATCGTCGGCGTCCCGACGGCCGAGGCGCCGTCGTGGGTGTTCGTCAAGCCGGGCGACCCCGCCAACAGCTTCACCATGCACAAGCTCGACAACGATTTGTGCAGCATGACCGCGCAGTGCCAGGCCGACGGTGGCCTCTACAACGCGAACATCTCGCAGTACATCACCGGCACCGTGAACGTCGCCAACGGGGCGTGCGGCGGGTTCATGCCCGAGGGGCAGTACGGGAACGACAACGTGACGCCGGCCCTCCTCGACACCGTCTCCGCCGACGGCGGGCCGGGCCCGCGTGAGATCATCCGCCGCTGGATCGCCCAGGGCGCCAAGAACAACTGATCCGAGCGACGCCGCGCGCCCGCTCTCGCCGCTCGTCAGCCACGGGCCGCTTGCGCACGATCCGCTTCCCCGGATTCCATGAAGAGCCAGAAAAGCGCGCAGCATCGGGCGGCGCTCGGGCTAGCCCTACTTTCGCAAAGAGGCGCCGAGTCTACGCANNTTTTACGGCCTTTCGTGCTCAAACACTCGGCCTCTTTGCGAAAGTAGGGCTAGAGTGCGCCCGCCATGCGGGCTCACTCACTTCCTGCGCAACGCCGGCGACGCGCGAGACTGGAACGACGCCCCCAACGTGGCGGCGGACAAGCGCGGGCGCCCCGGACTCCGATGCGCACTCACGCAAGCGCCTTGCTCGTCGTCCTCGTCGGGAGCCTGGTCATCGGCTGCACCCGTCAAGCCATCGTGTCGTCCCCCGACGGCCTCCCCGTCCAGAGGGTCATCGTCTACCGCAACGGCGTCGCCTACTTCGAGCGCGCGGGACACGTGGACCGCGATGAGGTTCGCTTCAAGATGAAGCAGTCGGAGGTGGGCGACTTCCTCGCGACCCTCGCCGTCATGGAGCGGGGCAACAGCTCCGTGCGGTCCGCGGCGTTCCCGCTGAAGTCCGCGGATGACGACGACGATTCCGGGCCGCCCCGCGAGAAGACGCCCGACGAGAAGAAAGGTCTGGAGACGGTCGTGCTCGCGCTCGACGGCAAGTCCCACGACCTGCAGGTGGGCTACGTGGCCGAGTCACCCGTGTGGCGGCCGTCCTACAGGCTCGTCGTCCGCGCCGACGGCGAGGCGGACCTGCAGGCGTGGGGCATCGTCCAGAACCTGTCCGGCGAGGACTGGAAGAACGTGAGGCTCTCGCTGATCGCCGGCGCGCCGCTGGCGTTCCAGGCGGACCTCGGCACGCCGGTCATCCCGCCGCGGCCGGTGGTGACCGACGAGGGGGAGGTCATCGCGGCGGTGCCCCACGCGGAGACGTCGCTGCAGCAGGAGGCGTCGCCGCCGGCCCCTGTTGCCGCGCCTCTGCCCTCGGGGGCCCAGTCCTCGAAGGCATCGGCCCTCCGGGGAGCACGCGAGGCGAAGAAGGCCGGCTCGGCCGCCCCCGCGGCGCCCGCATTCGACCAGGCCGAGGCATTCGGCGCCCTGGCGAGCACGCCCGCTCCCGCGCTCTCTCCGCCGCGCAACGTGAGGTCGCTGGCCGCCGTCGCGGTCGAAGGGGGAGCCACCCGGTACGATCTCCCGCTGCCCGTCACCGTGCCCGACGGGAGCGCGACGATGGTCCTTCTGCTCTCGCGCCCGGTCCCGGGGGAAGCTCTGTTCCTCTTCGCGCCGGACGGGGGCGTCCCCGACTCCGCGAGCCATCCGTTCCGCGTCGCCCGCTTCACGAACAACGTGGGTGGTGTCCTCGAGCGCGGGCCCATCGCGGTGTTCGAGGACGGCGCGTTCCTGGGGCAGGGCATGGTCGATCCACTGCCCGCAGGGGCGACGGCCACAGTGCCCTTCGCGCTCGAGCGCTCGATCGCGGTCGAGCGCGAGCGCAAGCTCGACGAGCAGGGTGAACGCGTCGCGAAGATCGAGAACGGAGAGCTGACGATTGAACGGGACCTGGTGACGCAGACGACCTACCGGGTCAAGAACGGGGCGGACGCCCAGGCCAAGCTCCTGGTGAAGCACCCGCGGATCGCCGGCGCGCGCCTCTTCGGGGCGCCGCCGGGAACCGAGGACAACGTCGGCACCGGGACCGCGCTCGTGCCGACCAAGGTGCTCGCTCGCGCGACCGCCGAGCTGATGGTCGACGAGCGCGCGACCGAGCGCCGGCCGGCCGACTGGTTCAGCACGATCGCCGACGGCGCCATCAAGGCCTACATCGCCAGCGCGAAGGCCGACCGGAGCGTCGCTCAGAAGCTCACGAGCGCGTGGACGGTCCGCGACGACCTCGTGAAGAAGACCGACGAGAAGCGGAAGCTCGAGCGCGAGTCGAGCGCGCTCACCACCGCCACCGAGGAGACCCGGCGCAACCTGCGGGCGATCGAGAAGAACAGGACCGCCGACGCCTTGCGGCAGAAGCTCACCGCGCGACTGGCCGACGCCGCGTCTCACCTGGACGACCTCAATCGAAGGATCGTGGAGCTCGAGTCGAAGCTCGCCGAGCTGGCGGTGCAGTTCCGCGAAGCCGTTCGTGACATCAAGGTGACCGTGACCACGCCTCCTCCGGCGGCCTGATGCGCTCGTGCGACGACGACTACTCCGCCGGAGTTATCAACCGGGCAAACCCCCGCCCCCAGCGGGCGGATCTCCAGTTGTCCACAGGTTGCCCCGAGGCGCGTGTGCAGCGCTGGGGCTCGGCCAGTCGCTCGATCGTCAGGTGCCCAGGAGGGGCTAGCCCGCGACGGCCACCGGCGGGCGAGCGACCTGCGCGCCGCTCATGTCGATGATGCCCAGGGCGTTGAAGACGCGCATCACCTGGTACGTCGAGTCGAGCTCGAACCAGCGGACCGCGAAGTTGGGGCTCATCCCGAACTTGTGGTGGTTGTTCTGAAAGAGCTCGCCGCCGGTCAGGAAGTCGAAGGCCAGGGTGTTCTTGGACTGATCGCCGTTGTCGAAGCTCGAATAGCCGTACTTGTGCCCGCACCAGTTGACGATGGCTCCGTGGATGGGCCCCATGATGAACTGCAAGGGAAGGAGCGCGTACATCCAGGGGTGCGTCGCGAACTTGAAGTAGAAGAGCGAATACGCCGCGCCCCAGGCGATGCGACCTCCCCAGGACTGGCCCAGCTTGTCGATGAGCGGCCAGCTCGGAAGGCCGCCGTCGAAGCGGGCCTCCGGCTGGACGCGGTCGTAGGCGAAGTCGTCGTACTCCTTCTTGGTCGCCAGCATCATCGTCATGACGTTCGTGTAGTTCGTCGGCGAGTGCGGATCCTTCGGCGTGTCGCTGAAGGCGTGGTGCATCCGGTGGAGGATCCCGTACCCGCGGGGGGACAGGAAGCTCGGCCCCTGCATCAGGTACGTGAAGAGGTAGAAGAACCTCTCCCAGCCCTTGCTCATGCTGAACATCCGATGAGCGCCGTACCGGTGGAGGAAGAAGGTCTGGCAGAAGACCGAGAGCTGCCAGTGGGCGATGAAGAAGATGATGATGGCCACGCGCGCTTCCTCCTCGTGGTCGCACGGCGCCGATGGCGCAGCGGACGATGTGCGACATTAGCTCGGAGGGCCAAGCTCGGCCGTCATCGTTCGGTCACGAAGCTAGATACGCAAGCGAAACAGCAACCTAGTATGCGGTGAGAATGCGCTCGGGACCTCCTTCGCGAAGCTCGCCTCCTCCTCCCCGTTTTTCTTCCCGGCCACCTCCACCACCAACCCATCGACCCTCGCCTCCGTCCGGGCCGCCATCGAACCCGCCGGCGCGCCATGAAGACTTCCAGGGAGCGGCGGGCGCGGCCGTTCGGTTCCGGCCCGCGCGCCTGGACGCGACCGCGATGCCCGCGGATCTCGCGTGTCGCTTCGTGTGCGACGGAACATTCGTGGGCCCGCTCGTGCTTCTCGACCTGAGCGCCGCCGGGTTCGCCGCGGCGGTGCCGCCCGCGATCGTCCTGCCCGAGGGTACGGTGCTCGATTCGTTCGAGCTTCTCGTCGCCGATCGGCCGATCTGGACGGGCGAGGCAGTCGTGGTCCACGGAAGCGCCGGCCGTATCGGCGGACGTTTCACTTCGGACGTGCTCGATCTCGAGCACCTGCGCCTCGGCGTGACGCTCGAGGGACGCCTTGCGATCCGTCGGGAGCAGGCGCTAGAGCTTCCCCCCGAGTGGCGAGCGGCCGTGGGAGACCTCCGCCAGCTTCTCGAGGACGTGCGCTTCGAGCTCGAAGAGATCGAACGCGCCGAGATTCACGATCCGCTGCGTCGCAGCGAGGAAGAGGCCAGCCTCTTCGAGGGGCTGCGGGCGAACTGGGGAGCCGTATTCATCAGGGGCGTCGAACAGCTGCACGCGATGAGCAAGGGCCTCGACCCGCGCGCAGCCGTCCTCGGACATGGATACGCATCGTCGATGCTCATGCCTCTGCTCGCCGCGTGCCCCATGCACCGTCGCGCCTACGAGAAGCCGCTCGGCTACGCGGGCGACTACCGGATGATGGAACTCTATTTCGCTCACGGTATTGGCGACGGGCTCTTCGGGCGCTTTCTGTATTCGGTCACGAAGCAGTACACGCTGGTGCGGGCCGTGATTGCCCGGGAGGTTCTCTTGCGGAACGCCGTTCGCGCGGCCGCAGAGGCCGAGGGCGAGGGCCCGGTGCGAGTGCTGGTGCTCGCCGCGGGGCCTGCGATGGAGCTGCGCCGCTTTCTCGAGGAGACCGGGCCGCTGAAGCGGCCGCTCGAGTTGATCCTGCTGGATCAGGATCGGGGGGCGCACGAATCCGCGCACCGCCACCTGACCCGCATCTTGCTCGAGCGCCACGACGGAATGTTGCCCGTCTCGGTCAGGTGCCTGCACTTCTCGGTGCGGCAGCTGCTCAAGCCCCAGACGCCCGAGGACGAACGGGTGGTCCAGGAGACGCTCGCCGGTCTCGACCTCGTGTACTCAGGGGGGCTCTACGACTACCTGCCGGAGCCGGTGGCCGCTCGTTTGACGCAGGTGACGTACTCTCGGCTGCGCCCCGGAGGGCGATTGCTTCACGGCAACCTCATCGAGGCGCCGGACACTACGTGGGTCATGGAGTACGTCCTGGGCTGGCCGCTCATCTATCGCACCGATGAGACGATGCTCCGCCTGGGAGCAGGGCTCGAGCCCGTTCCCGCCAGCGTCGGGATCTCGCGCGACGACACGGGGCATTCCATCTTCCTCGACGTCACCAAGCCGGTCCTCACCGCGCAGCCCGAGCCGCCTCGGCTTCATGGCCAGGACCGAGCGCCGGAAGACGGGTTGCTGGCTCGTTGACGATCGGGGGGGCAGCGCTGCCAGCGCAGGTCGCCGATGTGCCGTCGTCCAGGTCAGTGGCCGGTCTTCCCGGTCGCAAGCTTCGGGACGCGTGGCGCTTTGAGCGAAGGCAGCGCGTCCAGAACGCCCGGCGGCGGCGGCCTGCTGCTCTTCCTCGCGACGTCCGTGGCGTGCCCGAAAGTCCACCTGCCGGCGACGGTGCAGGATGCCAGCGCGAGGGCCAGATCGGCGGCCGTGGGGTAGCGCGCGCCGGGGTCCTTCTCGAGCGCCCGCAGCACGATCGCGTCGACGTCCGCCGGGAGTCGATGCCCGAGCAGCTCCGACGGAGGGACGACAGGCTGGTTCACATGCGCAAAGAAGAGCGCGGCCGCGTTGTCGGCCTCGAACGGCGGCCGCCCGCACAGCAGAAAGTAGAGCACGGCGCCGAGCGCATACACGTCCGAGCGGGCGTCAGCCGTCTCGCCGGTCGCGACCTCCGGCGACATGTACGCAGGAGTTCCGAGAATCCATCCGGTGTCCGTCATCTTGCTGTCGGCGCGCTCGACCTTCGCGATTCCGAAATCGATCACCTTGACGAAGTCGTGCTCGCCGCCGAGCGACGTGAGAAACAGGTTCTCTGGCTTCACGTCGCGGTGCACGATCCCGTGCTCGTGCGCCTCCGCGATCGCGCGCGCCGCCTGCCCCACGATGTGGACGGCGCGGGCGGCGGGGAGGGGCCCGAGGCGCCCGACGTGGGCGGCGAGGGTCTCGCCCTCCAGGAACTCCATCACGTAGTACCAGAGCCCGTCCTCCGTGACGCCGTAGTCGAAGACCCGCACGGTGTTCGGATGCATCAACTCGGCAGTCGCGCGTACCTCGCGCTCGAACCGTGCCTGCGCGCTGCTCGACTTCTCTCGCTGGTCGGGCCTGAGAATCTTCACGGCGACGTCGCGCTTCAGGCCGGGATGGTAGGCGATCCACACGTCCCCCATGCCCCCGGTCGCGAGCCGGCGCTTGAGACGGTAGCGCCCGAGGCTTCGCGCTTCGAATACCTGCTGTCGAAGCGACCAGACGATGTGACCGCCGCCGACGAGGAAGACGTACGTTCCGAGCACGTAGGACGTGTTGATCAGCAGGGTCGTGATCGCGGCGGGATCGTGGAGCTGCGCGGCGATGCGAGGCAAGAACGCCGCAGATCCGAACAGCACGGCGAAGAAGGACAGGACGGGGATGCCAGTCATGACCAGACCGCGCTTCCAGGAATCCTGCGACGTGACGCTGCGCGACAGCAGCGCAAGGCATACACCGGGCACGTACGGGCTCGCCAAGCCGCGAAACTCGACGCACATGAGAGCGATCCCGATGGCCCCGGCGTTATAGGTGATCAAGTCCGCGATCGTGAGCGTCCGCGCCGACGGCACCGGACCTCGAGACATTCGCAAGACGACGAGCAGGAGTACCCCCAGGACGGAGAACCGCGCCGCGATGAAGTGCGCGAGCACTCCTGCGTGCACGTAGCGAACGACGGCGAAGTCGACGAACGCGAACGCTGTCCACATCGCCGACGCCACCGCGACCGACCGGCGAAAGGCGATCTGCATTGCGACGCGGCTCTCCGCGCGCACGTTGTCTTCCCCCCTCAACAGCTTCGCGGGCGCGGAGCTACGCGTTGGCGTCTCCACCTGCGTCGCCAGCACGGACGCACCGCCAACAGATTGTCCCCAAGCCTTCAACACAGCGGACATGAGACGCCGGGCGCGGCGCAGCGGTCAAGTGTGCCGTCTGTCCATGTGGGCAAGGAGGATCACGAAACATTCCCGTCACTTAATAACGAAAGTCTTCTTCCCGGGACGATCCAGGCGCAACGCCGCGAATTGACACATGGTTGCAGCCGCGGTCACATACCTGGCGCCGTGGAGCCCACATGAGCACGTCCGCGCCGCCGTCGGGATCGACGTCGAAGCTCGCGTTCGTCGGGGCCGTCGTGGGGGGGAAATACCGGCTCGAGGAGGTCATCGGGTACGGGGGCATGGGGTCGGTGTGGAGCGCCACGCATCTGGGGCTCGGCGAGCGCGTCGCCCTCAAGCTGGTGTCCACTCAGTTCGCGAAGTCGGCCGACGCGCGGCGCCGCTTCGAGATGGAGGCCAAGGCAGCCGCGAAGATCCGGAGCCGGCACGTCCCGCAGGTCTTCGACAACGGCGTCCTCGACGACGGGACGCCGTACCTCGCGATGGAGCTGCTGCGCGGAGAGCCGCTCGTGCGGCGCATCAGCCAGCAGGGCCCCATGCCGCTCGTGGAGGTGGTGAACGTGCTCGACCAGTGCGCGCGAGCGCTGACGCGCGCCCACTCCCTCGGCATCGTTCATCGTGACATCAAGCCCGACAACATCTACCTGGCGCAGTCGGTCGACGACGACGCCGCGGTGGTCAAGGTGCTCGACTTCGGCATCGCCAAGTTCACGCTGCTCGGTGAGGGCGAGGTGGGGTCCTCGACCCGGACCGGAGCGCTCCTCGGTACCCCGAGCTACATGAGCCCCGAGCAGGCGCGGGGCCTGCGGACCATCGACCACCGCACCGACCTTTATTCGCTCGGCCTGGTGGCGTACACGATGCTGACGGGCAAGCTCGCGTTCAACGCCGAGTCGCTCGGCGATCTGCTCCTGCAGATCTGCGTCAACCCGCTACCGAGCTTGCGGGTTTCGGCGCCCTGGCTGCCCCCGGGCGTCGAGGACTGGTTCCAGAAGGCCTGTGCGCGCGAGCCCGAGGCTCGTTACTCGTCCGCCCAGGCGCTCGTCGAGGCCCTCCGGATCGCCGCGGGGCTCTCGGCGCCGCAGGTATCCGAGAACGCTCTGGTCGCCGCCGGAGGCGCAGGGGAGGGGAGCCTCGCCCGCGGGACTCCCGGCGGCGTGCCCGCCCTCCCGATCACCACGAGCGCGCCCTTCGTCGGCACGAGCCTCCCGGCGGGCGTCCCGCGCGGGCGCTCGACCGTCGCCGCGCTGGCCATCGCCGGCGTGGTCGTCCTGTCGATCGCCGGGGCCGTGGTCGCGTTCGTCCTGCACGGCCGCGAGACCGTGGCCGCGTCGCCGACCGAGTCGGCCACGCCCGCCTCCCAGCCCCCGGCGCCTTCGCCGGCGAGCGCAGCCGCCGCGATGTCCCTCGCTCCGATCGCGACAGCGGTCGCGCCGGGCAGCGCCTCGGCGCCGCACATCCCCGTGACTTCTCCCTCGCCTTCCGGTAAGCCGGCGGCATCGTCAGGGCGGGGCTCGGCTCAGGCTGCGTCGGCCGCGGTCGGCGCCAAGTCACCGCCGCCCTCAGCGCCAGCGGCCAAACCCCAGGGAACGATCGATCTTGGATACTGAACGCGCTCCTCGATGGCTCACCCGCCCGGCGCGTGGCCTCCTCCTCGGATGCGCGGCCGTGCTCTCGGCCGCGTCGCCCGCCCTCGGGCAGACGGCCACCCCGGAGGACATGGCGTCCGCTCGGGTCCTCGGCACCGAGGGCGTGCGGCTGGCCGAGGCGGGCGACTGCGGCGCCGCGATCCCGAAGCTCGAGGCCGCCGAGAGGCTCTATCACGCGCCCACGACGCTCGACCGCCTGGGGGAGTGCCAGGTGAGCGTCGGGAGGCTGGTCGCCGGCACCGAGAGCCTGAATCGCGTCGTGCGCGAGCCGCTTCCGGCCGGCGCGCCCGCGGCGTTCGTGTCGGCGCGTCAGCGCGCACAGCAGGCGCTGGCCGCGGCCTTGCCGCGGATCGCCAAGCTGAGGATCCACGTCGAAGGCCCGCCGGCGGAGCAGGCCGCAGTCACGGTGGACGGCACCAGCGTGCCGTCGGCTCTCTTCGACGCGGACCGACCGACCGATCCGGGCAGCCACGAGGTCCGGGCGACGTCGGCCGGGTACAGGGCCGTGGTGACCACGGTCGAGCTGGCACCCGGAGCCTCGGCGCCGGTCTCTCTGAAGCTCGAGCCGGACCCGAACGCCGCGCCCGGCCCGCTCGCCGCGCCGGGGTCGGCCCAGGTCGCCGCGGGTTCCGGCCAGCCGGCGTCCGCGCCTTCCGCCCCGGTGCAGTCGGCGGGCGGTCACCGCGGGCTGGGCATCGGAGCGCTGGTGGTCGGGGGAGTGGGGCTCGCGGTCGGCTCCGCGTTCGGGGTCATGGCCCTGGGCAACAAGTCGACGCTCGACGGCCAGGACAAGTGCGTGAACAAGGTCTGCCCCGCGGCATCGTCGCAGTCGGACATCGACTCTCTCAAGTCGAACGCGACCCTCTCGACGATCGGCTTCGGCGTGGGGATCGTTGGCGTCGTGCTGGGCACGGTCCTTCTGGCGATGTCCCACGAGAACGAGCCGGCGCCCGCCGCGCCCGCGGCGGCGCGGGTGACGCCGTGGGTGGGCCTCGGAACGGCGGGTCTGAGGGGCAGCTTCCAATGAGCTCGACGAGATGGGCCGGCGGCGTCGCGCTCGCCATCCTGCTTGGCTGCGCAGGCGGGGCCCTGGCGAGCTGCAACCTGGTCGTCGGCGCCGGCGACTACGTGGTGAGCGCAGATGCCGGCGCCAGGGCAGACGCCGGATCCTCCGGTAGCTCCTCTGGAAGCAGCTCGGGCGCATCCTCGGGCTCGTCCGGAAGCAGCTCCGGTGGCACGGCCGACGCCGCGCCGGATTCGAAGGCGGATGCCTCTCCCGACGGCGGGACCTGCGTCGCGACCGGGAAGGCCTGCACGGCCGACAGTCAGTGCTGCAACTTCCAGTCGCAGAGCGGCTTCTGCGTCGACTTCGGCAGCGGCGGGCTCTGCGCCGACTCGTGCGCGGTGGACTCGGACTGCAATAGCGGGTGCTGCGCGAGCTCGAGCCTGGGGCTGGTCTGTTCCGCGATGTCATTCTGCGCGGGGCGAGGCATCGGCGACGGGTGCACCTCCAACGCGGAGTGTATCTCCGGCGACTGTACCGGCACTCTCTCGAGCAGCGGGTGGTGCACGGCGCCGTGCTCGCCGACGAGCGCCGTGTGCGCCGGCAGCGGCACCGGGACTAGCAACCAGTACGGCAATCCCAACTTGTGCATCCTCAATTCGGGCAACACGTACAAATGCTTCCCGGGCTGCGCGGTCCTAGCCGATTGCGCCCCGTACGGCGGAACGACCTGCAAGGCCGGCACCGACGCGACCGGCGCGTCGGTCTCCGTCTGCTCGATCTAGCCCTACTTTCGCAAAGAGGCGCCGAGTCTACGCACGAAAGGCCGTCATTTAGGGTGCGCCACGACGTCGCGCGCCTAGCGGAAAGAAGCCACCCTGGGCCTCGCAGCCCCCCAACCCGGCCTTCCCCCCGCCGGAGCGGGGGGAAGGAGGAGAAGGCGCACGCGAAGAGGAGCGCGCGGGCACGCTGCCAAGGTGCTCGGCGATCCTCGGCGCGGCGCCC
>PLYU01000185.1 GCA_003153495.1 Myxococcales bacterium
CCTGGGCCCGACGCCGGGGGACGTCCCGCCGCCCCGCCTCGCCCAGCGCGGGAACGACCTCGTGGTGGCGGCCTACGGCGTGCCGGCCGCGCGGGCGCGGCGCGACTCGACGCGCGACCTGGTCCTCCGCGCGATCCTCCCCGGAGGCGCGGTGGCGCCGGCCGTCTCGATCCCACAGACGCGCGACGATTCGCTCGCCTTCGACCTGGCCTGTGCGGGTTCCAACGAGCTCGTCGTCTGGGACGAGTCGACGCCGGCCCGCGGCGTCATCCGGGCGGCCGCGCTCTCCGCCGATCAGCGCAGCGGGCCGACGCGCGACGTCTCGCCCGCCGAGTCCGACGCCGAGCTGCCGCGGGTCGTTCCCAGCGGCTCGGGCTTCCTGGTGCTCTGGATCGCGCGCCGGCCCGATCCGGTCGCCAGCGGCGCCGACGCGGGGGCCAGCGAGGCGACGGGCGAGGAACGAGCGTTCGGCTGGCTCGAGATGCTCGCGGTCGACGAGCGCGGGGCGGCGACGGGGCCCCTGCGGCGTCTGACCCCGACCAGCGGCCACGTGTCCGCCTACGACGTCGAGGCGCTCCCGGGCGACCCGGCCGGGGCGCTGCTCGTCGTCGCGCGCGACGACGGCGAGACGACCGACGGCTCCGGGGGAGCTCTCTTCCGCATACGCGTCGCCGGCGACGTGGCCGACCCCCCCGTCGCCTTCGCCACCGACGGTCTGGGTCGGGGAGCGCCGGCTCTGGTCGGCGGCCAGTCGCTGTATCTGGCGTGGATCGGGCATAGCGAGCAGCTTCGCCTGCTCCCCCTCGACGCGTCGGGCGCGCCCGTCGGGGCGTCGAGCGCCGAGGAGGAGATGAACGAGGGCCGGCCGCTCGTGGTGGGGCCCGACGGGCGGATGCTCGTGGCCATGCCCTCCGACGGGGCCGCCCAGCTGCGCACTTTCGCTTGCACGCGCTGAGCCAGAGCTTCCGTCCAGCGCGCGTTTGGACTATTGGTTCGCGCGTGGGATTCACTGCCCGACATGGCACGAGGGCCCATAGCTCAATCGGTCAGAGCCCCCGGCTCATAACCGGGCCGTTCCTGGTTCGAACCCAGGTGGGCCCACTCGTCTGCACCCTATCTTTCGCCTGCCGCCCGCGCGTGCGCTATGTACCCCCGGTACCCCGTCTCTTTCGTCCTGGAGTGAGGCATTGAGCATCCCCGACCAGATTCGCGCGCTAGAGAAACTCGCACGCATCGACGCTGAACTGAAAGAACTTCTGGAGCAGCTCTCGCAAGAGCGCTCTACCCTCGACGGACTGAAGTCGGGCATCGCCAAGCTCGACGAGAAGCTCGCCGCCGACCGCGCCTCGATGGCCACGATGGACAAGACGAGGGGGGAGCTGGTCCAGGACGTGCGCAACATGACCATGCAGCTCGATCACTCGCGCGAGAAGCTCTCTCGCTCGCGAACCGAGCGTGAAGCGAACGCCGCCCAGCGCGAGCTCGAGGAGCTTCGCAAGCTGGTCCGCGACCGCGAAGACGAGATCAGCAAGCTTGCCCTCAGCGCCGACGCAGCCCGGCAGCAGATCGAGGCGACGGAGGCCGAGCATGGCAAGCTCGTGGCGGACCTCGGCGCGCGAGAGGGGGACATCAGCTCCCGGCTCGGCGAGGTCGAGAAGAAGGCGCGCGACAAGCGGGCCGAGAGGGACGCCTCCGTGAAGGCCGTTCCCACCCAGATCTATCGCCGCTACGAGATGATCCGGTCCAAGCGAGGCACCGCCCTCGCCCAGACGAGCGACGGGACGTGCAAGGCCTGCCACATGTCGCTGCCGCCGCAGCTCTTCCACCGGCTGCAGCGAGAGCCCATCCTCGAGCAGTGCCCCTCCTGCCATCGCATCATCTACTTCGTGTTGCCCGAGCCCGCGGCAACCTCCGCCCCTTCCGAACGGGGCTGAAGGCGGTATCTTCCGGGCTCGCTACGTCATGAAAAGCTGCCCGAAGTGCCAGCGCGTCTTCCCGAACGACGCCGGCTTTTGCCCGGCCGACGGCACGGCGCTCTCCTCGGCCAGCCTCGCTCCGGCCGCTGTCTCCGCCGACGATCCGCGGATCGGCTCGCGCCTGTGTGGCCGCTATGAGCTGCGTCGCGTGGTCGCCGACGGGGGCATGGGCCGCGTCTACGAGGGTATCGACAAGCAGACCGACTCGCGGATCGCGGTCAAGATCCTCCACTCGGAGATCGCCCGCGACGAGGTGAGCCTCGAGCGATTCAAGCGCGAGTACGAGATCAGCGCGCTCTTGCCCCACGAGCACATCGTCAAGGTACTCGATTTCCAGCGCGACGCCGTCTCCAAGACGTGGCTGCTCGTCATGGAGTTTCTCGAGGGCGAGGAGCTGCGCTACATCCTCAAGCGCGAGAAGGTGCTGCCGCCGGAGCGGATCGTGCGCATGCTCTCCCAGGTCGCCATCGGTCTCGACCGGGCGCACGCGCAGAACTTCATCCACCGCGACCTCAAGCCCGACAACCTGTTTCTCTGCGGCACGCGCGAGGGAGACAACGTCAAGCTCCTCGACTTCGGCAGCGTCAAGGACACCGGGGGCAACCGCAAGAAGCTGACCCAGCTCGGGACGACCATCGGCAGCCCGTTCTACATGGCCCCCGAGCAAGCGCATGGGCACGAGGACCTCGATGCGCGCGCGGACGTGTTCGCGCTCGCGGCTCTCGTCTACGAGTGCATCGTGGGCGAGGTCCCGTTCATGGGGACGAACGGTCCGTCGATCTTGCTCGCGATCTTGACGAAGGACCCGGCCCCCCCGAGCGTCAAGGCGGCCGGCGCGAGGTACCCCGTGCCGCCGACCCTCGACGAGGTCCTCGAGGTCGCGCTCGCCAAGAACCGCGAGATTCGCACGCGGAGCGTCGGCGCGCTGGCCGACGCGGTCGGCCGCGCCTACGGGCTCGAGGGTGACCACCTGAAGTGGGCGACGGTCCCCCAGCAGGAGCTCGGCCGCCAGATCGCCGCGGCCATGCCTGCGCTGATGGCCACCAAGGTCGCGCCGCTCGCCGTGGCGGGCGATCCGTTCGCGACGCCGGCAGCGCCCTCCGGGCCGGTCTCGGCCGGAAGGGGAATGGATCAGGCTTTCGGGGCGGTGCGCGAGAGCGACCTTCTGGCCGCGGGCGTTCCCACGAGCAAGCCGGCCTGGCTGGTTCCGATCGTCGTGGGGATCCTCGCGCTCGCGGTGGGCGGCGCGGTCACGCTCGTCGTCATGAGACGTTAGTCATGGCCGGCGTCCAGGGGGGGAGCGCACGCGGCGTGCTGCTGCGTCCCCGTGTCGGTGGACACCATGCGGCAGTGCCCGAGGCCCTGCGTCGCACAGTCGAGCGAGACCGTCGCGCCACGGGCGCAGCCGCTGAGCACCGTGCCGCTGCAGCTATCCGCGGTGCACTGGGGCGGCGTCATCTGGCAGGGGCTCGTCCAGTCGAAGGGAGGGCCGAGCGGCCCCGGCACGCACGCGCTCGCCGTGCCGAGCACCGCCCGACAGTCGAGGCGCTCGGGGACTCCGCTCGGACACGACGTCGCGAGCCCGTCGGTGCAGGTCGCGGTGGCGTCCGGCGCGCACGGCCCGGATGAGAGAGCGTCGCTCTCGGCGACGCACGCGATCCACTGAGGGGAGGAGCGGGAAGGGAACCCGTCGCAGCGCTGTCCGCCCGCGCCGCTGCAGTCCATCCCCATGTCGCCGCCGTCGACGCACCAGTGCAGGTGGGCCATCGGCGTCCCGTCGCAGCCGGACTGCGCGCAGGCGAGCCCGTCGCTCCCCGTGCACGAGGCCGCCGTTCCGGTCGACGCGCACGTCTGCCCCCAGAGCGCGCAGTTCTCTCCGTGGGCGCCGGGGTACGGCCGGACGCCGCCGTCTGCGCACTCGATGCGCACGGCTCGCGCGGCAGCGGTCCCGCCCGGAGCGCCGCAGCCCGTGTATTCGCCGGGCGTCTGGCAGGCGAGCGGCCCCGCCGGGAACACGCAGGCGTCGACGTCGCCGCAGCTCTGCGCGGAGGACAGGCAGGCCCACAGGTCGTGCGTCGCGCCCTTGACGCGATGGTTGGGGTTCGCGGCGCAGTCGTATGCGAGGGTCGCCTGGATCATGCACGAGCCGAAGGCGTTCTGGCCCATTGGCGTTTCGCACGCGCCCAGCCATGCGCACGCGTGCTCCGCGTGCTGGCGGGCCTCCGTCGGCGTCCACGCGCAGAACTCGACGCTGCCTGCGTCGAGCGCGCGAGCGTCCGTCGCCGACGCCATCCGGCAGCCGGTCGCCGCCGCGTCGAGCTCGCACGCCGTGAGCACGTCCGCGGTCGAATGGAAGAGGTCGAGGCACGCGCCCGTCGTGACCCCCATGCACGCTGACGCGATCGCCAGCCAGGCGGCACCCGCTCGCTTCACGTCAGAAGCTCCCCTCGACATCGAGAGATCCCGGCCCGACGACCATGCGCGCGGACGCGCCGCCGGCGTTCGCCGCAGCAGGCGGCCTCGTCCAGGACAGCACCGCGAGCGTCGCCAGCGCCGCAGCCCCGGTCCACGCGCCAGCCGCGGTCCAGTCCCACCTGCGCACGTCGCTCTTCGCGGAGTCGCACGCGCCGGGAAGGGGATTCGTGACCCGCGCGCAGCCGAGGACCGCGTCGTCGTGCGCGTTTCCGGCTGCCACGAATCCGCCGACGCCGACCGCGGCGAGGGCGACGGCGCCCGCCGTCTCGGCGATGGCCCAGGCCTGTCCGGGCCTGCGGGGTGAGAGGCCCGCGTCCGCGGGCGCGTCTCGTGCGACGGCGGGCGCGCGCGGCGGCGAATCGGGCAGCCTGAGGTCCAGGACGATGGTGTCGCGCTCCTGCATCGTCACGGCGGCCGTCGCTGGGAGGTGGTCCGGCGCGGTCGCCTCGATCTGGTGCATGCCCGGGTCGACGGGCATCGCGGAGCCCACGAGGGCGGGCGCGATCGCGTTGCCGTCCACGCTCACGACGGTCCCCGCGACGTCCGGGAGGCGGACCGTGAGCCGGGGTACGCGCGGAGCGAGCTCCGCCAGCTTCGTGCCCACGAGGCGCAGTACGTCGCGCGCGTTCTCGGCCCGCCCCTTCTCCTCGGCGGCCACGTAGTCGCCGAGCGCGGCCGCGAGGTGCCCCGTGTGCTCCTCGCACAGCGCGACGTGGTAGCGAACGCCGGCGGTTGCCTTGATCTCGAAGACGCGCCGCAGTTTGTCGAGGGCCTCGGCCCACAGTCCGGCGTCTTCGTCCTTTTCTGCCTGGACGAAGAGCTCGCGGGCGGCCGTGACCTGTGCGTCGTCCTGCCCCGCGCGAGCGGGCGCGGCCGCCGACACCGCGCAGGGAAGAGCGAGCCCGACGGCAAGGCGGCGAAGGTACACTGAAGGCATGGCCCCGCTCCGGAGGCCACGTGTAGCAGACGCCCGGCGCGCGCACACGCGCAAGCTGCGCCGACCCCATTTCGAGATACCATCCGGTCCGTGGCACCATCGATCCTGCGCCTCGCGGCGCAAACGCGCGACCGCTGCGATGCCGAACGCGGTCGTGGCGGCGCCATCGGGTTCGTCCCGACGATGGGCGCCTTGCACGCCGGCCACCTCGCGCTGGTGCAGGAGGCGAAGCGCCGCGCGCGCTTCGTGGTCGCGTCCGTCTTCGTGAACCCGACGCAGTTCGGCCCCGGCGAGGACCTGAGCCGCTACCCGCGCGACCTCGAGGGCGACGTCGCGAAGCTCGCGTCGGTCGGGGCCGACGCCGTGTTCGCGCCGGAGCCGTCCGAGATGTACCCCCGCGGAGAGCAGACGCGGGTGCGCGTCGGAGCGCTGGCAGAGCCCCTCTGCGGCGCCGTGCGGCCGGGCCACTTCGAGGGGGTGGCGACGGTGGTCGCCAAGCTCTTCAACGTCGTCGGCCCGTGCGTGGCCGTCTTCGGCCGCAAGGACTACCAGCAGCTGGCCGTCATCCGACAGATGGCGCGCGACCTGTTCGTGCCGGTCGAGATCGTCGGGCACCCGATCGTCCGCGAGCCCGACGGGCTCGCGATGAGCTCGCGCAATGCGTACCTGACGCCCGACGAGCGCGCGAGGGCGCTCGCCCTCGTGCATGGCCTGGACGCCGCGGCCCGCCGCTTCGCCGCGGGCGAGAGGCGCGCGCGCGAGCTGGAGCGCGTCGCTCGCGAGCCCGTCGAGCGGGTCGCCACGTCGATCGACTACGTCGAGGCACGCGACGCAGACACGCTGGCGCCGCTGGCGCAGGAGGTCGGACCACGAGCCGTCCTCGCGGTGGCCTGCCGCGTCGGGTCGACCCGGCTCATCGACAACGTCGTGCTCGGGGAAGACCCTCCGCCTCTGGTGTGAGAAGACCGGCTCTCCTCAAGGTGGAAGCCGATCGTGCCTGTGTGCAGGGCGTACGCGTACGAGTCAGCGTGACTCGTGCCCGAGTCCCTGGCGGGGCGTACGCCCTCTGTCTTTCGGCGCCGGCCCAGCTGCGCTATCCGGTGCCCGTCATGGGATCGAAGCAAGGACGGTTCGTGGTGCTCGAGGGGATCGACGGCGCAGGCACGACGACGCACGTTGCGCGGCTCGCCGAGCGGCTGCGCCAGATGCGCGTGCCCTTGCGGGCCACGCGCGAGCCGAGCGACGGCCCCGTCGGCACGCTGGTGCGGCAGGTGCTCACCGGGCGTGTCGTCGTCCCCGGCGGGCGCGCGCCGGGCTGGGCGACGATGGCGCTGCTGTTCGCCGCGGACCGGATGGACCACGTCGAGAGCGAGATCGAGCCGTTCCTGGCGGAGGGAGGCGTCGTCATCTCGGACCGTTACGACGCCTCCAGTCTCGCTTACCAGAGCATCTCGAGCGGGACCGAGAAGGACGCGGTCGAATGGATCCGGTCGCTCAACCGCTACGTGCGGCGGCCGGACCTCACGATCGTGCTGGACGTGTCGCCGGAGATCGCGGCCGAGAGGCGGCTGCAGCGGGGCGAGGCCGCCCAGCTCTACGAGCAGAACGAGGTCCAGCGCGCCCTCGCGGCCTTCTACCGCGACCTGGCCAGGCACATGCCGACCGACCGAGTCGTCGTCATCGATGCCAGCGGGCCCGTCGACGAGGTGCATGCGCGCGTGTGGGCGGCGTATGGCCTCACTCAGCCGTAGCCTGCGGCTTCGATGGCCAAGAACTTGCGCCGGCGGGCCCAGGCGAGGCAGCTTTCCCCAATGCGTATGCTCGCCGTGTCCCTGACCACGCTGGCGCTCGTCGGTTGCGGCGCGGCGAGGCCCTCGCCGCAGGCTGCCAAGGCCCCGGTTGCCGCGCCGTCGACGAACGCGACGCCTACCACCGCTCCGGCCGCCCGGGTCACCCTCACGCGCTCCGGCGTCCACGCGGCCGTCTCCCAGGGGCTCGGGGTGCTCCTGCAGCGAGTCGACGTCGACGATCAGCCGGTCCTGGTCGGCGGCCGCTTCCACGGCTTCCGGCTCGCCGCCCTGCGCGACCCGGACTTCTGGAGCGGCGTAGACCTGAAGCCCGGGGACGTCATCACCAGCGTGAACGGGTTCCCGATCGAGCGGCCAGAGCAGGCGCAGACGGCGCTGGAGTCTCTGGAGCTCGCCAGGGAGCTACGCGTGGCCTACGAGCGCGACGGGCAACCGCGCGAGCTGGTCTACGCCATCGTCGACGATCGGTGACTCGTCACGCTGGCTCCTAGCCCTACTTTCGCAAAGAGGCCGAGTGTTTGAGCACGAAAGGCCGTAAAATAGAGTGGGCCGTGACGTTGGGCAGCTAGTGGAAAGAAGCCGTCCTGGCTCTCGCGGCCCCCCAACCCGGCCTTCCCCCCGCCGGAGCGGGGGGAAGGTGTCGAGAGGGGCGCAACCTGGTGGAGCCTGGAGCC
>PLYU01000108.1 GCA_003153495.1 Myxococcales bacterium
GCGCCCGCGCCCGCGCCCGCGCCCGCGCTCACGCCCTCCGCCGGTACTCCCTCCGCGTCATCCCTTCCCCCTCCTCGTGCGCCACCACGGGCCCCCCCTCGAACACCCCCTCGTCGATCCGCGGCGCCAGCACGGCGCCCCGCGGCTCCACGTGGTCCGGCACGTACGTCACGTCGATCACGTCCACGTACCGCATCGCCCCCTCGTAGACGCGCGCCCCCCCGATGAACCAAACGTCCGCCGCCCCGGCCAGCGCGAGCGCCTCGGGAAGGCTCGCGACGTGCTCGACCCCCGGCGCGTCGACCGGCCGGCTCGTGACCACCACGTTCCGCCGCCCGGGCAGCGGCTTGCCGCCCATCGACTCGAACGTCTTCCTCCCCATCACCACGGTCGAGCCCATCGTGACGCGCTTGAACCGCCTCATGTCCCCGGGGTGCCGCCAGGGGATCTTGCCGCCGTGCCCGATGACGCCCTCCGGCGACACCGCGTAGATCATCCCCCTCACGGCGCGCCGCTCAGACCGCGACCTTGAACGGGATCGCCGGGTGGGGGTCGTACCCCGAGAGCACGAAGTGCTTCATCACCGTCGCCGTGTCGGCCTGGAGCAGCTCCTTCACGTCGTCGAGCGAGCGGATCGCGGGGTCGATGGTCAGGCGGGGCAGCGCGCGCGGCGCGCGCTCGAGCTGCACGCGCAGGCCCGGGACGTGGTCGTACTCGGCCATCGAGCCGTCCGCCTTGCTCGTGTAGACGTGCGCGTCGACGAGCGTGTGCCCGAAGACGCCGGGGCGGATGCCGCTGAAGCGTGCGAAGAGCTCGAGCAAGAGCGCGTAGCCCGCCACGTTGTACGGGACGCCCAGCGCGACGTCGGCGCTGCGCTGCGTGAGGTGCAGGCAGAGCAGGGGGTCGCCGTCGTCGCCCGTCTGGACGTTGAACATGAAGAGCAGGTGACACGGCGGCAGCTTGCTCGCCTGCGCGTTGCCGGGGGCCCACGCCGTCACCACGAGCCTCCGGCTCATCGGGTTTCGCTGCAGCTCGTCGGCCACCCAGCGCACCTGGTCGTTGAACGCTGCGCGGCCGCTCTCGTCATGCACCGGAAAGTGGCGCCAGAAGTTCCCGTACGCGCTCGGCACCCGCCCGCTCTCGTCGGCCCAGGGGTCCCAGAACTTGCAGCCGTGCTTCTTCAGCAGGCCGATGTGCGTGTCGCCGCTCAAGAACCAGAGGTTCTCGACGACGATGTTCTTCCAGGAGATCTCCTTCGTCGTCAGCAGCGGGAAGCCCTGGCGGAGGTCGACCTCGCAATTCTCGTTGAACGTGGACAGGGTGTCCACGCCGGTGCGGTTCGGTTTGCGCGTCCCCGTGGTGAGCACGGCGCGGACGAGGTCGAGGTACTGCTTCAAGCGAGCGAGATCTTGCCCCGCTCTCGCGGCGCGTCAATGGCGGCGGAAGCAGGCGGCCTTCCGGCGCGCCAGGCCTGCTCTTCGAGCCCGAGCGTGCCCAGGGCGTCGAGGCACTTCTGGGCGATCCGCTTGTAGGTGCCCGGGCCGCCGCGGGCGCTCATCAGCGGGCCGAAGTCGAGGGGCGCCCCGAAGACCAGGTGGACCGGCGTGCCGTTGCCGGTGATCCCGCCTCGAATCTGCGCCGCGATGTCGTTGCCCAGCCCGTTCACGAACACCGGGACGACCGGGACCTTCGCCTTGTGGATGACCCGCCCGACGCCGCTCTGCGGGGGGAGGAAGGTGTACGGGTCGTCGTCCTTCTTGCGGGTGCCCTCCGGGTGCAGGCCGACGAAGAACCCGCCGCGCCGCAGCAGGCTCGCCACCTCGTCGAGGCTCTCGAGGTTGCGCGCGGCGTGCTTCCTGTCCCTGAAGATGGGCGGGTACATCGCGAAGAAGCTCATCGCGCCGTTCACCACCGGGCCGAGCGGGTGGTCGTAGAAGAAGTTCGAGCGGACCGGAAAGAGGATGCGGTGCGGGAGCCCGCGCGCCACCAGCTCTGCGGTCGCCACGTAGAGGTCGAAGAAGGATCTGTGGTTGGCGACCACGATCAAGCTCCCCGAGGGGTCCCACCGGGGCAGGCGCTCGAGCCCGTGGACGTGTCTCAGCCGAGCGGTCACCGCGTTGATCCAGTACTGCCCGACCGTGCGCTGGAGAACGCGGATCGCTCGATCGAGGGCCCCGGGCTTCAGGCTGGCGCGAACGAGCCGGATCTGGGCCTGCTCGAGGGGCGTGAGGGACGGCTCGCCCATCGCGATCGGCTCGACCTCTAGCCCCGAAGTCCCCGGGGGCGCAAGCGCGGGGATGACTGACACGGGTGTCAGTCGCGAGTAACCGTTGACAGTCGCGGCACCCTGGACGATTAGCTCGGCTGGTGCCCGCCAGTTTCTTCGACGTCGATGGCACGCTCGTCAAGACGAACCTCGTCCACCCGACCGTCTTCTACCTGGCGAACCAGCCCAATCCGCTGCGGAGCCTCGGCTCGCTCGCGCGGGCGGCGCTCGGCGCGCCGCGGATGGCCCTCGCCGAGCTGGTGGACCGCCGCCGCTTCAACGAGCTCCTCTTCACGGCCTACGAGGGCATCTCGCGTGACCGGCTCCTCATCCTCGCGGACGAGGCGTTCGACGGGGTCATGAAGCGCGCCCTCTACCCGGGCGCCAGGGATCTCGTCCAGCGCTGCCGCAGCCAGGGGCACGAGGTGGTGCTCGTGTCGGGCGCCCTCGATTTCCTGATGGAGCGCCTCGCCAGGCACCTGGGCGCGACGGGCTACATCGCGAACCGCCTCGAGATCAAGGACGGCTACGCCACCGGCAAGCTCCTGCGCCCCGTCGTCGCCGGCCCCGAGAAGGCGCGCCTCGTGCGCGAGTGGGCGCGCGCGCGCGGGGAGGACCTGGGAGAGTGCTTCGCCTACTCCGACAGCTACT
This sequence comes from Myxococcales bacterium, assembly GCA_003153495.1. Classification (GTDB taxonomy): domain Bacteria; phylum Myxococcota_A; class Polyangia; order Polyangiales; family Polyangiaceae; genus Palsa-1150. Next base: position 2,918 of record PLYU01000108.1, read on the forward strand.
CGGATGTGCCGATGCTCTCGGTGGTGGGCCACCCTTGCGTCGTCAACCCGGATCTCCGCCTCGCGACGCTGGCTCGCACGTACGGCTGGCCGGTCATCCGCCTCGAGAAGAAGTCCATCGCCGCCGGCATCCTGGAGCGCCTGCCATGACTCTGCGGTTCTCGTCCGTACCCGCCCCGTCGGACCGGCTGGCGCGCCCGAAGGGCCGCGCGGAGCACCCGCTCGTCGTCACCCTGGACGAGAAGAGCGGCCCGCGCGCGCTCTTCAGCGGAGACCGGCTCCTCGAGGTCGACCTGCCCGCGGGCACCCGGGTGATCTATCCGCGCCCGCCGATGGAGCCGCTGAAGGACGTGGACGCGGCGATCCGCTACGCGCTCAACCATCCCACCGGCACGGGCCCGCTGCACGCGAAGCTGCGCCCCGGCATGAACGTCGTCATCGCGGTCGACGACATCTCGCTGCCGCTGCCGCCGATGAGGCGGCCGGACGTGCGCGAGCGCGTGCTGACGATCGTCCTCGGGATGCTTGCCGACCACGGCGTGGAGGACGTCGAGATCGTCATCGCCACGTCCTTCCACCGGCGCATGACCGCCGCCGAGGTGAGGCACATCGTCGGCGATCGCATCTTCGAGGCGTACTGGCCCGACCGCCTCTACAACCATGACGCCGAGGACCCCGTCGGGATGAAGCTGGTCGGCACGACCGACCACGGCGAGGTGGTCGAGCTGAACCGCAAGGCCGTCGAGAGCGATCTGCTCATCTACGTGAACCTGAACTTCGTCCCCATGGACGGCGGGCACAAGTCGGTCGCGACCGGCCTGTGCGGCTACAAGAGCCTTCGCGCGCACCACACGCCCCAAGTGATCCGCGAGTGCCGGTCGTACATGGACCCGGCGGCGAGCGCCCTGTCGACGAGCGTCGAGCGGATGGGAAGGCTCGCCGAGAAGAGCCTGAACATTTTTCACATCGAGACCACCGTCAACAACCGCATGTTCGATCGGCCGCTCGACCTCCTTCACAAGAACGAGGACGACTGGACGGGCGCGGAGCGCGCCACGTTCAAGGGGCTGGCGTTCACGCTCTCCAGGCTTCCCCAGCCGGCGCGGCAGGCGATCTTCCAGCGCATCCCGTCGCCGTATGGCGTGACGGGCGTGTTCGCCGGCGAGTGCGAGGCGGTCCACGAGAAGACGCTCGAGCGGTGCAACGCCCAGTACATGGTGCCGCTGCAGGGGCAGTCGGACATCCTGGTGGCCGGGATCCCTTACATCAGCCCGTACAACGTCAACTCGTTCCTCAACCCCCTGCTCGTGCAGGTGATGGTGCAGGGTTACTTCTTCAACTTCTACCGGGGCGCGCCCATCGTCCGCAAAGGCGGCACGATGATCGTCTTTCACCCGTGCACCGACCAGTTCGACCAGGAGCACCACGCTCCTTACATCGAGTTCGTCCACGACGTGTTGCCCCAGACGCGCGACGCGGTCGAGATGCACAGGAAGTTCGAGGAGAAGTTCGCCTCCAATCCGGCGTACCTCGAGATGTACCGGAAGGGCCACGCCTACCACCCCGCCCACCCGTTCTTCATGTGGTACTGGGGCGAGGCCGGGCGGCAGCACCTCGGCCGCGTCATCGTCGTCGGCGCCGACAACGACTACATCCCCAAGCTCCTCGGGTGGGAGACGGCGCGCACCTTCGCCGAGGCGCTCGCCATGGCGCAGGGCGGCAAGCGAAATCCCGACATCACCATGCTCCACGTCCCGCCGATCGTGATGGCGGACGTCACGCTGTGAGCGGGGCCATGCAACGGGGCCCGCTAGACGTCGCCGGCGTCCTGGACGGCGCCCGGATCGTCGTCCTGGGCGGCACCGGGTTTCTCGGCAAGCTGTTCTGGGCGATGCTCCTCGACCGTTTCCCGGGCGTCGGTCAGATCGTCCTCGTCGTGCGCCCCAAGGGCGGCGCGAACCCCGAGGAGCGATTCTGGGCCGAAGTCGCCACCAGCGAGCCGCTCGCCCCCCTGCGGCGCGCGCACGGGGAGCGCTTCGAGGCGTTCCTCCGCGAGAAGGTGCGCCCCGTGGACGGCGACATGGGCAGGCCCCTGTGCGGGCTGGGCGAGGCCCTCGCGGCCGAGCTGCGCGGCACGGTCGACGCCGTGATCAACGTGGCCGGGGTCGTCGACTTCAACCCGCCTCTCGACGAGGCGCTCGCCGCCAACGCGTTCGGCGCGCAGAACCTCGTCGGCCTCGCCCGCGCCCTCGGCGACGTCCCCGTCTTCCACACGAGCACGTGCTACGTCGCCGGGACGCGCAAGGGCCCCATCGTCGAGGACGATCCGCGAGCCCATCCGTTCCCCCGCGCCGACGAGCTGGGGGCGGACGTGTGGGATCCGGACCGCGAGATCGCCGAGTGCCTCGACCTGATCGCGCAGGCGACGCACCGCTGCGACGACGCGTTCCGGCAGAGCGAGTTCGGGCAGCAGGCGCGCAAGAACCTGGTCGCGCGCGGCGAGCCGGTCCACGGCGAGGCGTGGGAGCGCGAGCTCGCGCGCGTCAGGCGCAAGTTCGTCGCCGGCCGCCTCGTCGAGGCGGGGCTCGATCGAGCGACGCACTGGGGCTGGCCGAACATCTACACGTACACGAAGGCCATCGGCGAGCAGGTCATCGCCGGGAGCGGTCTGCCCTTCACGATCACGCGCCCCGCCTGCTGCGAGTCGTGCGTGGCCTTCCCGGAGCCCGCGTACAACGAGGGCGCCACGACGAGCGCGCCGCTCATCTACTTCATCATGAAGGGGCAGGTGCAGGTCCTGGCGACGCACGTGCCGCTGGACTTCATCCCCACCGACTACGTCGTGGCCGGCATGATCATGGCCCTGGCCGAGCTGCTCGAGGGGACGGCGGCCCCCGTGTACCAGCTCGGGGCGAGCGATCTGAACCCCTGCACGGCGCAGCGCTTCGGCGAGCTGGTCGGCCTCTACAAGCGCAAGTACTACCAGCGCAAGGGGACGGGCAACCCGCTCTTCAACGCGCTGCAGGCGCGGTTCGAGCCGGCGTTCATGGACCGGGCGCGCTTCGAGCGGACCGGACCGAACGCCATCGCCGGCGCAACGCGCGAGCTCGCGTCGTTCGTCAGAAAGACGATCCCCGCGTTCGCGCCGGCAGCCGCTGCGCTCGAGGGCGTCGCCAGCCGGGAGGCCAAGATCGGCGAGATCCTCACTCTCTTCGGCCCGTTCTGCTCCACACCCAACGGGCCCTTCGACTGCTCGAACACGCGGGCCGTGTACGCCAGGCTCTCCGAGGAGGACAGGAGCAAGCTGCCCTGGGCTCCGGAGACGATCGACTGGGCCGACTGGATGATGAACGTCCACATGCCGGCGATGGAGAAGCGGATCATCCCCGAGATCGACAGGAAGCTGAAGAAGGAGAAGAAGCCCCTCCTTCCGCACGCGACGCTCACCAGCCTCCTCGACGAGCTGGCCGAGAGGCAGGGCCTCGCCCTCGCTCTCCAGCAGATGACCGGCGAGGGGCTGACCCGGACGACCTACGGCGACCTCAAGCTCCGCGCCGACTCGATGGCGGCGCGGCTCGCTGCCCTCGGAGTGAAGAAGGGCGACCGCGTCGCGCTCAGCGCGCACAACCACGAGGACTGGGCGGCGGCCTGCTTCGGCATCGTGCGCGCGGGGGCGACGATGGTGCCGGTCGATCCGGCCCTCTTCGCGGCCGAGTGGCGCAACGTCCTCGCCGAGAGCGGCGCTCGCGTCGTCGTGTGGGATGAGACGGTGAAGGCGAGGGGAGAGGTCCTCGCGGCCGAGCCGGCCGTCGTGGAGCTCGAGCTTCACGGCGCCGTCGCGGGCGACCCCGGGCTGACCGCGCCTGCGGTCTCCGTCGAGCCGGGGGACGTCGCGAGCCTCATCTACACGAGCGGGACGACGGGGCACCCCAAGGGCGTGATGCTCACGCACGCGAACTTCACCTCGCTGGTCGCCGCCCTGGCGCCGATCTTCCCTCTCCAGCGCGGCGACGCCGTCCTCAGCGTGCTGCCGCTGCATCATACGTTCGAGTTCACCTGCGGCCTGCTCCTGCCGCTCTCGCGCGGCGCGCGCATCGTCTACATCGGCGAGGTGTCCGGCGACCGCGTCGCCGAGGGCCTGAGGCTCTCGCGGGCGACCGCCCTGGTCGGCGTGCCGGCGCTCTGGCAGCTCCTCGAGCGCCGCATCCTGCTCCAGGTGGACGCCCGCGGGCCGCTCGCGCGCAGCGCCTTCGACGCCGCCGCCGAGGTCAACCGGTGGCTCACCGCGAACGTCGGGCTCGACGTCGGACGCGTCCTCTTCGGCGCCGTCCACGAGGGCATGGGAGGCCGCATCCGCTGGCTGATCTCCGGCGGCGCAGCCCTTCCGCGCGAGACGCAGGAGCGCTTCCTGGGCCTCGGTCTGCGGCTGACGCAGGGGTACGGCCTGACCGAGGCCGCGCCCGTGCTCACAGTGGCTCGACCCGGCAAGAGGGTGGAGCCCGGCGTGGGCCACCCGGTGCCCGGCGTACAGATCGAGATCGCCGACCCCGACGACCGCGGCGTCGGAGAGGTGATCGCCCGCGGCCCCAACGTCATGGTCGGCTACACCGACGGAGAGGCGACGCGCGACGCGATCGATGCCGAGGGGTGGCTCCACACCGGAGACCTCGGGCGGATCGACAAGAGCGGACGGCTCGAGATCGTGGGGCGGATCAAGGACGTCGTCGTCTCGTCGACCGGCGAGAACGTCCACCCGGAGGACGTCGAGCGGCGTCTGGGAGAGCTCCCTCACGTGGCCGAGCTGGCGGTCGTCGGCGTCGACGTGCGCGGCGACGAGCGGCTGGCGTGCCTGGCCGTGCCGGCCGGCGAGAACGGCGTGGACCGCCCGGCGCGCAACGAGCGCGCGCGCGCTGCGCTGCGCAAGGCGATGGATGACCTGCCGCTGTCGCAGCGTCCTGCGATCGTGCACCTGTACGAGGGGGCCCTGCCTCGCACCGCGACGCGCAAGGTCAAGCGCGACGAGGTGCGCGCGATCCTGCGGCGCATGATCGCGGCGAGCGCGCGCGCCGAGGACGCCACGAGCGACGAGACCGGCGTCCGCGCGGTCATCGCCGGTGTCCGCGGTGTGGCGTCGACGGCGGTGACGGCTCACGCGACCCTGCAGGGCGACCTCGGGTTCGACTCGCTCCTGATGACCGAGCTGCTCGGCGTGCTGGAGAGCCGGTTCGGCTCGATCGACGCGCAGCGCTTGCACGTGTGCCAGACCGTGGCGGACGTGGAGGAGCTCGTGAGCGCGGGCGGCCGCCCCCTCCCGGCCGCCCGCCCGGCGGCCCCGCGTCCGGCCGCCACGTCCATCGTCCTGCCCGAGCCAGTGCAGCAGCTCGGCAAGGCGCTCGTCGGCCGGATGCAGGACTTCTTCTACGGCGAGGTGATGAAGCCGAGGGTCTTCGGGCGCGCGCACATCCCGCACAACCGCAACGTCATCGTCGTCGCCAACCACGCGAGCCACCTCGACATGGGCCTGGTCAGGCACGCGCTCGGCACCTACGGAGCGGACATCGTTTCTCTGGCGGCGCAGGACTACTTCTTCGAGAGCGGGATCAAGCGGGCGTTCTTCGAGAACCTGACCAACCTCAAGGCCATCGACCGGAAGGCCTCGCTCCGGCAGGCCGTGCGCCAGGCGAGCGACGTCATCGAGCGCGGCCGCACCGTCCTGGTGTTCCCCGAGGGCACGCGGAGCGAGACGGGGGAGGTCCGCGAGTTCAAGCCGCTCGTCGGGCACCTCGCGCTCGTGCACAAGGTCGACATCTTGCCCGTCTTCCTCGGCGGGACGCACGTGGCGATGCGCAAGGGGGCCCCGCTGCCGACGAAGCGCGAGCTGGTGGCGCGCATCGGCCCTCCGCTGTGCGTGAGCGACCTGCGCCGCCTGACCGAGGGGATGAGCCCCGCCGACGCGGCCCGCGAGGTCGCGCGCATCGCGCGAGCGGCGGTGGCCGCGCTGGCAGCCGGGCAGGTGCTCGAGCTGGGGGGCGTGACCAGAGAGCAGGAGCTGGCGCCGCGGCGCGAGCACCCCCTCGTGGAGCTCTTCGCGGAGCTCGAGGGGAAGTTTCGCGCGGGTGAGGTGCAGCAGTCCGTCAGCTACTACGTGTCGCTCGGCAACGACGAGCTGGCGAAGTGGACCGTGCGCGTCGACGCTCTGGCGTGCGACGTGCGGCCGGGCAAGCCCGAGGGGGGCGAGGCGGACTGCGTGCTGAAGACGAGCCCCGAGATCTTCGCCAAGATCGTGCGCCAGTCGTACGTCCCGGGCCCGGCGGACTTCCTGTCGGGCGCGTTCAAGTCCAACGACGTGGGCCTGCTGATGACGTTCCAGAAGGTGTTCCGGCTGGACCAGCCTTCATGAGGTACCTGGTCACCGGCGCCACGGGCTTTCTCGGGAGCCACCTCGCGCGCTCGCTCGAGGCCTACGGGCACACGGTGGTGCCGTTCTCCCGGTCGAACGGCGGCGACGTCCTCGACGGCGCGCGGGTTCGCGCGGCGGCGCAGGGCTGCGACGGGGCGTTCCACTGCGCCGGCAGGGTGTCGCGCATCCCGGAGGACGCCGGGGAGCTGTACCGCGTGCACGTGGAGGGGACCAAGACCGTCCTCGACGCGTGCGTCGCCGCCGGTGTGCGCCGCCTCGTCGTCGCCTCGACGAGCGGCACGGTCGCCGTGAGCGAGGACCCCGGCCACGTCGCGACCGAGGGCGACCCGCCGCCGCTCGGGCTCATCGGACGCTGGCCCTACTATCGCGCCAAGCTCTTCGCCGAACGAGCCGCCCTCGAGCGCAGCGGCCAGGGCATCGAGGTCGTGTGCGTGAATCCGAGCCTGCTCCTCGGCCCCGGCGACGTGAACGGCTCGTCCACCGGAGACGTGCGCCGCCTGCTCGAGCGCGCGGTCCCCGCCGTGCCGGCAGGTGGGCTGTCGTTCGTCGACGCCCGGGACGCCGCCGAGGCGATGCGGCTCGCCATGGAGCGCGGGCGCGCCGGGGAGCGCTACCTGGTCGGCGCGTGCAACCTGACGGTGCGCGACTTCTTCGGGAAGGTGGCCCGCATCTCCGGCGTGCGAGCGCCCTGGCTGCCCATGCCGCGCTCCAGGGAGCTCGCGCGCGCCGGCGCCACGTGGATGGGGCGGTTCGCGTCGCAGACGGGCCTCGTGCCGCGGGTCGATCCGGTCGCCGTCGAGATGGGGCAGTGCTTCTGGTACCTGGACGCCGCGAAGGCCAGGCTCGAGCTGGGGTGGAGCCCCCGCGAGCCCGGCGCGACCCTCTTCGACACGGTCGCGGATCTGAGGGCGCGCGGGGTCGTCTGGCCGCTGGACGCCGCGGCCGCGGCGCACGGGTGACGCGTGGGCGTGTCTCGTGCGCTGGCGATCGTGAACCCCCTCTCCGGCGGCGGCCGGGCGGGCCGCACCCTGGCGGACCTGCGTGCCGTCATCGAGCGCCGGCTGGGCCCGATCGACGTCGCGGTCACGAGCCGCGGCGGGCACGCCATCGAGGTCGCGCGCGAGGCCGTCGAGTCCGGGCGCTCCCTCGTCCTGGCGGTCGGCGGGGACGGGACGCTGCACGAGGTGGCCAACGGGGTCCTGCAGGCGGGGGGCGGGGCGGCCGTCGGCTACGTGGGGCAGGGGACGGGGGGCGACTTCCGCCGCACGCTGGGCATCGAGCACCGGCTCGACGCGTACCTCGACGCGATCGCCGGCGGCCGCGAACGGGCGCTCGACGTCGGCCGGGCGCGGTACCGCGGTCTCGATGGGACGCCGCAGGAGCGCTGGTTCGTCAACATCCTCTCCGCCGGCCTGGGCGGGCTGGTCGACCGGCGGATCGCCGACATGCCGAAGGCCCTGGGCGGTCGCGCCGCCTACTACCTGGCCAGCTTGCGCTCGCTCGTCGAGTGCGAGCGAGCCCGGCTGCGGTGCACGGTGAGCCTCGCCGGCGAGCGGGGCGAGCGCCGCCTCGACGCGTTCATGATCGCGGTGTGCAACGGCAGCTTCTTCGGCGGCGGCATGAAGGTGGCGCCGATGGCCAGGCCGGATGACGGGCGCTTCGAGGTCGTGGCGATGGACGCTCCGAGCAAGCTGGCCTTCGTGACGTTCTCGCGCCGGATCTACGACGGCAGTCACCTGACCGCGCCGGGCGTTCAGCACTTCGCGTGCGACCGCATCGCGATCGATCTCGAGAACGACCGGGCGCGCGGCGTGTTCCTGCTCGACGTCGACGGCGAGCCCCTCGGCGGCCTCCCCGTCGAGATCGAGGTCGTGCCCGGCGCGCTGAAGATGAGGGCTTGATGGGCCCGCGCCCGGTGATAGAAGGCCCGGCCATGTCGGTCGCGTTCGACGCGTCGTACTTCCGCCGCTTCTACGAGTCGCGGCGTTCGCGGGTGTACGGCGGCGAGCAGATAGGCGAGCTGGCCCGGGGCGTGACGGGCTTCGTGCACTGGTTCGGGGGCGAGATCGAGGGCGTGCTCGACGTGGGCGCCGGGACAGGCCTCTGGGGCGAGTGGTTCCGCGCCCACATGCCGCACGTGAAGGTGCGATCGCTCGACGTGAGCGAGTACGCCTGCGCGAAGTACGGCCACGAGCGGCGCGACATCACGGCCTGGCGCGCCCGCGCCAGGTACGATCTGGTCATCTGCCAGGGAGTGCTCCCGTACCTGGCCGACCGTCCCTGCGCGCAGGCCATCGCCAACATGGCCGGAATGTGCCGCGGCTTTCTTTACCTCGAGGCGATCACGTCGCGAGACCTGAGCGACGTGTGCGACCGCGGGCGCACCGACACCCGCGTCTTCGCCCGCCCGGCCAGCTTCTACCGCCGCCTGCTGGCCCCCCACTTCGAGCCTCTCGGGTGCGGCCTCCACCACGTGCGCGGCGGCGACAAGCTCTTCTACGATCTGGAGCGCGCGTAGGTCCCGCGCTGTCATCCCGAGCGAAGCGAGGGACCCCCCAGAGGCCTTCCGCGTGCGCAGTTCGGGAGTGGTTCCGGGGGATCCCTCGCTTCGCTCGGGATGACGGCTTCGCCGTCACCCCATCACGACGAACTTGAGGTACCTCCCCTCTGGGAACGCCGCGAGCGTAGGGTGGTCGGGGCCCGCGCCGTGGAGTTCGAGGACCGACAGCGCCCGGTCGCCGAGGGCCGCGTCGTCCAGGGTGCCCAGGAACGCCGACGCGTCGACGTGGCTCGAGCAAGACGAGGCGCAGAAGAAGCCGTCCGGCCCGAGGACGTCCGCGCACGCGCGGTGCAGCGCGCGGTAGGCCGCGATCGCGCGCGGCAGGGCCTTCTCGCTCGGGGCGTAGCTCGGCGGGTCGCTCACCACGAGGTCCCAGCGCTCGCGTCGAGCGTGCGCGCCGTCGAGGAACGCGCCGACGTCCGCGGTCACGAAGGCGTGCTTGCCTGGATCGAGCCCCGCCGCGCGGAAGCTCGCCTGCGCGGTGGCGTGCGCCGCCGAGGCGATGTCCACGCTGGTGACGTGCGTCGCTCCCCCCAGCGCCGCGTGCAGCGAGAACCCTCCGGCGTAAGAGAAGAGGTTGAGCACGCGCCGTCCCTCTGCGAGCGCGCCCACCCGCCGTCGGTTGTCGCGCTGGTCGAGGAAGGCCCCGGTCTTCTGTCCGCGGGCCAGGTCCACGATGAACGGGGCCCCGTGCTCCTCGACGCGCACCGTGTCGGGCGGGTGCGCCCCGCGCAGAATGTGCAGCTCCGGGGTTTGACCCCGCTCGCCCGTCCGGTACGCAAACGTTTGCGTCCCCCATGACTCCAGGGTCGGCCAGAGAGCCTCCGCGAGGTCGGGAACGCGGGCGGCCGCGCCGTCCCCGTCCGCCCGCAGGACCGCCACGGGCCCGTACCGGTCGACGACCAGCCCCGGCATCCGGTCGCCCTCGCCGTGCAGCACCCGGAAGGCGTCCGTCCGGGTCCCGTGAAACAGGAAGGCGCGCAGCCGGCCGGCCCGCTCGGCGCGCGAACGCAGCAACTGGGCGTCGATCGGGCGGGTCCCGTGAGTCCAGAGGCGAACGGCGATGGGCGACGCGGGGTCCGCCAGGCCGCGGCCCACCGGGGTACCGTCGTGGCCCACGACCTGCACCTCCTCGCCGGCCTTGGCTCCTTGCAGTCCTTGTGCAAGGGCATCGAGCCAGACCCACGGATGTCCACGTGAAAGCGAGCTCGCTGCCCCTCGCTGCCTCAGGGCGATCTCGCGCACCTCGCGTTTTCCGCCTTTCATCGGGTGGTCGGCTTCTACGCGCGTCTCGGCTCCGCCTCAAGGCATCCGGTTTCCCGACCGCGCACGTGTTTTGCTATAGCTGTACGCACGATGAGCAAGAATGGACGCAAGGACAAGTCGCGGAGCGCCGACCCGGTCCCGCAGGTCGAGGTGATCCCATCGGCCCCGCTCAGCGAGCCGCCCGGGCCCGACGACCTCAGCGTGCCCCCCATGGGCGACCTGGACGCCGCCTTCTTCGATCGTCCCGTGACTCACGACCATGACCTCGAGCCGGAGGCTCCCGACCCCCGCCTGGCGATGAAGATGGCCCCCGGGGTCGCGCGCCGTCGGGCCCACCTCGCCCGGTACGTCAAGGGCGCCGTCGCCGTCGCCTCCATGCTCTGCGTCGCGGCGTTCCTCAAGGCGGCCGTCGCCCGCGGCCGCACCGAGACCCGCGAGGCCCGAGAGGCTCCGCGCACGACCACCGTCATCTCCGCCGCGGCTGCGCCCGCGCCCGCGCCCGAACCTGCGGCC
>PLYU01000107.1 GCA_003153495.1 Myxococcales bacterium
GGAGACGAGGCTCGCCCCCGCCCTTACGTCCCTCGGCTCCATGGAGACGAGGCTCGACCCCGCCCTTGCGTCCCTCGGCTCCATGGAGACGAGGCTCGGCCCCGCCCTTCCGTCCTTCGACTCCATGGAGACGAGGCTCGGCCCCGCCCTTGCGTCCTTCGACTCCATGGAGACGAGGCTCGCCCCCGCCCTTGCGTCCTTCGGCTCCATGGAGACGAGGCTCGGCCCCGCCCTTCCGTCCCTCGGACCTACCCCTCCAGCTCCTCCCCGAAGAGCAACCCCACACGCAGCTCGATCGCCTCGAACGGCTCCGCCCGTACGACCTGCCCCCGCGTGGCCTGCAGCGCGACCAGGTACCCCTGCTCGGTCCACCGGCGCACCGTGAGCACCTCGCGGTCCGGATCGTGACCTCGACCTCGCAGGATCCACCAGCCCCCGCCCGGGCCGCCGCTCCGCTTGTGGAAGTTACGCCTCAGCGTCTCGCCGAGACCGAACTGCGCGTCGGCGTGCTCCGCGCTGGGCGCGGCCTTCTCCACGATGGCCCCGTGCACGAGCTCGCGCCCGCGGTCGTCCGCCAGGGCGAGTAGATCGTCCGCCGTGAGGCAGGCGCCCCCGTGGCGTCGGTCGGGGTCGGGGTCGGGGTCGGGGTCGCCGGCCGCACGCCCCGTGGGATGCGCTGGTCTTGCCGGGCCTGCTTCGCGTACCACGCCGTGCCAACCAACGGCAGGAGCCTCGCGGTGTTCGAAAAGGAAGTCGAACGACGATGGCTGTTCGCTCTTCGGAGACGCAGTCAGCGCAGTCGACTCACCTGGGAACGCATGCAACGGCTGTCGGACCGCTGGATACCGTCCCCGAAGATCCTGCACCCGTGGCCCGAAGAGCGCTTCGACGCCAAGACCCGAGACAGGAGCCGAGTGCGGTAGTGCCGCTCGCTCGGATCTGCGCGGGGGGCAGCCCGAACCCGTTATGGGCGAGGGCCGTCCCTACCGCAATCGATCGAGCCACACTTGGCGTCCTCGATCCCGTCGTCGACGATAACCGATCCGTCGTCGACGTCAGTGCAGCCTCGAACTCCGCGATCCGACGACGGGCCTCTTCAAGGTCTCGAGGCGGCGACGGATCGACGAGCACGGAAAGTGTGGTGACTGGAAACGCATCGCGAGGCCGCGGCGTCGTCCCGCGCTCGCCAGCGGCGTGCGGAAACCTACGCGACCGTAGACCCGTTCGACTGGCACTGCGAGCGAATCCAGTCGAAGGTCAGATCGAGCCATTCCCGATAGTGTCCCATCGCGCAGTGGTCGTCGTTCTCATAGAGCTTCAAGAAGGCAGCCGGCGCCTTCGTACCGAGAGCCAGCGAGTCCTTCGTGCCAAGAAGGGTGTCGCGATCCCCGTTCAGGATCAGTGTTGGAATCTTTACGCGATGGAAGAGGTCGTTCTTTTCGAAGGACAGCTGCTCGAGCTTGTACCTAAGATCGGCCATGCCGCTTGCGCCGGTGACCTTCGTTAGTGCGGCCACGAAGATTTCCGGCGTGCCGACCGCGCTCCACCGCGAGAACGCGTGATGAAGCGGCGCGCCGGACACGACGGCGCACCGCAGGAGTGGGGAGACCGCCGCCATGCGGGCGGACCAGTATGCGCCGAAGCTGACGCCCACCATTGCAATGGCGCTGGGGTCGACGCGCGGATGGGCGGCAAAGTGCTCGATGACCCCCCGGTAGACTTCCTCCGAGGCGCTCGACATCGGCCGCTGATAGTCGTACGTTCCGGGCATCTCCATCAGGAAAACCCCGATGTCCGCATGACGGTACTTGAGTATCGGGAGCGCGATCTCTTGCACGGTGCCCTCGAGGCCGTTCGTCACCAAGACGAAAGGGCGCTTGCCTTCGCCGGGCGGAAAGCGGAGGTATCCCTCCACGTTCTCCCCGGCGATGTCCAGCTTTACTCTCTTCATGGTGCCGTCGAGCATCGGCAGGAGCCGATCCGAAAGCCGTCGGGCATTGTAGTAGGCATCCATGCGTAGCGGCGTATGGCCAGGGAACGCGGCCACCGTGAAGTAAGTGGTCGCTTTGATGAGGAAGTTGGTTGCTTGCGCTTGGTCGTCCTTGGCTCCGGTCAAAATCAGCTTCTCCGCCTGCTGCTCGTACTGTTGCCCGATCTCGTTCCAGTAGCCGCACCATGCGTGTTCCTCGAACGACTTGAGCTCGCCCAGCTGTCGGGTGAAATCGTCGATGTCGAGCCCTCCCATGTTCGCGTAGCGCAGGCGAAACAGGGACGGAAGGAAGAAGCGCACCCCGAGCCGATGGGCGGCTCGTTCGGTCTGGTGGCTGAGGAGGCAAGTGGTCACGAACAAGTCTTTCCACGCATTCATCGTCTTCCTCTTGCGGGCGGGAATGAGAGCGGTCTGCGTCGCGGGGTCGGCAAGCGCCCGACGCCCCGGCGCTTTCTTGGTCGACGGCGCTGCAGGGTGGGCGGCGCGGCGATTCCGCGGGTGCCGAGACTATCATACGCATTCATCAAAGGAATGAGCATTGAGCTCACGAGGAGCGCGGCGCCGCGAACTGGCTGTGACGGAGAACGTACTCTCCCCGCAGGACATCGGGGCCCGCGTCGCCGCCGTGGCCGGCGGTTCCGTTGTGAACGGAATGGCCGGAGCGAGGACCGCGAATGGGGGTGCGCCGCGGGAACCGCGGCGCGCGGACACCGAGCGCTACGTGAGCCGGTTCCGCCAGCGAGCGGAAGCACCTGCGCGTCCTGGAAGAGGCCGGCCTGGTGACCACCCGGCGAGCCGGGCGCGAGAAGCTCCACTACTTGAACCCGGTGCCGATCCGCCGGGTCCTCGACCGGTGGTACGCCCGGCCGTTCACCCGCGCTCTGGCCGATCTCAAGAAGCGCCTCGAAGAAGGAGATGAGGACATGGAGAAGACACGCCCGAAGCACGTCTATGAGGACATCCGTACGACCCCCGAGCGCCTCTGGAAGGCCATCACCGACCCTGCGTTCACCAGGCAATACTTCTTCGAGCAGAGCGTCCAGAGCACGTGGGTGGCGGGCGCGAAGTACGAGCACCGCGCTCCGGATGGCACCGTGCGCATCGAGGGCAAGGTCGTCGAGATCGAGCCTCCGTACCGGCTGGTACAGACGTTCGCGTGCCCATTCAAGGACGACACGAGAGGCGATCGGCCGAGCAGGGTGACCTGGCTCATCGAGAAGCGGGGGGACGCGTGCAAGCTGACGCTGATCCACGACGACTTCGACGGAGAAACCGCCACGTTCAAGGGCGTCGGCGACGGCTGGAGCACGGTGCTCTCGGGGCTCAAGACGCTCGTCGAGACGGGGCTCGCCGCTGGTGGTCGGCGCGGCCTGACATGTTCCCGGTCTGCATGGCGACGCTCGCACTCTTCGCGGCGGGCGCGACGTCGACGGGGGGCGTACGGCCGCGATCAACGTGGCGACATCCGCGGGCGACAGCAGCACGGGCAGCCGCATCGGCTCCTTGCGACGCGGTACGCGCGCCATCACCACGGGACGCTCGAGCGCCACCGAGTAGAGAAACGCCAACGCCGCGGCGTACACGTTGTGCGTCGAAGGGCTGACCTTCCGGTCGCGAACGAGGTGCAGCAGGAACTGCTCGACGTCCTCGCGTTGCAACTCGGAAGCGGGGCGCCCCGCGAACCGCTCGAACCTGCGAATGCACCAGCCGTAGATCGCGCGTGTAGTGGCGGGCGTGCCCCGCAAGTCGAAGGCCCGATCGAGCTTGTCTTGAGTCGTCATCGGCATCTCTCCCTGGAGCGCGGCGCCCGACCCTCGGGCGCGGCGGACCTCCAGGGTCGCCTCTCGCTGTCGACGACTCCTCAGTGCCCGCAAGCCGCGCTGACGGGGCCCCCATGCGCCTCTCCCGCGCTCGGGCGCGCGCGATCACGCGTCAGGTCGGAAGGCTGCCGCGCAGCGGCTTCGTCCATCGCGCCTTTGCGACGTTCGTTCGTGGCTCGTTCCGCTGACGGCAGAATCACGTACCATTTTGACCACGTCCACCATTTTGGGACGAGCGCGTCCTCCGAATAGCCGGAGGGGCGCGCCCGCGAAAGTCACTGGCACAGCGCCTGTCCCCCGCCGGGTCGCGCCGAGTACACTTTGGCCTTCGAGACGAAGTTGCCGCCGTCCGACTCGGGCGTCGTCTGGGCGCCGGCCCCGGCCCCGAATGCGGCGCCGATCGCGTGCGCCCCCGCCAGCTCGTCCATGTGGCCGAAGAAGTAGTCGACGCGGTTGTCCTGCCAGTGGTTGGTCGTGTTGTTCTGGCTCGTGTTGCCGAGGGGCGTCTGCCAGTAGAGCGCCGGCTTCCCGAGAGCCTCGGTGAGGGCCTTGACCCAGGCAAAATCCTGGTGAAAATCCGGGAGCTTGGCGTTGGTCGCGTCCCACCACGTGCTCTTGCCCTGCGACTGGTAGTAGCCGGCGTCCCGGTCGCTCGTCTCGACGACGATGAGGTCCGCGTCGGACTCGCCGCACTCCGCGAGGAACGTCGCGAGCTTCTTCGCCTCGCCGGCCACGTCGAAGCCGGGGTTCGTGTTCCCGGCGACGTCGATGTTCGTGCCCCACGCGGAGGCATGGAGCCCGACGAAGGCGTGCGGCGCGTACTTGCGGACCATCGCGATCATGCACTTGCCCATTCCGGCGATCGAGCTCTCCATCGCGGCGCAATCGGTCGGGTTCGCGCTCGCCACCGCCGCCGGCATCGCGTGCGGGTCGGCCCCGTGCTGCTCGGCGTAGCCCCAGAAGTCCGGCTCGACGTGCAGGATCGCCGCGCTCTGCCCGATCTGCTGCAGGAGGAAGCGCCAGTCGGCGAAGTACCGCGCCATCAGCGCCGCGTTCGTGGCAGCCTGGGTGACCTCCGGAGCGCCCTCGGTGACGCCGCTCGCCTGGAGGATCTGGTAGTACGTGAACATCGGGATCTGCGAAGGGGACGCGCTGCCGGTCTTCGACACGAGGCCGCGCGCGTACGCGCCCGGGGGGTCCTTGTCGTACTGCCAGCAGCCCCACCACGCGCAGCCGGGGCCCGAGTTGGCGCACGTCGTCCCGTTCGTGGTGCAGCCGCTCGCGCACGACGAGCACGGCGACGACCCGTCGAAAAGACCGCCGGAGATGTAGTCGTAGCGGAGGTCGAACGGCGCCTGGGTCGCGGTCGCGTCGGCCATCGTGCCGCCGACGATGAGGTGGCTCTTGCCGAGCGCCCCGAGGAGCGACGAGCCGAGGCAAACGCCGCGGGAGGCATCGACGCCGGCCGCGGCCGATCCGTCGACGCCCGTCGCTCCGGCGTCCGAGCTGCCCGAACTGCCCGAGCTGCCCGAACTGCCCGAACTGCCCGAGCTGCCCGAGCTTCCGCCCGAGCCGCTTCCTCCCGCGCCGCTCGAGCCGCCGCTCGCGCCCCCGTCCGCGCCGCTCGCGAGCGCACCGCTCGAAGAAGGCTCGCCGCTCGAACAGCTCGAGCCCACCCCCACGCAGGCGACGAGCCCCACGAGCACGCCCAGCCCCCGTTGCAGTCGGCGGTTCACGGTCCCCGTAGGGTAGCGCGTCATCGGGCCTCCAAATGGACCACGCTTCCAGTCCGAGCGGAAGCCGCGAAGGTCCTCTAACCTCTTTTCCGTGAACTCCCCGCCTCTTGCTCGACCGCGGTGCCAAGCGCTACCTGCTCGCTCAGCACTGACCGTGGCTCGGTCACCAAGAACCGAAGCTCGGTCGGCGCTGACCGAAGCTCGCTCCCCTACCCCTCCGACTCCAGCTCCTCACCGAGCAGCAACCCCACGCGCAGCTCGATCGCCTCGAACGGCTCCGCCCGTACGGCCTGCCCCCGCGTCGCCTGCAGCGCGACCAGGTACCCCTGCTCGGTCCACCGGTGCACCGTGAGCACCTCGCGGTCCAGATCGACGACCCAGTAGTGCGGAACGCCGCAGCGCTGCAGCACCTGGAACTTGGTGACCAGGTCGTGCTTCGCGTTGGACGCCGACAGGATCTCGCAGACCCAGTCCGGTCGCACGCGCACGGGCCGCCCGGTCGGCCGCTCGGGCACGCGCTCGCGCCTCCAGCCGACGAGATCGGGTCGGTAGACTTCGTGGCGCTCGAGCTCGACCTCCACCTCTCCCAGGATCCACCAGCCGCCACCCGCGTCGCCTCGCCGCTTGTGAAAGTGGCGCCTCAGCGTCTCGCCGAGACCGAACTGCGCGTCTGCGTGCTCTGCGCTGGGCGCGGCCTTCTCCACGATGGCCCCGTGCACGACCTCGCGCCCGCGGTCGTCCGCCAGGGCGAGTAGATCGTCCGCCGTGAGCATCTTCGGGCGAGGCGCGGCCGACACGCCGCGGAGTATACGCGCCGCATCCGGCAGGCGCCCCCGTGACGTCGGTCGGGGTCGGGGTCGGGGTCGAGGTCCCGGTCGAGGTCGGGGTCGGGGTCGAGGTCGGGGTCG